>JBGCGI010000283.1:0-34195 GCA_045110715.1 Rubripirellula sp.
GATGACGGGGAACATCTCCAACACCAACGGATTTGAACCGGGGGGACTGATCGAAGGTGGCGTGGCGATTGCGACAGCCGATGGTCGCGCCCATTTTGTACCGGATAGCGTGGATCCCGCGGTCTTCCGAGCTCTGGTGACTCCGCAAGGCGGCGAGCGACTCCCTGACGACACCCTGGATTGAGTACCGGCGAACAGAGGAGTGAGCGGAGGCTCTTCCTAGGTGTTCGCCCCGTTTGACTTGGGCGTCCGATTACGACAGGAATCCAATTGGATAGTTTGTTCCCGCGCCCAGGAAGTTGCGAATGTTTGGCAGAATCCCTTCCATCGCATTGTCGTTGGCGATGCCGTACCACATTGCCAGTTCGGCAGCCATTTGATCCACCGAGGTTGTCGGTAGCAGTCGGCCACGCCCCAAATTCAAATCGTATCCACCCAGTGAGTTGGGCGCGTTCGGGCTGACGAGTGAATCCGGAAAGTGTCCATGGATCTGTCCGCCAGTGACTGGCCCACCCATGACCATCTGGTTGCCTCCCCAAGCGTGATCCGATCCGCGTCCGTTACTACTAAGCGTGCGAGCAAAGTCGCTAGCGGTAAAGGTGACAACGTTCTCGGTCAATCCAAGTCCGTCCATCGCATCTTGAAAACTCTTCATTGCTTGACTGACAACAGCCAAGTTGCCGCCTTGATTGACGATCAATTCATCATGGTTATCCCAGCCACCGTGGCTCAGGAAAAAGATCTGACGGGTTTGGTCTAGCGATTGCCGAGCACCAATGGTCTTGGCAACCATCTTCATCTGGTTTTGCAACCGCGAAGCGTTCGCTGCGGGGGGGAAATAGGTATCAACACTTGTCACAGCAGAGGTCGCTGCGTTGAACTCGATGGCTGCATCTAAAGCAGTCCGATTCTGTTTGGCGAACGTACGTTCCAGCAGGTTGCTGTACGAACGTGACAGCGCGTCATCGGTTAGTGTTGTGAAAATGTTGGCCTGAGTCCAAGAATCGCCATACCAGGTAGCTTCGGTGGCACCGTTGTCTCCAATCACATAGGGGACAACCGTTCCGCCGGTTTGCAGCATGTTGACGTTGTTCAATGAAATGTTCATCGAAATGCTGTCGTTGGCATTGGTCGCGTCCGTCACCATGTCGGCCATGCGCCCGGCCCAACCAGTGACTTGCGAACGCGTTTGGGGAACGGACGTCATCCAGTGCCGTTGTAAGTCAGCGTGTGAGAACAAGCCCAGAGGCAAATTCGCTTGAGAGTTGTATTGGTCTCTCGTGGTGGGTTCGACGAGGCTTCCGACGTTGCACAAGAAGCTTAGCTTGTCTGCGTCGTACAGCGCTTTCATTTCTGGCATCGAAGGATGGATGCCAAAAGTTCGTCCGGAAGGAGTGTCCGTGATTGTGTGCAGCCCTGATTCATCCAAGGCCAATCCACCATTGCCGGGAGCGTAGACGCCGCCGCGAGCACTGACATAGTCGGCACGCTCACCTGATGAAAGCGGCGTCAGCATGTTGAAAGAGTCATTGCCTCCGAACAAAAACAAGCAAACAAGCGCTTTGTAGCCGGTCAGTCCCGAAGTCTGCGCGACCGCGGTATTCGTTGCCGAGAGTTGAAACAAAGTCGAAAGCAGCGATGTGTTCGTCAACGCTGCGCAGCCACCGGCAACTTTCAGCATGTCTCGACGCGAAGCGGCTTGCAGGTCGAGTGATTTGGTGCGTTTCATAACTTGGTCTCGTGATAGACGATTGGAAGACGAGGAGCCCGTGGTGCTATTCTGCGATCGCAGAGAACGGCGACGTCGCCACTTGGATCAATGCGCTTTCGACGCGGAAGTCTTCCATCTGTGGACGCCATTCGGTGTTGTTCCGCATCCAGTCGGTTTCCGCATTGATGACTTCGACGATCCGATCCTTGTAGTCTTGTGGCATTGTTCCGCAGCAATACACCAAATCCAGGAGGTCCAGTAGTTTCGGCATGTCCTCGTTTTCGGTCGCCAACGCTTTCTCGTCGTCTAAGTGGAAGGCCAGATTGCACTCGGTATTGTTGAATGTGAATCTGGCGTTCTGCGCACTGATATCCCAGATGTACTTGCTCATCAGATAATTGGACGTGACCGCGGTTTTTTGCTGGAACTCCGGAGCCATCAGTTCGCCGTTGGGAATGCGCCGGGACGGTTGGAATCCAATCAAATCGCCCGACGGCTGGTAGTTGGGGAGAAAGAAGTTGAACACGCTCGGTGACTGGTATGGCTCTTGAGTCCAAATCCAACTCAATGGAGTGACCATCATTCGGCCGGTTGGAAAGTCGCTGGTGACATCACAGGCTCGCAGCAACGCGGTGTATCGGAGGACTGGTTCGCGAAGTCGCGAGTACTCGGTTCCACGTGGGACGACTTCGACTTGAAGCGGATTCCGGTGAGTGCGCAGTCGAATCGAACGCCACGATTCGGGATCTAAAAGAATCGCCTTGACGACTGTTTTCAGGTCCCCTTTGACACCTTGTCCGTTGTCATTGAACTTCCGCGAGACACGTCTGACGTATCCCCGTGACGGATTGCTTTTGACCAGACGCTGAATCAATCGATGCGAGATGAATGGGGCCACATTGTCATGGGCGAACAGGTTGTCCAATGCCGCATCGATGTCCGCGTTTCCATCATCAATATCTGTGATCTGTCCGTTGAGCAAGGTCTTGGGGTCTGTGTCGTGCTCCGGTTGGTACATCTCCATTGGATGATCAAAGTCATTTCCCGACCAAAAGAAGTTCCCTGCATTGGAGGGCTTGTACGTGAGCCCTGTGAAAACGCGGGCAAGATTTCGAATGGTGTCGTTGTCATACGTCGGAATCAGTTCACCTGAGAGCGTTCGGTTGAGACGTCCGTCTTGCCGAAGCTCATAGAGGCCGATGGAAAACAGCTGCATGATTTCACGTGCGTAGTTTTCATCGGGAAACCGAACGCCATTGGATTTTCGGTTTCGCATGTGGCTCAGGTAAACTCCCATGATGGGATGGTAGGTCACCTCTTCCAAGAGATCACGGTAGTTTCCGAAGGCTCCGTTCACCATCAGGTCATAGTAAGCCGTTGGGCCGAGCCAGCGCGGTTTGCCTGAAACGTTGCCAAGAGCGCGGTCGTTGAATCCCGCGCCGTCTTCGCTGGTGACAAGGATTTGGATGAGTGCCCAAGCGGTGCGCTGGCGGAGTTGATCCGGGGCCGTCAATGCTTGATGCCACCAAGAGTGGTACCGGTAGCGTTGAATCCAAACGCCATCTTCTTCGCCGTTGTAGCCGTCATCCACGTACATTGCTTCGGCCAGCGGCTGATGCAGGCTGGCAGGCAATGAGAATTGATTGTCGATCCATTCTTCGCAGGCCCGGCGTGTGCCGACTTGTTTCATTCGAACGGCTAACGCATCGATTTCTTCGATGGTTGGACCGAACGTCGCGCGATGGAGAAACTGAGCCGCTCGCACTTGCCGCTTTCTCATCGAAGCATCGGCGCGCGTCTGTGCGTCAAACGTGCCCGCAAGCGTGACCGTTGAGCATGCCGCTACGATCACGATGCCGGTAAGGAACCGTGCCGATTGAAGAAAACAATCCAGGGGATGTCTCATCATCTACCTTCCTCGTATCACAACGAGTTGTGATCCTAAGTGCCAAGGCGAACACCCATCACGCCCGTGAAACGGGGGCACGTGGTGTATGGTTGAAAAGTCTGAGCAAGAATCCTGTTGCTCAGAGCTCCATACTAGGCTTGGAAGGGAAACGGGTCAATAAAATCAGACCACCGCTCCGTCGGGGACGGAAATGCGTCCGGAAAGATCAGTATTCTCGGGGCGAGACGGTTCCCTGGACGCGGCTTGGCAGGCCGTTGATCCGCAGGAATCCTTCCGCATCGTCCTGGTTGTAGGAACCTCCGCCCTCCATCGTTGCGATCTCAGCATCGTAGAGGCTATTGGGGCTCGAACGCGCGTCCACGGAAATGTTGCCTTTATAGAGTTTCAGAGTGACTTCTCCGGTGACTGGTTTTTGGGCTTCACGAATGAAGCTCATCAAGGCGTCCATCTTTGGCGTGTACCAGAATCCGTAATAAACCATTTCCGCGACTTCTGGAGCGAGACGGTCTCGAAGATGGGTCAAGTCGCGATCGAGGGTCAGCTGTTCGATGTACATCAAGGCATCGTAGAGCACGGTCATGCCGGGAGCCTCGTAGACGCCACGGCTCTTCATTCCAACGAAACGGTTTTCGATCATGTCGATGCGGCCAACCCCATTACGACCAGCGATGTCGTTGAGCTGTTCGACCATTTGCAACGCGTTGACGCTGGTGCCATTGAGAGTGGTTGGCACGCCAGACTCGAAACCGATCGTCACTGATTCGGACTGATCGGGAGCCTCTTGAGGACTAACGCCCATGCCGAAGTCGACAAGCTCAACGCCGTTGACGTCCAGTTCTTCAAGCTGGCCAGCTTCGTAGCTGATATGCAGAACGTTTTCGTCGCTACTGTAAGGCTTCGCAGTCGACGCTTTGACTGGGATGTTCTTGTTTTCGCAGTACGCGATCAGTTCTGTTCGGCCAGGGAATGCCTCCCGAAACTCTTTGATTCGCCATGGTGCGATCATCTCAACCTTGGGATCGAGTGCTTCGGCAGCAAGTTGGAATCGACATTGGTCGTTCCCCTTCCCCGTTGCTCCGTGGGCATAGGCGGTGGCGCCCACTTCACGAGCGACTTGAAGGCAAACTTTGCTGATCAGGGGACGCGCGATCGAGGTGCCCAGCAGGTATATTTGTTCGTACTTGGCTTGCCATCCAAGTACCGGGAACGCGAAGTCGCGACAAAGTTCTTCGCGAACGTCGATCAAGCGTGAAGAAACCGCACCTCCGTCACGGGCCTTCTTCATGATCGCGTCTCGGTCCTCGCATGGTTGACCAAGGTCCACATAGACGGCGTGAACGTCGTAGCCCTGATCTTGTAGCCAGCCCAAAATGACTGACGTGTCGAGACCACCAGAGTAAGCCAGTACACAACTTTTATTCATAAGATTATCCGTCGGACGGAAAACGGGTGAAATTGAAAATGGGGCAACGTGGAATGGCAAATTTGAAATGCGATTCCATTGTCCTGCAACCCTGCCTACCTGAACAGAACTGAACGCCGATGTCACTGTCCCCTGCCCTGCTTGAATTGATGTCCAAAGTGATCGATGGTCAAGCTTCGAGCCGCGAGTTGATGGAAAGTCTGCAACGCGAGTCTGGAACGGCGAAAGACGAGGAAATTGGGCATGTGGAGGGTGCGGCGGTCGATCTTGGCCGAAAGTCGCGATGTGGATTCGGCGAAGTGATTTACGGAGAGGGAAAATCGGCGGAATTGATCACACGGATCATTCAGACCCAACTGTTGGCAGACCAGTCGGCTCTTGTCACCCGGATTGATCCCGAAGTCGCGTTCCGAGTCCGGCAGTCCTTTCCGCAGGCGGACCACAATCCACTGGCTCGGACGCTGCAGGCCAGACCTTCGGATTCGGACTCTGAACCGGGCGCCGACGTCCGATTTCATGTCGCCGTGGTCAGCGCCGGCAGTACCGATGCGCCGGTGGCCGAGGAAGCACTGGAAACGCTGAATTGGATGAACGTTGCTGTGCGAAAGTACGACGACATCGGTGTTGCTGGCCCGCAGCGATTGCGGGCCGTGGTCCCGACCCTGCGAGAGGCTTCCGCTGTTGTTGTGGTCGCGGGAATGGAGGGGGCACTGCCCGCGGTCGTCGCCGGTCACTTGGCGGTACCCATTTTCGCGGTACCGACCAGCGTTGGCTACGGAGCGAGTTTCGGTGGTTTGACTCCATTGATGGGGATGCTCAGTAGCTGTGCTTCGAACGTGGCAGTCGTCAACATTGACGCTGGATTCAAAGGCGGATATCTCGCTGGAATCGTGGCCCGTCAATTGCAGAATGCCGCCACATGAGTTCATTGCCTTTCATTCGACTCCCAGCAAGGCCAGCCGACGCGCATAAAGGTTCGTTCGGTCGAGTGATGTTGATAGGAGGCTCTCGCGGAATGAGCGGTTCGATCGCGATGTCCTCAGTTGCCGCTTTGCGAACGGGAGCCGGATTGGTCACCGCGGCAATTCCCGATCGTTGCTTGGAAGCAGTGGCAGCCTTTCATCCTGGCGTGATGACGGTGCCGCTGTCCGATCAGTCCGATGGATCCTTTGCAACCGATGCTGTCACCGAAGTGATGAGCTTGGCGAGAAACTTCTCGGCCATTGGTTGTGGGCCTGGGATGACGACCGGTGCTGGTGCAACTCGGATTGTTGAGCGAATGATGTGTCTTCGGCAGACGCCACGTGTGTTGGACGCTGACGCGCTCAATGTGCTGGCGAACATGCCGGACTCATTGGCCAATGAAGACATGGGGCCACTAGTACTCACACCGCATCCGGGAGAGTTGCAGCGATTGGTTGGCGTTGCAGCATCGGATCGCTCGGCCCAGATTCAAGCGGCACATAAGTTGGCTGGGCAGATAGGAGCGGTGATCGTGGTCAAAGGAGGCCCCAGCGTGATTGTGGATGGCGACAAGTCTTGGACCAATACGAGTGGGAACCCGGGGATGGCCACCGCTGGTAGTGGAGACGTTCTGACGGGGGTGATCACCTCTCTGTTGGGCCAGGACATGTCGCCCTGGGACGCCGCTTGCTTGGGCACCTGGGTCCATGGAAAAGCTGGTGATTTGGCGTCTGAATCGTATGGACAGGCTGGGATGACTGCGGTCGAAATTTTGGACGCGATCGCACCAGCAATCCGGTTGGTTTCACAGACTTCGTAGTGCAAATCGGCCCGCCTACGAAGGAAGCCACATCTAGGCCATAATCTTCGATCAGACTCCCCTGCCCTGCTTCATTCAATCCACCGCCGCTCGTGACCAAAATCCTCCCGCTTGATGACCTGCCCGGACTTGCTTCGGCGACCGAGGCAGACGCATCCAGTGAGTTTTCAGAGATCGCCGGCGGCGTGATCACGATTGGTAACTTTGACGGTGTTCATCAGGGACATGCAATGTTGCTGGGGCAAGTTCGTGAGTTGGCTGACGAGCGTGGTTGCCCGGCCGTCGCCGTCGTTCTCGATCCCCATCCTGTGACGATACTGCGGCCCGACCTGGTCTATCGAAGGTTGACCAGGATCGAACGTCGGGCTGCTTTGATGCATGAGCATGGGATCGATGCGTTGGTTGTTTGTAAGACAACCTCTCGATTCTTGCAGCTCACCGCCAGTGAATTTTTTGACTCACTGGTCGTTGGCTGTCTGAAAGCGTCCGCCATGTTTGAGGGACCCAACTTTTTCTTCGGTCGGGATCGTGGTGGGGACGTTGCCGTGTTGCAGGAGCTTTGCGATCGGAACGGTGTCGATCTGCGGATTGTTGAACCCACCTGCGAAGGCGCGGAGATGGTCAGCAGTACACGGATTCGACGACTGCTTGAAACGGGAAACGTTGAGAAAGCCAATTCAATGCTAGGGCATCCGTATTTGATTCGTGGCACGGTCACCACCGGAGCCAAGCGTGGTCGCGAGATTGGCTTTCCGACTGCAAATTTGGTGGACATGGATGTGGTCGTTCCTGCCCCTGGGGTTTACGGCGGCTTCGCGACGGTGGAAGGCATGGATGTGGCGCAGGTAGCCGCCATTCATATCGGGCCGAACCCGACTTTCGAGCAGGATGGCGAATCAAAGGTTGAGATTCATTTGCTGGGCTATGATGGCGATCTTTATGGGCAACAACTTCAAGTAGACTTTGTCACGCGCGTTCGCAATATCATGCGGTTCGGATCGGCAAATGAGCTGATTGAGCAGCTTCACAAGGACATTCAAACCATTCGCGAGCGTCTCGCAGGTGGCCCCTCACGCGGCTGAAAGCCTCGAACTCAAGGAATCGAAGACACATGAGTGTTAATTGGAAAGCCTTTCTCAATCAAATCAGCCACTACGAGTCGTTTGTCTTGGTCAGTCACATTCGACCCGATTGTGATGCCTTGGGAAGCGAGTTGGGAATGGCGGAGGTGCTTCGGACTGTGGGCAAGAAGGTGCGGATCATCAACGCACATCGCACGCCACCTGCTTTGCAATTTCTTGACCCTGCCAGCAACATCGAGGTGCTCGGTGACAACGTCGAGCCGGAAGATGTTTCGGCGGATTGCATCATGGTGCTCGACACCAGCGCTTGGGCTCAGCTAGGCGATATGGGCGAGGTGATTCGTGGTTCCAGTGCGGACAAGATGGTCTTGGATCACCACGTTGGCGAGGATGATCTGGGGGCAACGATGTACAAAGACTACCAAGCCGAAGCCACCGGCCACCTTGTCGTGCAAGCCGCAGACGCGTTGAACGTGCCGCTGACACGCAGCATGGGGGTGCCCTTGTTCGCTGCGATCGCGACCGACACCGGTTGGTTCAGGTTCGGGAGCGTGACGTCAGAAACCTACCGTGTGATTGCGAGGCTGATCGACGCGGGGGTCGTGCCGAGCGAAGTCTATGGTGATCTCTATGAACGCGATACGATTGGCCGCCTGCGTTTGCGAGGATTGATCCTTTCCCGAACAACCGCAGAGTTGGATGGCGCGTTGATGCACACCTACGTGCAGAAGGAAGACTTCGTTGCGATGGATGCCCAACCCAATGATACCGAGGATGCGATCAACTTGACCCTCGCGGTCAGGGGAGCGGAGGGGGCGGTGATCTTCGTTGGGCAAATCCGCGGTGGATTCAAACTTAGCTTCCGGAGTCGATGTGGCATGGACTGCAACGAAGTCGCACGCCAGTTCGGTGGCGGCGGCCACAAGGCGGCCTCCGGCGCGTTCCTCGAAGGAACACTAGAAGACGTCAAAGATCGCGTTCTGCCGGTCGTCCGAGAAGCGATGAAAAAAGGCTTGGGACGCGTCTAGAATACAGGCAAACTTTGCTTGCCAATGCTCTGTGTTGAACTTGCCTGCGTTTTCTACTTCAGTAGAAAGCCAGTCATCAGCCAACCGTCTTTGTTGGATTCAACAAAGCTGCCACCTGCGGGCAGAAACTTCTCGATCGTTTCTAGCGTTGGAAGTTTGGCTGCATTCAACGGATCCGGCTGGCCTCCGTCCTCGTCTTCAAAGAAGCGGCGGGCCAGCGATGCGAGAACGGAATCACTGTCCTTCAGTTTTCCTTGACGCAGCAGTTGGTATTTTGCTCGTAAAGAAAGCTTGGTGCGAACCACGCGATCGAAGCTGGGATTGGCGGCACCTAGTTGTTTCAAGGAGCTAGCGACCACCTTGATTTCTGGCGAAGCTCCCAACCCATTCTGTGCACCGTTGATGATTCGTTTTGCAGTTTCGATTAGAAAATCGGGGTGACTGGTGAACATCAAGTATGGCGAGTTCGATCCGGGGCCTTTGTCGACCACAGCGATCGCCCAATGATCTAACAGCGGTGGTTTCTCTTCCGTGTCATCTTTCTCATCGAAGTCCAGTTCGAGGTCGCCAAAGATCTCCTTGTCGAAATCATCATCTCCAGCGCCACGCTGCATTCGCCAGACTTCAACGCCAGGCAAGGCAACTTCCATTTTGCTGACGTCAGGTTCGACTTCCATTGCCTTGCGGATCACGTTCTTAACGACAGCGGCATTCTTGACGCGAATTGCCACAAGCATTCGTTCGGAATTGATTTCCAGTGGCAAGGTGTTGTCGGTAAGCAGGATGACTTGATTGTCCAAGTTCGGTAGCACGTTGTTTTCAATGTCAATCTGCGGACCATCTTCGTCGTCACGGATCCCGTCGATGATGTCGCGAAAAATCTCGTCACCAAAAGCTTCGTTGATCAATGACTCCGATGCCCAGAACGCATCCTTGATATTCAGATTCAGCCGATTGAAGCTTGCCGTCTCACTGTGGACCCAGTCGGGTACGTCTTCGATGGGAGCGTTCAAGAAACTCAGCATGCGAGCCGCTTTCTTGAAAGGAGGTGGAGCCAGGACGCTGCCGCAATGCAGGAGATCGTACTTTTTGCCGGCCATCGCAAAGATACCGCCGGCCGCCTTGATGGCGTCGAACCCTTCATTCTCAAGCAACTTCAAAACATCAATTTGATTTCCCCGATCGACGTCGAGTGACTCGCGGAGGATCCGTCCCATTTGAAACGGACGCGCGTACCATTCAGCGGCAAGTGTTCCGCCGGTTTGCTGAAGCGGGCCTTTGATCGCGCGAGCTGACTGTGTCAGAACATGTTTGAAATCGGGATGCGTGTTGATCGCCTTTCCCTTGGGCTTTCCGTCAACAGCGTCTAGCAGGTCCGTGACAACGCTGTCGCGGTCGGCGGCGATGATCTGTGAATCATTCAGCGTCACCGCGACTTGTTCGATCTTGAGCTGGCCGGGCTTGGGTTTGGAGTTGTAGACCCTGACAGATTGGCCTTGATGCTTGACGTCTTGTCGCGTCCATCCGCCTGCCTTCAAGTCTTTGTCGATGGTTTCGATGGCCTTGTCGGCTTCCGCGCGTTTTCCTCGAATATCGGCGATGATGCAAATCGCAAACGGGCGACGTTTGTCGTTCTCGAAAGCCAGCCATGACATCACGACTTCACCCGAAGCAATGTCGTAGAGGTCTTGCACACGGATGCCGACTCGATTGTCGATCGAATCAAGATAGTTTTTGGCGCGAGCCTTTTGTGCTTCGATGAAAGGCTGCATCGAATCTTCTTTCACCAATCGCCCCGCGTTGGTTTCTTTCCAGGCTTCGCAGAATTTGGGCAGACTGGGAATGCGCACCAAACCAGCAACGGTATCCGGCAAGATCTGAATTGCTGGCGTGTATTTCGCCTTTTTGGCGGCAGCATCGGCCTTCACGCTACCCGCATCTTGGCCGAATCCAAATGTTGGAGCCCAGCATGCAAGTAATACCGCGAATGCAGGGAAGGCAATCCGCGCTGTTTGGGTGGAACGGGAGGTGAACGGCGCACCGCTGAAGACGTACATCCAAAATCCGATAAACTGGAAAAATGCTGTGACTACATAAAACGGAGCATCACAACTAGCCCGATATGGTATCGAACTCGATTTGACGCTGGAACGGCGCATTCCAGCCAAGAAAGCCAATCTCGCCGCCTCATTGGAAGAAAAACCTGGGATTCGAGGATTTTTTCGACCATCCGAAGCCATTTTCTACCAGAAATCAGGCCCGGCTCGCGATTGATGCTGTGAATCGCTGCCCAGGTATCTCAGGACTACAAACGATCGGCAACAGGGCCTACATTCTCGGCTGATCTGTCCGTTTGTCCGCTGAGGAGCTTCGAGTGCCGGCTGTTCTTCCCAATGTTCTTGCTTCGCGATACGCCAGTGAAGCGATGGTCGAAATCTGGTCACCCACTGGTAAGGTGATTTTGGAGCGAAGGTTCTGGATTGCGGTCATGGAGGCCCAACGCGATCTGGGGATCGATCTGCCCGATGAAGTGATCGAGAGCTACCAAGCCGCGGTCGAGCAAGTCGATTTGGATTCCATCGATGCTCGAGAACGCGTGACCCGTCACGACGTGAAGGCCCGTATCGAAGAGTTCAACGAGCTGGCGGGCCATGAACACGTTCACAAAGGGATGACGTCGCGCGATTTGACCGAGAATGTCGAGCAGCTGCAAATTCGTATGGCTTTGCGATTGGTTCGAGATCATTCGATCGCCGCACTTTCGATGATTGGCCAGCGAGCTGCGGAGTACTGCGAGCTGGCTATCGCTGGCCGTAGTCACAATGTGCCGGCCCAGGTCACCACGATCGGAAAACGATTTGCCAATACTGCCGAAGAATTGCTGATCGGCCTGCAGCGGATCGAGGAACTGCTCGCTCGCTACCCACTGCGTGGTATCAAAGGCCCGGTTGGCACACAGCAAGACATGTTGGATCTGTTCGATGGAGATGTATCGAAGTTGGATTCGCTTGACCAAAGAATCGCGGAGAATCTTGGTTTCGACTCGTGCTTCGATTCAGTCGGCCAAGTCTACCCGCGTTCGCTGGACTTCGATGTGGTTTCGGCTTTGGCCCAACTCTCGTCGGCTCCGGCAAACTTTGCGCGAACGCTACGTTTGATGGCTGGTGCGGAGTTGGCGACCGAAGGATTCCAGAAGGGACAAGTCGGCTCGTCTGCGATGCCTCACAAGATGAACGCGAGATCGGCCGAACGCATTGACGGCTTCACGGTGATCTTGCGTGGCTATCTGACGATGGTCGGTGGATTGATGGGTGACCAATGGAATGAGGGCGATGTCAGTTGCAGTGTTGTCCGTCGTGTTGCGATGCCAGACGCCTTTCTGGCGATGGATGGGCAGCTGGAAACTTGTTTGACCGTGCTGCTCGACTTCGGCGCCTATCCAGCCGTCATTGACCGCGAACTGCGACGTTACTTGCCGTTTCTTGCGACCACGAAAATTCTGATGGCGTCGGTGCAGGCGGGAGTTGGACGCGAGACCGCTCATGAGGCAATCAAGGAGCACGCTGTCGCTGCCGCCTTGAAAATGCGTGAAAGCGGATGTGACGATAACGACTTGATTGACCGTTTGGCGGCCGACGATCGAATCCCGATGAATGCCGAACAGCTGACAACAGCGATTGGCGATCCCGTGCAGTTCATTGGCAACGCTCCCAAGCAGGTGCGGGACGTTGTCGCAAAGATTGACACGATCGTGGAAAAATACCCGGAGGCGGCAGCTTACCGTCCGGGCGCGATTCTGTAGTCAACTAGCTTGCCGATGGCGGTTTTGTTGCCGCGCTCAAGTTGCTTCGCGTCGCCCATGTGGTTGGAACATTACTCGCTGATTCTGTGTGATATCGCGCATCGTTTCCTGTGCGCGATCATGCAGCAGCTTTTGCGAACGCAAAGGATTGTCCTTTTTCTTGATCCGCTTGTAGGCGCCGCTCGCATCCATCTCCCAGGCGTTGGACGTGTCTTTGAAATAGACTCGTAGCGTTTCCAGAAGTTTCTTTCGGCAGTCTTGGTCGTCGATGGGAATCAGTAGTTCAATTCGTCGGTCCAAGTTTCGCGGCATCCAATCGGCGCTGCTGATGAACAACTCGTTCGTGCCACCATGTCGGAAGTAGATCACGCGTGCGTGTTCCAAGTATCGATCGACGATCGATACGACGCGGATACTCTCGCTGAGCCCTTTCACGCCAGGCTTCAGGCAGCAAACGCCGCGGATATTCAGCTGAACTTTGACTCCCGCTTGGCTGGCTCGATACAGAGCGTCGATGATTTCGGTATCCACGAGAGCGTTTAGCTTTGCCGCGATCTCTGCTTTTTGACCTTCCACGCTGCGCCGGGTTTCTGCGTCGATCAGATCGAGGAGACGTTTTCGAAGCGAGATGGGTGCCGAGGCAAGTTCATGCAACTGAGTTGGTTCGCTGGCGCCGGTCACGGCGTTGAAGAACGCCGTCGCATCCGAACCGAGCACTTCGTTACAGGTCAGCAGCGAAACGTCGCTGTAGAGATTCGCCGTCACTTCGTTGTAGTTGCCCGTTCCAAAGTGCATGTATCGCACGATGCCTCGTGGTTCGCGACGGACGATCACGCAGACTTTGGCATGAGTTTTCAGGCCACGGATCCCGTAGATGACCTGGACGCCGGCTTGTTCCATTTCGCGAGCCCACTCGATGTTTCTGGCTTCATCAAAACGGGCTTTCAATTCCACGATGACCGAAACGTACTTGCCGTGCTCGGCGGCTCGTTTTAGGGCGGCGACGATCGGGCTGTTACGACTGGTTCGGTACAAGGCCTGTTTGATCGCCAGCACATCTGGATCCACGGAGGCTTCTTCGATCATGCGAACGATTGGGTCAAATCGCTCATAGGGATGGACCAACAACAGGTCGCCCGAACCGATCGTCGTGAACATGGATTCGTTTGGATCAATCCGCGGGGTACCCTGGGGCGGCCACGATTCATCTCGAAGTGAGTCGAATCCTTCCAAGCCGTGCAGCGCGAACAGGTAGGTGAGATCCAAGGGGCCTTCGATGGGAAAGAGGTCCTCGCTGCGGACCTGCATCTTTTCCGACAGGAAGGCAATCATCGGATCGCTAGCTTCGCTCCCGTACTCCAAACGGACCACACGAGAGAGTCGCCGACTTTCGAGCATCTCTTCCATTCCGACCATCAAATCGGCTGCGGAATCTTCTTGCAGTTCCACGTCGGCGTTGCGCGTCACGCGGAACGCAACGCACTCGATGATCTCGCGATTGGGAAAGAAGCTGCCAATGTTGTGTTTGACCAACTCCTCCAGAAGGACGTACGCGTGACCGCGATCGGACGGCATTGGAATCAGTCGTGGAACCGTACGTCCTAGCGGAACGATCGCGTAGTCGCTCTCGATCGGTTCGTCACTGGTTTCACTGTCTTGTGGTTTCGGTTTCAAACGAACGCAGAGATGGATTCCCAATCCTGGCAACAACGGAAAAGGACGTTCTGCAAAAATGGCCTGCGGCGATAGGACGGCCAACACTTCTTCGTGGAATCGGCGACTTGCGGCTTCACTGCAATGCTCGTTGCACTGGTTCAGGTCGACACGATGAATATCGGCTTCTGCCAACATCGGTTCGAGTTCACCGAAGACATCGTATTCTCGTGAGACGATCGTCCGGCATCGATTGGCGACCGCATGCAACTGCTCGCCTACTGTTCGCCCGGATGGATCGCGAGACATCGAGTTGCGTTGGTACTGCATCTTCAGACTGCCAATGCGCACCATCACGAACTCGTCCAGGTTGGAGCTCGTGATGGCCAGGAACTTGGCACGTTCAAGAAGCGGCAAGGATGCATCCGCTGCTTGGTCAAGGACACGCTCGTTGAACTCTAGCCAGCTGAGTTCCCGATTGATAAACCGGTCTTCTGGCAGAGCATCGCTCTGTTTGCGTTTTGGCTTCTTGGATTGCTTTGCGCTCACGGGTCAATTCGTAGCTGGGAAGAAGGCGAGATTCTTCGTTGAGGAAACTTGAGAGGATGGCAAGAGGGCAATTTGGCGGTCATACTGAACTTCGCCAGCGGACAGAATAAACGAGTGGACATTGACTCGTTAAGCTCCCTCCTTTTCGCCACGATCGACTTCCATGAGCAATTATCAAGATTCAGCGGTCGGTGTGCTGCTGCTAGCGTTTGCCCTCAGTGGGGCCAGTTTGCCTGCTGAGGAGCTTTCTCCCGCTGCATCGATCACGGGCAGCAAGTCCATGCAGGCAACGTACGAGGTCGATTTTCGCGTTGCTGTGACTGCCCCGACCGGCACCAAGAAACTCCGTGTCTGGATGCCATTGCCGAATTCAGACGCGTGCCAACAGATTTCCGATCGTCAGATCGAGACTCATCCTCGGCTTGTCGAGCCAAAGATCGCGACGGAAGCCGAGTATGGAAACACGTTCGCGTACTTTGAATTTGATTCACCCAGTGGTGCTCAGTTGATCACGCACCGCTTCAAAGCACAGCTTCAGCAGTTGAACTGGGATGTCGACTATGGCGAAGTGATTCAGCCCAAGCGTTGGCCTGATTCCTTTGCACCGTTTCAGAAAGCCGATCCACGCTCGACCGAGGGTGATCAGTTACGTCAGGTTCTAACAGAAATCGATGCCTCGACCGGCGAGAGTTCAGCACCCGATCGGCTGATCGGTGCGATGCAGTGGGTCGATAAGAATTTGGTTTATGACCACAAGGTTGCCTCCCTGAGTGCAAATCCGATGCACGCGATGGTGCATCGCCGTGGCCATTGCAGCGACTACCACGGACTGTGCAGTACGCTGGCGCGTAACGTTGGCTATCCCTCACGCGTTTTGTATGGATTGCAGATGTTCGACAAAGGCTCTCCGTCACACTGCAAGCTCGAAGTGTTTCTGCCGCCTTACGGTTGGGTCAGCTATGACTTGAGTGAAACACAAAAGCTGGCCGCCAAGACAGCTCAGGACGAATCACTGGACGTGACCGTTCGCGACGCTCAGGTGCAGCAAATCAAGAAGAGAACCATGAGTGGGTTTCGTGAAAACACTTGGTTGCAAGTCACGCGTGGAGTCGGTTACGAACTCGCGCCTCGAGCAGAGAATCCGATCAGCATCGTACGAACGATCTATGCCGAAGCTGATGGAAAACCACTTGTCGAACCCGACCCCTACACTTCCAGTGAATTCGCTTGGATGACCATCCATCGCGTGGATCTGATCGATGGGGTCGCGAAGCGGTTCCACGAGTTAAAGTAGGACGCGATTACTCAGACGGTTCCACTGCTTCCTCTGCAACAGGCTGCTCCACATCGGGAGCTCCCTCGGTGCCAATCAGAATGCGAAGTGCACGCGGATAGAAGTCTGCGCCGTAGCTCAGTTCACCACCTTGGTGGCCAACCGCACCGACCATGCCTGCGACCAGCAGAAGTCCAATCTTCCAGTACTTGGTCAGCGACTCGCTGTCTTTCCAGAGAGACATCAAAGCGATCGCCGAAACAATGCAAGAGACTACCGTGACAATCAGTCCGCTCCAGCGATGTACATCGATTTCCCGGCTCCAGTCCATCGGGCTCCAGCCTCCTCCGTACCCCTGGGCGACAGCGAACGACCAGCCCATGACGGTCGAAGCGATTGCAGTGGCGGTTCCAATCAACAGGCATGCCAAGGGAATCTGAAAACCAACCGTAGGCCACTTCCAGCCGAGTACAACAAAGGCGGCGCCCAACAAAAACAACGCGATTGGGAAGTGGATGGTGGCTGGATGCAGATAGCCCATTGCCGCCCAGACCCGTTCTGGGATCGTTCGCGCGATGGGGGCAGCAATCGGAGCAGGTTGCTCGGAGCCTTCGCTGATGGTCACGCTTTCGGGCCATTCGGCGCCCTCGTTGATCCAGACGCGGATCAGCGCCAACTCTGCGGGGCTGAGCGGACCTTGGTGAGATTCTGGCGGCATCAACATGTCGGGATCGTCCGTTGCCAAGTAGTCGACGAATAGACTGCTTGATTCGATGTCTTCTGGTTCGATGTAGTCCATGAACGTGTCGCGATCATCGACACGGAAGTCGTTCTTTGCGTCTTCGGGGCCGTGGCACTCCAAGCATCTGGATTGCAAGATGGGTGCGATGTCACGTTCGAAGGTCACGACATGGCCGGACTCATCCAAAGGTGAAGGCTGGTCTTGCGCTGCAGCGCGAAACGTCGTCATCAAGAGAGCTGCTGCAGCACAGGCAGCGAGCGGAAAACTATCCAGCGTTCGCATCGTAAAGAAACCAAATGTTGGTGTTGAAGGGTGGGAGAATGTACTTTTAAAGTGCATCCTGTCGGGATCGTTATCATCCTCTATCACGATCACCATTGGCACGATCACTCGTGCTGACTCTATCTAGGGTAGTCGATGGCGAGAGAAACAACTTTGAATTCGAGCGATTTCATGTGAAGTTCAGTAACGCTCAGGAGTCTTTTGGCGTGCTTGTTTCCACTGTCACACCGCTAAATGCTTTACCGAGTCCTAGCAGGTTGATTTCCATTTTGACATCCGCACCTGTCGGATTCTCCAGTGTTTCGGCGACCTCATCGGCAACCAACTGCGCGAATAACGCTCGGGAAAGCGGCAGCGTTTTGGCAACCAATTTTTCTTCTAGCTGAACACCTGTTTCGGATGCTATTTGCACAACGAGCATGGCTGGTGTCGCCTGAGGCTGGGACGTGGCACAGTGCAGAACCGTAAAAACGGGTGATCCTGAATCAGCATGCTCTTGCCTTTCCAACGCTCGCCACGCACGCTCCAAAATTCCATCGCGCCAGTAGGCTAGCCACTCGCGCGATTCCAGAGTGACCTCCTCCAGATTCAGCGGCGGTCGGTCTTTTTCTGGCAATTCGGTGTGATGGGATTTGGCAGCCGATCGAACGCCTCGCAGCAAGAAGTCTCTCAAACGGCCCTGTTTCTGATTGCCAAAGCCAACGCTGACCAAATGTGCCAACAGAAGTTTGAGTGCCTCATCGGCATGTTCGGCAGATCCCAGCACCTTCGTCAACTGCCGTCTCATTGGCACGAGATATCGAAGCACAAAACCCGCGGCGCTATCCGCTTTGGTCCATGGATGGGAGGAACGCACCAAATTGACGGTGCTGTTGCCTTGCGAATCGGAAGATAAGTCTTGGGACATGGAATCAGTTTAACCACAACGGAGTGACATTCGCCAGAACGTAGCTGCGATCAAAAAAACGCACCCCTGCCCTGCCCTTTTACTGAGTTGCGCGCCGGAACGCGAGCGCAGGGGCCTGGTCGGGTTTTCCCTCCTGTGATTTGAATTTTGTCGGATTCTCGGAGTTGTTTTCGCGGATCAAGACGATGCTGATCTGATCGGACGTGGAGCCACGCAAGAAATCATCGAGACCCTCGCCAACAACCCTGCAGGCGTCGGTCGCACTTTGTTGGTCACCTGAATTCACAATCGTTGCCTGCCCAAGATATTGTTGTCCATCAACCCCATCACGGCAGGGTGAATCTTTCCAACTCAAATGGCCGTCGCCGCTCTCGACCCAATCGTCCGGCAAGCCAGCCATGATTCCGTAGGCATTGAACGTGGACTTACCTTGATGACTGCCTTTTTCCAAAGACAGCATGACTACTGCCCGATCGATGGATTCACGTGGGAAGGACATTTTGGACAAGTCGAATCGCAAGTAGATGTGTTCTTGCTGTGGACCCTTTCGAGACGCTTGCAAGACTTTGCTTCCGCCGAAGTCATCGCTGGAGCCAGAACGCACGAACGTATCGGCGCCCCGGCCAGCATGAGTTCGCAGTCGTTGAAAGCCAAGCAGTTCGCTATCAAGCAGATTCTCGGTGATTGTTAAGTCTGTTGATGAAGAGCTGACCATTTCACCATCGGGAGTCTGAAGCTCAAAGATGACTTCGAACGGTTCCGGGGCAAGGCTACGCGTCATCAACTGAATCTCAATTTCCATGGACTCACCAGGTCGCGGGAGTTGCTTTGCTGAAAACTTCTTTGGGAACGCTGGACTACGACGCTTGGGTCCATCATCGCGTCGCAAATAGATTGCCACTTGTGCAGCAACCTTGGCTCGAATGTTCTGTGCCCGCGGGTCCAGAGCGTCCTCCAGTGCGTTGTTGTTGATGCGCATTTTGAATCTTGCCGCGTCTCCACTCACGACGTTGCTTGTGCCAGAGATCGTGGGCATCAATTGCAGCGGTCGAAGTGAGTCTGCTGTGACAGGTTCGGGCTTTTGTGGAATGAGTGTGGCAGGTAGCTCGGAGGGTTGGATGGCTACCTGACGCTCGCGCTCGGGGAACCACCAGGCCAAGACTCCAAGGACAAGCAACGCGCACACGGGGATTGCCCAGAGCAGAGCACGTGATTTCTTGGGGACTTGGTCGACTGTTTTCGGTTCTCGGGATGCTGGCTGGTTGGAGTCGGCGGTGACGATTTGCATCGCCGCCTGGCTGTCGGACTGACATTGATGTTTTACCGATCCGATCAACTCTTGCAGGTGCAGAGCGGAAGCGGGGCGGTCACGGGCTTCTTTGGAAAGCAGGAGCTGAATCAAATCGCAAACAGGGAGCGGTTGGTCCATCGCCAAGTCGTGTAGTTGAGTCGGCTGGTGGCAGAGGATCGCGATCAGTTGCCCGGAAATGGTGTCGGATGTCAGCGGCAGTTTTCCAGAGCACATCTGATACAGCACGGCGCCAAGGCTGTAGAGATCGGTCCGATCATCAACGGGCTCGTTACGCGCCTGTTCCGGCGAAAGGTATCCGGGACTGCCCACGACGGAGCCTCGCCGAGACATTGGATCGAGATTTGAACCGGCCAGGGCCAAACCGAAGTCCAGAATCTTCGCGCGACCGCTTGGTTTTTCGATCCAAATGTTCGCTGGCTTGATGTCTCGATGAATGATCCCGGACCCGTGAGCGGCGGCAAGGCCTGAGGCAACTTCACTCGCAACTCGCAGAACACGCTCATAGTCGAAGGCCTCGTGTGATCGGATCAACTGGTCCAGTGGATCACCGCGTAGCAACTCCATGGACAAGAATGGCATACCTTCGTGGATGCCGACCTCATAGATCGTGGCCACATTGTCGTGGTGGATCGCAGCCATCGAGCGAGCTTCGTCCACAAACCGTTTGCGACTTTTGGCGGTGCCAGCGAACTTCTTCTTCATCACCTTCAGGGCGACCGTTCTCTTGAGACGTCCATCTTGGGCCTGGAAGACATCGCCCATGCCACCAGTGCCCAGCACGCCCTGGATTCGGTACGGCCCCATTCGTCCCAGCTCGCCCGGTTGCTCAGGTGGTTCAAGAAAGTCGTACGTCGCAGATTCAGAAGACACGATGACGGAAAGTGAGAGGGTGTTTGCTGTAGCCAGCGGCGACATTGGCCCGCCATAAGCCTCATCTTATGCCAGATTTGAGATCTTCGCTGAGGATGTGGGATGACCGGGTCTTGTCAATTCGCAAGGTGAGCCGCCATCCTGTGCGATCGGTGCTACGATTTTTTTCTCACTCCTGTTTCCACTTACACGAGCCTGACCCGTGAATCGCATCCCCATTTCGGACTTGGCCGAAGGTCAGCAGCTTGAACAGGCTTTTCAGGCCGCCGATAAGCAGCTGCGAGTCAATCGACAAGGTGGCAAGTACATCTTGCTGAGATTGGCGGATCGGACCGGCGTGATGGCAGGCATGCTGTGGAATGCAGACGAGAAAATGTTCGACGCATTTGATCGTGGCGACTTCGTGCAGTGCCGTGGCCGCACGCAGTTGCACAATGGTGCTTTGCAGATCATTGTTTCGAGCATCGAAAGAATGGATCCTTCAGAGATCGATATTGCTGACTTTGAGCGGTTTGATGCTGCTGCGGCCGAGCAGCTGGAAGCTCGCCTCAAGGAAATCATCGGGTCGTTGCGAAACGTGGATCTTCGACGCCTTGGTCAAGCCTATTTGACGGACGAGTCCTTCATGAAGAGCATGAAGATCGCTGCTGCGGCGGTTAGCAACCACCATGCCTATCCAGGCGGACTGCTCAGGCACTCGATCGACTTGATGGAACTGGCGTTGTTGGTTGGCCCTCGCTACCCACAGATGGATACGGAACTGTTGACCTTCGGGGCCTTCTTGCATGACCTCGGCAAGATCGAGGAACTCGCACACGGTGGTGAGATCTCTTATACAGATCGCGGGCAGATGGTCGGACATATTGTGATTGGCATCCAAATGTTGGATGAGAAAATCAATGCTCTGGAGGGCGATCCTTTCCCTGCCGAACTGCGTCTGCATTTGGAACACATGATCGTAAGTCATCACGGACAGATAGAATTTGGGAGCCCGAAGTTGCCCGTCACGCTGGAAGCAGTCGCACTGCATCACATCGATAACTTGGATGCGAAACTCTCGTCTTACACCAGTGTGATCGAGGCAGATGTCGCGGCCGATGGAAATTGGACCAACTACACTCCATCGATTGGTCGAAAGCTGTGGAAGAAGGGTTTGTAGCGAAAGTGTTCGGGCGAGGTTGATTCATGACTGAAAAAGATAAGGCGGTTGTGTTGCTTTCCGGCGGTCTCGATAGCGCGACATGCTTGGCGATCGCACGTGACGCAGGATTCGACGTGCACACGATTAGTTTTTGCTATGGGCAAAGACACGAGTACGAGTTGGAGCGAGCGAAGTCCTTGTCCGTCGAACTCGGCGCGACGACGCATCGGACGGTCGACATCAATCTTGCTCAGTTCGGTGGTTCAGCGCTCACCGACGCATCGATCGCCGTGCCCAAGTCTGATTCGGTGGAATCGATGGGAAGCGAGATTCCCGTGACGTACGTGCCGGCACGCAACACGGTGTTTCTTTCGCTCGCACTTGCCTTCGCCGAGACGATTGGTGCGCGAGACATTTACATCGGCGTGAATGCGCTTGATTACAGCGGCTATCCCGACTGCCGGCCCGAGTACATTGCTGCCTTTCAAAAGATGGCAGACTTGGCAACCAAAGCAGGCGTTCAAAATGACGGGCGAGCTTTGTGTATCCATACGCCCCTGATTGATTTGACCAAAGCGCAGATCATCTCACGTGGCTTGAAGCTGGGAGTTGACTACGGAAAAACTCTCTCTTGCTACGACCCCGGCGAAGGTGGTATCGCGTGCGGGCGATGCGACGCCTGTTTGTTAAGAAGCAAAGGTTTCGCCGAAAACGGATTGCAAGATCCAGCGAGTTGACGATGTCAACGTGTTGAGTCCGCTAAAGAATTCGCAGCGTACGCATGCCGCCGGCGGGCAGGCTTTCGCTGATCTTTCCATCGGTGACTTTCATCGGTTCGATGTCTGTTTCGATATGGGAAGACTTGATGCATCGCTGGAACGGCTGTTTCATGGTCAGCTCATAGGCTGACGGCTTGTCCGAGAGATTCCAAAGCCGAACGATGGTCCCCTGCCCTGCCCCGTTCTGATCGGGTTCGGCGGGTTTCAATGTCCAAACCACGACATGGTCACTCTTCAGGTCCAGCATCGAGAACCGTTGCTGCTTACGTTGTCCTTCGACCTCGGAGACAGAAGCCACGGCAAGAGGGTTCTGGTGTTCAAGAGCAGATCGCATTGCTTGAACGCTGCCGTTGGTGCTTGGAGTGGAGGCAAACATAGCGAACCGTTGGGTGAAGATTCGGTCGCCTCCCTGTTTCGGTATGCCCAACTTCTTTCCGTCAATTTGTCCACCGGCGAGCAGATGCAGGATGTTAGAGGTCGAGTCCATCGAACGCGTGACGTCATCGCCGAGATGAAAGAACTGACAATCGCGGTTCGAAATCGTGATCGCAGCTTGTTCGTCTTGCATCGCAACAAAGTGATTGAGCGTTAGCCACTGGGTTCGCGCGTTTCGATCTGCATAGTGACCACCATCGGAGGCATAGGCTGCCCGATTGATTGTCCCGACCTCCTCATGGTCGGTACGAGGGGACCGGAGATTGAATGCGTATCGCCAGGTCTTCGTGTCCTCGAAATTCTCTCGAATCGTATTGTCGATTTCAATTCGATCCAGCTGTTCGAAGAGCGTGATCCGCGTTGTGCGGGCGGTCGGACGGGCAATGTCAACGCGGACGGTCGTTGAAACGGGGCCCGCCGATTCAAGCGTGATCGTGCCTAGGGAGTCTTCAAGACGATTGGCCGACTGCGAATCGTCAATCAGCGGTTTGGTGGTGGACTTGGCTTCCCAGTGGCTGATCGAACCGTCATCGCGTACTCGGAGTTGATGCTGCGAGGTTCTTAATTCCATCTCGGTGGAAGAGGATGGGGGCGTTGGGACGTCGTCGACTTTGGATGCCTGCGGTACCAAGTGGAACAGACGGTATCCACACGCTGGAACCTCTGCAGCAACGAATCGAAGATAGGTTTTCTGGTCGCGATCGATTCTTTGGGATGCAACTGCTTCTCCGGACTTGAGATCAATCACGGAAACGGACGATTCCGAGTTGATCATCACGTCTACAAAGTCCGTTCTCGTCCATGACAGTGGATTGAAAACGTAGTATTGAGGCTCGCCCTTGCTGCTAACCATTTGGTCGCTGAGGGTCCGCTGAGCGCGATCGAAAAGTGTGTCTACGTAGTCGGTAATCTGTTTCGCGATTTTGCGTTGCCAAGTCGCACGTCGTTCTCGGGAAATGGGCCCGTCTGCCGTCCAGTCGTGTTCCCAGTACAACCCAAACGCAATCCAAGCCTGTTCACGCATCTCTTTCAGGTCGGACGCGAAAGCAGGGTCGGTTTGACTTACGAGAACTGCGAGCGCTTCAGCGGTCCGTAGCTTCTCGGTGGCTCGTTTAACGGACGCAGACACTTCTGCCATCGACGCACTGTACAGATCCCATTCGTTGCCAAACGCCAAACTCTGTTCAGGTAGTTCTTTCCCATGTGTCGCTTCGATGTCTGCGAAGTAATCGCTCTCGTTACTCACGATCACACGGCGAGACGTATTGGTTAATCGCTTGGCGACGACGGGAAAACTACGAGTCTGATCGTCCAAGGGAACGATCGTTTTCATGTCATCCCAGCCCTGTCCGAATAAGCCAATGACTGAGTGCGGATTTCGTTCTACAAAGTCTGGATGAACGACCACATGATTGACGGCAAGTTCTGGGTGTCGTGCCTCGGCGTAACCGCCTGGACCCTCATTGGAGTAGACGCCTTTACGAAGTGGTGGTGAGAGCGAGTACCACTTCATCAGAATGCGACTGCCGTCGGGACCCACCCACCAATAGACGTCGTGCTCCCGCTGGCCGCCAGAATGCTGAACCTTGCTAGCGCAGCCGCAGATTCCTCGCCATGAATATTTTACGCCGCTGCCAGCCCACAGCATGCCGAGCCCAAGCGGAAGAGTTTGATTTTCCATCGCGACGGCGATGGTCAGCTTCAGGTCGTATTTGCGTTCAACGATTCCGCCATAGTACATCCCTCGCAAGATGGCTTCCGTTGGCGCCCCTCCATAACATGAAACCAACATGTTCATCGGTACTGAGATATGACCGCTCTTGATCCTCTTGATTAACCGTTGGAGCTGCCCGGCGCTACGATGTTGCTCAAATTCACGGAGCCAGAGTAGCCCATCGCAATTCCAGCGACATTGATAGTCCTTGTCGCGATGATCGGTTTGATCGGCGAGGTTCAGATAGTGGTCCAGAGTTTCCAAGAAAGCCTGTCGATACTCCTCTTCATCCCCGGTCCACATGTAATCGGTGTGGTCGTCGGCTGCGAGATAAATCCGCTTTTGTTCCGTTGGATCTTGGCCGTACGCGAACGGAAGAGTTGCCAGTACGGGGGCTGTCGCGACCGTCTGTAGCAGTCGTCGTCGGCAGAGAGCTGGATCTTTGTCAGGGTCTTGATGCATCGTCAAACGCTTGGAGCTGGACTGGAAGAGGGCGTCATGGAGGAGGTCTCGAGATCAATTTAGAACAATTGGAAGTTGCCGGTCACTTCAAATGCTGATTCGTAGTGCTCGATCCGATCAGGTTCGGGGCCGCCAGAGGTCCACCAGACCGCAATCACATCGAATCGAGCCCGAACACCAAGCAGGCGTTTGCGTTTCAAATATCGCAAAGCCGCGCGAGATACTCTGCCCTGTTTCGCGTCGTCCACACGCTCAGCGGGGTGGCCTGGCTTGAGCGTTGAATGCGTCTTCACCTCCACGAAGATGACCGTCTTGTTTCGCTGGTCGATCGCGATCAGGTCAATCTCACCGCCTTTGTCTACCTCGCTCTCGGCAACCACAATCAGCCCCTTTTTTCGCAGCAGCCGCGCTGACGCTTGCTCGCCTCGCTTACCGACTGACGCAGCGGGATCAATCGCGCCGTATCTCCAGGCCCGATAGAAATTCATGAGTTGATCGAACGATTTTCTCACCCTATTGCCCCTCGATGTAGTTACCACTTGAAGATTGAATCGAAACAGAGTTTGCTTCCTGTACTGACGACGAACAAGCGGTTGGTCAGTTTCTAATTGGCCCCTTCTTACTGGCTTCCTTCATCTGATGGATCGCTGCTTCCATCGGAGTAATCTTTGATTTTTCTTGATCGATCTTCTTCCACTTCTCGGCCTTGTTGAAGACGTTCAAGTCGCCACCGGGTGGAAGCTCACGAGGATTGTTCTCCGTCGGAGCCGTCGTGCGACTGATGGCCGACATTCGCAATGCGACCAGCGCGACGAGCGTCGAGGCGGCAACCAAGACGCAAGCGGTGATGATTGCCTTCTCTTTGGTGCTGGGGCGTTTTGCAGCTGGCTCATCAAGCGACATGGATCACTCCGATTGATGTGAACGAATCGCGAAGGCTAGGGAACTCGGTAAAGCTGCTTTGTGACGGCAAGCCCGAACTCGTAATCGTTGTACTCGAAAGAGAACTCGGTCTTCTTGACTGCATTCAGAGAACGGTATCCCTTCGTCTTTAAATAGATGAGTTCGAGACTCGAAAGGTAGGAGTCAAGATCCTCGTCGATCAGAATCACGAACCGCCGGTTCTCAATCGGGAGCTTGAGTTCCTGATGAAATTCATGGTGGAACTGAAGGGATGGCCCCTTTTTGAGCAAGAACGGCTGGCGTTTGTCTTGCGCCAGGCTGCCTCGTCGAACAAGCGGTCGACGAGTCGATAGGCCACGAACGTAGATCAGTTCGGGCGGTTCGGTACCAATCGAGGCGATCTCTAATTTGAAATGATCAAGCAGCATTGCGTAGCCATCGCGGTTCAGCGCGATGCAATGCAGGTGCCACCTCACATTCTTGCTAAGCACGTCAGTCGGTTCTTGGCGTTCAGGCCTGGATTTGATTGGACTGGTTGGTGAAGGCTTGGCAAGCATTGCCTTGTAGAGGCGTTTGGCCTGTTCGCGGCTTTCAACGCTGAGCCGCTCGATTGGAACTTTGGCTGTCTTTCCATCATCGCGACGAAGGAGAATGCTCTTGCCTTCCACGCCGAGGAATTCCGCTTCGACTTGCAGCTTGCCGGTGGTGTCTGACCAAGTCTCCGCAATCGCGGCACTGCCGATCAGGCTTACCAGGAGAAGCAGAGCGGTCCGGTAAGTCGTGGGTGATTGGAGCATGAGCCGGTCAGGCTTGAGGCGATGAATGGTTCTGGGAGAACCATCGGGAGGGTGAAGGCACTTGTGCTGCTCGTTGGTCGAGGTGTGAATCTGGTGCCGACCGATGTTAAGGTTAAGTGAACTCGGCTGTAGACGCCAGTTTTGATACCGGACCAAGCCTAAAAAAGAAGCGGCAGCGCACTGGTGTGCACTGCCGCAAAGATGGTGAAACGGTGCGATCCGTTTCTCGATGATCTTAGGATGTCGGTCTTACGATCGACGGCGTTCTTTCAAACGAACAGCCTTGCCAACACGACCGCGAAGGAAGTACAGCTTGGCACGGCGAACCACGCCACTTCGCTTGACTTCGACTTTCTCGACACGTGGGCTGTGCAATGGGAATTTGCGCTCGACGCCTTCGCCAGCGACGATTCGGCGGACTGAGAACATTTCCCGGCTTCCGCTTCCGCTCTTCGCGATCACAACGCCAGTGAAAACTTGGATGCGTTCCTTGGAACCTTCCAGAATCTTCAAGTGAACATCGACGGTATCGCCGATCTCAAACTCGGGTGGATTCTCTTTCAGCGCGGTCTTTTCGACCAAAGCCATGAGGGCTTGTGACATGGTTTTATCTCACTCGTTAGGGGTGTCTGTTTTATCTGGTTCACGCAGCAGGTCGCTGCGTCGTAGTTTGGTTCGCAGTTGGCTCTGCTCGGCCCGCCATTTCGCGATCGCTCCGTGATCACCGCTTAGCAAGACTTCGGGAACCTGATGGCCGCGAAACTCTCTTGGTCGTGTGTACTGTGGAAATTCAAGCAACCGATTTCCGCGGCTGAATGAATCGTCAATGCTACTTTGTTCGTCTCCCAGAACTCCAGGCAAGAGTCGCACAACTGCGTCGACAATCACCATCGCGGCAACTTCGCCTCCGTTCAAGACAAAGTCACCAATGCTGACCTCCTCTGGTTCCAGAATGTCTGTCACCCGTTGGTCAAATCCTTCGTAACGTCCACAAAGCAGCAACAGTCGGTCGCTGGTTGCGAAGTCCTCCGCCATCCGCTGATCAAAGCGTTTCCCTTGCGGGGTCAGCATGATGCGTCTGGCTCTGTGTGAATCGTTCTTCTCAACTGCTTCGACGCAATTCACCGTCGGTTCGACCTGGATCAGCATCCCGGGTCCGCCGCCAAATGGCTTGTCGTCCACTGGACGATGCGGGGTATCGGGAGCCCAATCGCGGAGATCGTGACGATGGATTTGAACCAAGTCGCGTTGGATGGCTTTATCCAACAGTCCCTGAGTCAGGTATCCGTCGAAGATCGCTGGGAACAAAGTGATGATGTCGAATCGCATGGCTTGACCATTCATTCATGGGAGCAGTTTGCGGTCGCACCACCAAGTTGAATCACACAGTTGCGATCACTCGCTGGTTTCGCTGGAGGCTTCCTCGCTCGTTGCTTCCTCGGCTGGTGCGGCAGCTGCTTCTTCAGCAGGTGCTTCTTCCGCAGCAGCTTCGGCTTTGGGTTCTTCTTCTTTCTTGGCTGCCTTGACCGGCTCTGGAGGTGCGGGGGTGTAATCTTTCCGCCTGCCCAGTCTTTCGACGGCTTCTTTTTGAGCTTCTAAGTGCGTGCCGTTGGTGCCGTACTTTTTGATCAGGACAGCAACTTTGTCGCTGGGTTGAGCCCCCACACCGAGCCAGTAGTCAACTCGCTCTGACTTCAGGGTCACGCGGGCATCGGTCTCAGGACACATTGGGTCGTAAGTGCCGAGTTCTTCGATCACACGTCCGTTGCGAGGACTTTTGCGGTCCATCGCGCAAACGCGATAGTAAGGACGATGGGTTCGGCCCATCTTTTTCATGCGAATTCGTACTGCCATGCTTTCTCGTTACTCCAAAAACTTGGGGGTTCTCTCCAGTCAGACTGCCTGGGGTCGAAACGATTTCGACGCCGGGTCGGTGCCAGAACACCTGGCACGATTGGTTCGTTGTTTATTTTTTTCGCTTCATGCGTCGCTTGAGTTTCTCTCGTTCTCTCTTCAACTTTTCGCGTTCGCTCTTGCTGAGTCGTTTGCCAGTTCCCTGTTTGACTTTCATGCCCTGCATGGAGGGATCATTCATCATCCCACTGGCCTTCATTTGCTCCATCATTTTCATGCGGTCGCCCACGCCCTTGCCTGCCATGCCTTGCATCAGCGGCTTCATGACCTCGAACTGCTTGATCAGTTGCGAGACAACGGGAGTTTGCACACCAGCACCCTGAGCGATGCGCGTTCGACGATGGGCGTCAATGAGTTTTGGATTTCGCCGTTCTTCCATTGTCATGCTGTTGATCGCACCAATGGTTTGCCGAATGCCGCCGGCGGCTTCCTCGCTCTCCATGACCTCTTTCATGTCGCCCATGCCGGGCATCAGGCCCATCATGCGGCCCATGATTCCAGGCTTCGAGACCTTTTCCATCATGTTCTTGAAATCGTCGAGCGTGAATTCTCCGGAAGCCATTTTGGCTTCCAGTTCCTCACGTTCTTTCTCGTCGACGATTCGGTGCGCTTCACGAGCAGCGGCAACCATGTCACCCATCTGCAGGATTCGACCTGCCATTCCTTCGGGGCGGAACGGCTCCAGTGCATCAAAGTGTTCACCCGTTCCGATGAACTTGATGGGGACACCGGTGACATGTTTGACCGACAGTAACGCACCACCACGTGCGTCACCGTCGAGTTTGGTCATGATCACGCCGTCAAGTTCCAGTGCCTCGTTGAACGCACCAGCGCTGTTGACGGCGTCTTGGCCGGTCATGCCATCGACCACCAGGTAGACCTGATCAGGGCTGACCTTCTTGTCAATTTTTTGCAGTTCGGCCATCAACTCTTCGTCGATTGCCAAGCGGCCTGCGGTGTCCAGGATGACAACTCGGGCGCCCTCGGCCTTCGCTTTGTCGACGCCTGCCTTGCAGACAGCAACTGGATTCTTGTTGTCTTTGTCGCTGAAGACCGGAACCCCAAGTTGCTCGCCGATGACATGCAACTGGTCGATCGCGGCGGGACGCTGCAGGTCAGCAGCGACCAGCAACGGTTTGATGTTTTCTTCCATCAGCATTTGCGAGAGCTTGCCGCAGGTCGTGGTCTTACCACTTCCCTGCAAACCGCAAAGCATGATGATCGTCGGGCCCTCTTTCTTCAGATGAAGCGAGGGGTCGACTGGTCCCAGGATCGAAATCAACTCGCTGTGAACGATGTTGACCAGTTCTTCGTGGGGTCTCAGGCTGAGCAGGACTCGTTTGCCCAGAGCTCGCTCGGAGACCTGTGCCATGAAATCCTGGACAACACTGAAGCTGACGTCCGCCTCCAGCATGGACTTTTGGACAATTTCCAGACCCTCGCGCATATTGCTTTCGGTAAGCTTGCCTTTGCCAGACAAGCTTTTGAATGCAGATTGCAGACCGTCAGATAGGGACTCAAACACTGGAAATGGGCACTTTCGGCGAGAAACGCTGGGCCAGCCAAATCGAAGCCCGGCAGTTTAGGCGGAAAAGGCCCAATTTGTAAATGGAGGCCGGTTGGACTTTGCGGTAATTTGCGGCCTTAGAACCGGATTTCTTTCCGATTGAAGGGAAATGGAAACAGAAATGGCCCTCGATCCCCGAATCGGTCGAAAAATGCCAGCATCCGCCCAGCCGTTGCGGCAGCGTTCAGGGGACGATTTTCAAACGAATGTCGGCCAGGGCAGGCCTTTCCCGATAGAATGAGCGGTGCCGTGGGCGGGAACTCGATGCTCACGAGCCAGTGAGGAGTACTTCGGTGAACTTCAGATTCATGTTCTTGATCGGCGCCGCAGCTTTGCAATCCGGCTTGCTTTGGGCTCAGGGCGAGGCGTCCAACACCAGACTGTTGTTTCGCGAGCAGCTTCAAGAGTCGATTGGTCTGTTGGAAGCTGCCTCGATTGGAACCGCCGACGAGCGTAAGTGTTTCACTTGCCACGGCCAGGCACTGCCAATTGCGATTGCGGCGGAAGCGCGCCTGCGCGGTTTCCAGGTCGATGAACGGAACATTCAGCGACAAGTGGAACACACTTTGGCTCACCTGAAACGTGGGAAGAAAAACTACTTGATCGGCAAGGGCCAGGGAGGAAAGGTCGATACCGCAGGTTACGCGCTGTGGGGACTGGAAGCTGGAGGTCACCCGCCGGATGAAATCACGTCAGCCGTGACGGAGTACTTACTGAAGACCGAGCGTTTCGTCGGACACTGGAAGCATGGCAGCAATCGACCGCCTTCCGAATCCAGCGACGTGACTTCAACCTATGTCGCTCTTCGTGCTCTTGGAGCCTACGGAACCAACATGCAGCAGGAGCGAATCGGGACGCACACAGCTGCGGCGAGTGATTGGTTGATGAACTGCAAAACGAGAGACACGGAAGATCGCGTCTTTCAGTTGCGAGGGTTGGCATACCTGGGCAAGAGCGAGCCTCGGCAACAGGAGCTTGCTGACGAGTTGATCGCGCGGCAGCGGGAAGACGGCGGTTGGGCACAAACAAGTGAGATGACAAGCGATGCCTATGCGACCGGAACGGTGCTGACATGCTTGTCGCGAACAGGGCATTTGCAGGCAGCCGATCAGGCGTATCAACGAGGGATCGACTTTCTGATGCAGTCACGGCAAGAAGATGGATCGTGGCACGTGGTCAGTCGTAGCGTACCTTTTCAAGCTTATTTTGAATCGGGTTTTCCACATGGCGAAGATCAGTTCATTTCAACCACGGCGACCGCTTGGGCGGTGATGGCGATGCTGCTCTCCTTGGACGAATCCAAGAAGGCAATGCCAGGCGAGGGTTGAATGGTCAACCATTCATTTGGCGAAGTGTTGCCTCGTGCAGTTTGCCATTGGTGCCGACGCCGTCACCACCTCGCGTGGTGGATTCACCCTTCCAGTTGGTGAACTTGCCGCCAGCTTCGACAACAATTGGCAGGATTGCAGCGACGTCCCAGGCGTTGCAGATCGGGTCGATCATGATGTCTGCTCTGCCAGTGGCGACCATCAAATAGCCGTAGCCGTCGCCCCAGCTGCGTGAAATCCAACTTTCTTTTTCTAGTCTGGTGTAGGCATCCGCATCGCCGCGTTCTTCAAAGGAAGCCACTTCGCTGGTGACGAAGACGGCTTCGCTGAGGTTCTCTTTGTTCGAGACGTTCGCTCGTTCCCACTTGCCGTTGCACGATGATCGATACCAACTGCCCTTCCCTATCGCAGCAACAATGATCTCATCGAGCGCCGGGATGAAGATCACTCCACCAAGTGGTTCTCCGTCGCACTCAAGTGCCAGCAGAGTTGAGTACAAAGGGACGCCGCAGACAAAGGACTTGGTGCCGTCGATGGGATCCACGATCCATCGATAGCGACTTGTGCCGGTCTGCTCTGCGAACTCTTCGCCCTGGAGGGTGTCATCAGGAAAACGTTTCGCAAGCAGGTCCCGAACAAGTTGCTCCGCTTCACGGTCTGCAATTGTAACGGGCGATTCGTCGGACTTCACATCGACAGCCAGCGAGGCGCTGCGAAAGTACTGCAGGGTGTGCCGGCCGGCAGCCTCTGCGACTTCGATCATTGCGCCGAGACGTTGCTCGTGAAGATCGGTCCAATGACTGGGGTTGTTGCTCATTCGAATTCAGTTTGCGGTTGCAGGATCGGTCGAAGGTTCGCATTTTTTCTCAGCGCCAAGTTCTTCGCTGTGAAAGAACGATTGCCACATCAGCATGCATGCCCCGACGACAAGTAGTGAATCAGCAATGTTGAAGTTGGGCCACGGGTCGAAAAATGGAACGCCTTCGAAGCGAACGAGAATCCAGTCACGAACACCGCTCTGCCAGGCTTCCGGGTAACTCGGTTCCCACCACAGTCCAAGTCGGTCGTAAAGGTTGCCGATGATTCCGCCACTGACCAAACCAAGAGCCCAGGTCAGCCACAGCGAATGAGCCGCCTTGAACCAAAACAGCCACACTATGATTCCGATTCCCGCAAAGATCGACATGATAGCGAACGCGGTTCCTTGGCCAGCCCCAAGCCCGAACACGGCGCCGAGATTCACTGCCGTTTCAAATCCAAAGATGCCATCAACGATCCAATACGGGTCTTTCTGGTATCCGGGGATGGGCACGCTCCAGCCAAAGACCGCGGATTTCGTGAGCAAATCGGCAGTGGCACCGACAGCTGCCAAAATGAAGAACAGAAGAACTCGCGACCGCGGTAAGGCGTCTGCCTCGGACGTGGATTGCTGAGGATTCTCTGTTGGTGAGTTCATTTCAGCCATTGCATCGAGATCGTTCAAAGTCGGGGAATACCAGCTTCACGGTAGGATTCTGACGGCTGATTGCCCAGGCCGATTCGGGATCTAGTACGGATTTCATCCTGTTTCTATTGAAGCCCCCAGCACAGAAAGGCACGAAATTCGTGCGACATTGAGAATCAAAGTGTTTCCGAGCCCTAACCCTGACCGAAGAAAGCTTCGCCCTTTGCTTGTATGACCTAGATGAACATAATGTCTGGTCACATCAACCCACTAGGATTTTGAAATGTCGTCTGTCGCCGAGCCACAATCTGAAACGGAAAATCAGACCGTCTATTTTCGTTGTGTCTCGGGATGCTCCGGCAAGCACTCGATCTATGAAGTGATTTACACTTGCCCAACCTGCGGAAACCTGTTGGAAGTGCATCACGAGCGTGAGCCGCTGAAAAAACGCAATGCTTACCAGTGGCAGCAGTTGTTTGATTCGCGGGCAAGCACTTCCAACTGGCCATTTGGCAGCGGTGTTTGGGGCATGCGCGAGTGGGTGATTCCGTCGCTCGCCGATCAGAACGTCGTCAGTATGTTCGAGGGCAACACCAACTTGTTTTGGGCCGAGCGGCTTGGCAAGCAATTGGGGGTGCCCGATTTGTGGATCAAACTCTGTGGTAACAGCCATACCGGCAGTTTCAAAGACCTGGGGATGACGGTGCTGGTCAGCGTCGTCAAGCAGATGATGGCTCAGGGGAGTTCCGTCAAAGCGGTTGCCTGCGCCAGCACAGGTGACACCAGCGCCGCACTTGCAGCCTATGCAGCCTACGCTGGTATCCCGGCGATCATTTTTCTGCCTGCGGGAAAGGTCAGTACGGCGCAACTGATTCAACCAGTCGCCAACGGTGCCCACGTGTTGGCGCTGGACACGGACTTCGATGGCTGCATGAAGATTGTCCAAGAGGTCACTCAGGACAACTCGATCTACCTCGCTAACTCGATGAACAGTTTGCGAATTGAGGGCCAGAAAACGGTCGGCATTGAGATCGTTCGCCAATTTGAATGGGAAGTACCCGACTGGATCGTGATTCCCGTTGGCAATCTTGGAAATATCAGCGCCCTGCACAAAGGGTTTCAGTTGATGATCGATCTAGGGCTGATCAATCGCATGCCGCGACTGGTTGCGGCTCAAGCCGAGCAGGCGAATCCGTTCTATCAGTCGTTCAAGAACGGTTTCAAGGACAAGGTCAGCGTGACTGCAAGCGATACGCTCGCCAACGCAATTCGCATCGGAGATCCCGACAGCTACGTCAAAGCGGACAAAGCTGTCCAAGAAACCAATGGTATCGTCGAGAAAGCGAGCGAAGACGAGATTGCCGCAGAAGCCGCACACGCGGACC
>JBGCGI010000284.1:0-4890 GCA_045110715.1 Rubripirellula sp.
TTCCCCGCTCGTGGAACCAATTTTTCCAGTTCCAACGATTTCAATTTCATAACAAACTCCATGCACTTCGGATTCTCCCATGAAATGGTTTCAACAACTCGGATACTTCACGACGTTCCTGCTGGCGTCCAGCAACCTAGCGAGCGCTGGCTTCGTGCTTTCCATCGCACCTAGCGAATTGTCTTTCTCCGGACCTGGCGTACACTCCGTCGACCTTACCATCACTCACGACGGAACTGGCCCAAGCAGTTTATCCGGCTACACATTTCAGTTTTCAGCACCCGATGCTGCCGGAGCAGCAAGCGGAGCCGATTCGGATGTCATATCAGGCGCCTTTGAAGGACTGCCGATTGGAAGTGGCGCGGGAGCATTCAATTTCAACCCCACCTTCAATCTGGTTGCTGCATCGGACTTCACCACCTTTACAGGTGCGGATCTTGCAATGGGTGGAACCGCCACTCTGTTTACGCTCCAAACCGTCTTGGGGATGCAGGATTCGTATGCCATTGGGGTCGATTTCCAGAGCATCCAACGCGGTTTCCCAACCGTACTCAATGAGGTTTCCTTTGGCGAAGGGTTCGTGCCAACGGTGGGACCGATCGACGGCGTTGGCTTCGACACCTCGTTCACCTTGAATGTGTCCGCCGTTCCGGAGCCCAGTTCAATTGGTTTGCTGGCTTTGGGCACCACATGGTGCGTGTGCCGACGCCGTCGGAAAGCTGTCACCAAGTGTAACTCCGCCAACAAGAAAGCGACCACCTAAATACCAGCCGTCAGCGGTGAATCAACTGCTGCAGGCAACCACTGGTTACTCGTGTTCCTGCACGATGTCCAAATGCACTTCTCTCATTGGCAGCCAGAAGTCGTTCGTTTGTGCAGGGTCATTTGACCGGACAATGTTCAAGCTGACCTGCAATCGCTTCAGCGCTGTGTCGAATTGGCTCTTTGTGCACCCGAGCCTTTCGATCGTTCTTTTTCTTAGCGGTCCCGTGCAAGCAGGCTCCAGACGGACAAATTCGTAAACTTCCTGTGCGAGCGAATCCAACTCGTGAACGGTCTGAAAAGCAGATGCGTAATGGACATTGCGAAAGTGTTCCATCTCCATCAACACCGCGTCGCCGCCGGGAACCTTGCCGTAAAAGACGTCATCCGGAAAGGTCTGCGGAATTCGGGTCTTCCAATCCCAGATCGCTTTGACCTTCGGGCTCCATCCCCCAGCCTTCGGTTTCTCCTCCGACAAGCCCGTGTTGTCCCACAGCGATTGATACGGCGAGTTCTTACTGCCAAATACCGTGCAGACCTTCTCCTCTAACACAAACAGGTAGGCGCCGTTGAATGTCTTGATCATGCAATGCCCGATTGATGGAGAGCCCGCGGCAACCGCTGCACCTAGGCGATGAGTTTGTGAATCACGTTACCGCCAAATTGGCTGAGTTGCTTGAAGCGTCCTGCATGGTAGTACGTCAGTTTGTTGTCATCCAATCCCAGCAAACGCAGCAACGTGATGTGGACGTCTCGAATGTGGTGCACCTCCTCCACGGCGTTCATGCCAATTTCGTCGGTTCCGCCAATCGTGTGCCCCGCGTTGCACCCGCCACCGGCAAACCACATTGTCATTGCCTTCGCGTTGTGATCGCGTCCGTAAGACTGACCGCCACCGCGAAGTCCATTGTCCGGCGTACGACCAAACTCACCACACCAAACCACCAGAGTGTCCTCCAGCATTCCGCGGTCCTTCAGATCACCAAGCAGTGCCGCAATCGGCTTGTCAACGGATTGAATCAACGAGCCGTGAGCCTTCTGGATGTAGTCATGGCTATCCCAGTTACCTGCGTAGGCCTGCACGAATCGCACACCTTTCTCTACCAGTCTTCTCGCCAACAAACACTTTCGACCGAACGAATCGGTCTTGGCTGCCCCAATGCCATAGGCGTCCAGCGTGGTTTGCGTCTCGCCTTCCAGATCGAGCACACCAGGCACCTCGGTCTGCATGCGGTACGCCAACTCGTAGCTGGACAACCTCGCCTCTAAATCACTGCGTCCCGGACGCGAGGCGAGGTGAGACTGATTGAGCTGCGCCAGCAGGTCCAAGTTTTTGCGTTGTCTCTCACTTGATACGCCCTGGGGAGGATTCAAATTCAGGATCGGGCTCCCCTCAGGCCGCAGCGGAGTCCCCTGAAAACTTGCTGGCAGAAAACCGTTGGACCAGTTTCCTCCGCCACCTTGCGGATAGCTGGTTCTCGGCAGCACAACGAATCCAGGCAAGTTGTCGTTGGAGGTTCCCATGCCGTAGGTGACCCACGAGCCAACAGCAGGATCACCGCCAAATTGATTGCCTGTGTTTAGCTGATAGCAGGCCGTTGGGTGATTGACCGAATCCACTTGAGCGCCGCGGAAAAAACAGATGTCGTCAACACGATGCTGGAGGTGCTCCCACTGTGTGCAAATGTCCGCTCCGCTCTCGCCCGCTTTGATGAAGTCGAACGGGCTCTTGACGTAGTAGCGTTTGCCGGACGACATCGCACTTTCCTGCTCACCTTTTCGAGTGAACGCTTTCAGATGCTGCTTTGTCAGTTCCGGCTTGGGGTCGAACGTATCAATGTGGGATGGGCCACCTTCCATCATCAGGAAGATGCAGCGTTTGGCTTTGGCGGCATGATGAACGCCACTTTCTCCAGCCCCCTGCAGGACTGAGGAGAGCGCCACGGACCCCAAGCCCGCGCCGAGCCCAAACAGAGCTTCGCGTCGAGTTGGTGTCGCGAACGCAACTCTTGGATTCTTGCTCATGATCAATCTAAGTAAGCGAATTCGTTCAGGTTAAAAAGCACCAAGCAAACTTGGGCAAGTCCTCGCGTCTTGGCATCCAAACTGGCAGGCTGGACGTCCGGTTGGTAATCAACGTAGGCAGGCATCTGCTCTTCAAACGTGTAGGGTTCACCTGTCTTTTCTGCCATCACGGTTCGTTGAATGCTGCTCGGATGAGACTGCAGCTCATAGGTCTTCGTGGCTTCCTCTGCCGTCGCTTCCTTCCAGTGAGCAAGGCAGGCTTGCGTTTCCTGTCCAGTCGCGGGGCGTCCCAATGCCAACCGAAATGCGCGATTGACCGTGCCCGCACGATCAAGGTCTTCTTTCATCAAGCGAACGGCCATCCCCAGCGCACGGTCCAAAACCTCGTTGGAGTTGAACAGCGTGAGCGCTTGCGGCGCGACCGTCGACGTCTCTCGAAGCTCGCATGACTTATCCGGGCCGGGTTGATTGAACGATTCCAAGAATGGATCTCGCAAGCCACGTATCTTCTCGGCATACAGCGTGCGGCGGTTTCTCTGTTCAGGCAACGGATCGGGTTCATACACCGACGCGGTGCCCCCCATGATCTGCCGCGGCTGAAAGGCAACTTCCAAGTTCATATCGGGTCGGGCAGCGATTCCGCCGACTTGCGGATTCAACTCGCCGCTTGCGACCAGCATCGCATCTCGCAATTCTTCGGCGGTCAGGCGTCTTGGCAAAAAGGAAGCATAGAGTTGTTTGCCGGGATCACGATTCGCTTCTTCATCAGGCATCGGATGAACGGTACTGCGCTGGTAGGCATCCGAAGTCACAATCAATTCATTGAGCTGCTTGACCGACCATCCGTGCTTGATGAACCAATCGGCAAGGAAGTCCAGCAACGCTGGATGAGTGGGCAATCCGCCGGTCCCGCCGAAGTTGTTGGGATTGGCCGCCAGTCCCTTGCCGAAGTGCCACGACCAAACACGATTGACGATCACCCGCGCCGTGAGCGGATTCTCTGGCTGAACGATCCACTCGGCGAGCGCTAGTCGTCGCTTCCCTCGTCCACTCGGAAAGGAGATGGGCTGGAGACCTGACAGCGATTCAGCTGCACTGAGCGCTCCCGGAGTCACAGCGTCACCAGGTGCGTAAATGCTGCCGCCGGTGAAAATCGCATCGGTATCCATCTTTCCTTTGGCCCAAGGTTTCTGCGGCAAAGTCGTGCGACTATCAACGTTCTTGCGCGAAACACTGACGCCCGTGTAAACACTCAGGGCAATGGGTTTGGTTCGATCCAACTCCCAAGAATGGCGTTTGATGTTCTTGCTCATTCGCGCCAGTGAAGCTTCATCGCCTGGATCAAGTCCGTTGTCGCCGACCTTTGTTTCACCCGTCTCCTCTTTCTTTGCCTTGGCGACCCGCGCGTTGAGTTCCTTTTGCTGTTTTGTGTATCCAGCGATCTTCGCCTCTACCCACTGATCGGACGCCGCGAATCCGGTCTTGTTCTCGATGGGCAGAAATGCAGCATCGCGTTCGGAAAACTGGGTCGTCGAAAAGACGGCCATCATCGAGTAGTAATCGCGAGTGGGGACCGGATCGAATTTGTGATCGTGACACTTGCAGCACTGCATCGCGTGTCCAAGAAAAGCTTGCCCCACCGAATCGGTCACATCATCAAGCCATTGCTGACGTGTCTCCTTGAAAACACTCATGCCTGTCTGTTCCCACGGCCCCATCCTCAGAAAGCCGGTCGCGATCAAGTGTTCAGGATCATCCGGGTCGATTTCATCCCCGGCAACCTGTTCTCGAACAAAGTCCTGGTAGGGCTTGTCGTCGTTAAAAGCGCGGACAACATAATCGCGATATCGCCAAGCGTTGGGCCGACTGTAATCGTTCGCGAACCCGGCTGTATCGGCGTAGCGTGCCACGTCGAGCCAATGCAAACCGAAATGCTCGCCGTAGTGAGCTGACTTCATCAGTCGCGTCGCAAAATCACGGACGGCAACCTTTGGGTCGGAGGCGAACGCCGTTGTGAATTCCGCGACCTCGCTGGGCTGCGGCGGTAAGCCCGTCAATCCAAAACTGATGCGACGAGCAAGTTCAGTGGCTCCGGCTTGAGCC
>JBGCGI010000285.1:0-4919 GCA_045110715.1 Rubripirellula sp.
GCTAACAGTGCGAGTCGCCAGTATTCCTTTCTCTTTTCGATACCTCCGTCGGCACCTTCGACTGCTTCGTACCCGATGTCGACCGTTGGCACCGCAGCGATATCGCTCTCACCGGCGTCGAACAAATTGATCGCATACAGATCGGCGAGTCGTTCTCCTGCTGTGACTCGGTAGTTCCCTGGTTGATCGGTGTCGACGATCTCCGTCAGTCCGCTTGCGCCGGTCTGCACCTCGAACGGTTCGCCGCCTTCTCGCTGAACTTCGACAGACGCCAAGGCACTTTCTAATCGCAGTCGAACGGTTTCTCCAGGACGATAGGACGGTGCTCCGGTGGCTTCCGCTGCACCGGCCAAGTACCGCAGCACGTTCAATACAAACACGGGCCACGATCGCTCGGCGAACCAGTTCGTGTTCATGGCAGCACCACCGTCGTCATCCTCCGAAATGATCTCGAACCCAAGCACCATGTCTTGGTAGCCATCTCGTGGCGAAAGCACCAGCATCGAACCGATGTCCGCCCCCAACAACTCGGTCGCTCCTGGTGGCCCCTGAACCGCTCGCCCGCTGAAAATCAACAGTCGGTACATCTCCAAGTACAGCATCAGTGGGTGCGTTCGGTCGATGTCAACCAACTGCACGGAGCTTGCCTCGGTCGCCCAAGCCCAGCCCGTTGGCTTTGCGTCTGCATCCGAACCTTCTTCGTCTGCGGAACTCGCCTCCGTTGCTGGAGCCTCCGCGTCCGGACCAGTCGTTGAGTTGGGTGGAAGGGCTCCTATGAAGAACGTGTTGGTCATTGGCATTTCGCCAGGCGAACAGCGGTCGAAGATGATCAAGTCGTCGGTGCCAGCTTCCGATCGCGATTTGTAGGCTTCGCTTTGCAAGTACGAAGGTGAAACAAATTCTGAGTTGCAAACCTTGCTCGCCTTCACCGTGCTGAGACCAATCTCAAGCGGCGTGTTTCCTTCGGTCACCACCAACACCGAGACGAAACGCATGGGAGCGAGTCCCGCGTAGGCCGTGTTGTCCAGCAGCAAGTCGTCCTCCACGTCCAGTTTGACTTGCAAGGTCGCGGCCTCTTCACTTTCGATTGTGAACGACAAACCGGTCTGTTCGCCAGGCCCGAGCGAAACCGTTTCCGCATCCAAAAAACTTCCGTTGAGCGACAACGTGGCGGTCGTCTCCATCCCTTCACTGCCTAAGTTGACGATCGTGGCATAGGCTTGCACTTCGCTCGGTTGCTCGACGTTTCTTTCCGCAGAGAACGTGGTGACGCCCAAATTGTTAACGGCGTCTGTTCCGATCATGAAATACTTGGGAATCAGATTGCCCAAATTGAACTCGCCGGACGAATTGCGAACCCGGGTAAGTGCGGGCAATTCGATGAAGTCGAGCTTTCCGTCGGGCTCGCCTGATCCAGGGTCAAACGTCTTGATCGAGGCAATTTTTCCCTCGTTCCATTGAATTCGAACCGCAGTTGGCTGGTCCGAACCGGTTGGCGGGAAGACGTCCAGTGTCTGCTCATCCTTCATGGTGAACTGGCTGCGCATCCGCGTCTGCTCGGCGCTCTGGTAGCCAACGTCCGTGAGCCAGCGGGTCAGGATCTGCAAATTGGTGTCATCGCCCTTCTTCAGCAGTCGGACCGATGCGGTCTGAAATCTTCCGTCACTGAAAATCAGTAGATCGGCAGGCATCGCATCGGCCACTTGGACATCGTTCATGTTGCCGATTTCACTGGTTCGGCGCGGGTTGGCCAAGCCATCGGCCGCCTTGAGCGCCCCCATGATGTCGGTTGGATTGTTCGTCACCTGAACCCGTGATAAAGCGTCCCTAAGTCGACCACGATCCGATGTGAAAGCTTGGACGGTATCGGGTCGATCACTGAATGTGACCAACATGGCGGTGTCAGAATCGGACATCGAGGCGATGCGTTCGCCGATCAGACGGCGAGCCTGTTCGAACCGGTTGGCGTCACCTTCGACATCCGTCGTCTGCATGCTGGCGGAATTGTCCAGCAGAAACACCATTCGTCCTCGACCAGACGTTTCGCCACGAATGCCAGGGCGAAACAACGCCATCGCAGCCAGGGCGACCGCCAGTAGTTGCAAGAACAGCAGCAAACTACGTCGCAGTCGTTGCAACAAACTGTTGACGTGGAGGTCTTCGATCGTGCGTGACCAAAGGTAAGTACTTGGTACTTCGACGGGCTCTCGACGGAGCTTCAAAAAGTACAGCAGAACGATTCCGAGTGGGACGGAGGCCATGATCGCCCACTCGCCCCAACCCAGCGTTGAAATCCAGCTCATCGCATCGCTCCCATTACCGGACCACGCCTCGTTCACGGAGGTATTTCGTCACAATCGTCTCCACGGGCGTATCGGTACGGACGGGGATGTAAACAATCGATCGTCGACTGCAGAAACTCTTGACCGAACCAATGAAGTTCTTCAACGTCTCTTTGTACTTTTCCAACACGTAGTTGTTGATCGTGATCTCCGCGTTGTCGCCGTCCTCGATATCAATCAGTTTGCGATCGCCTCTTAGTGGCGGATCAATCTCTTCGGGCGACAGGACATGCATCACAAACACATCCATTCGGCGACCAACCAGCATTCTTAATGCTGACTCATAACCGTCCTTGTCCATCAAGTCCGTGATCAGCACAGCCACGCCTGTGCCTGCGTTGCGAATCGAAAAATCTTTGACGCCTTCGTACAGCGACACGTTGTGTCCGCTTTCCACCGACTCCAAGTATTGCAGCATCTTCCAAAGGCTGGCACGACCACGCAAAACAGGAGCGTGGCGACCAGGTGGGCCCAGCGCGGTCACGCTGACGCGGTCGGCTCGGCACAGCCCCACGTAGCCGAGTGCGGCGGCGAGTTGCTTGGCGACATGCAGCTTGGTCGGGTCACCAAAATTCATCGACTCGCTGGCGTCGACGATCGCATAGAAATGCAGATCCTCTTCTTCCAAGAACAGTTTCAGGAACAGCTGATCGAGTCGGGCGTAGAGGTTCCAGTCGATCTGACGCAAATCATCGCCAGCGACATAGTTGCGAAAGTCTGCGAACTCGACACTCTGGCCTTTGCGTTTGCTGCGACGTTCGCCTTTCATTCTCCCTCGAAATACTTTTCGCGAGACGAGTTCTAGACGCTCTAGCCGAGCAAGCAGGTCCGGACTCAACAAGGGGATGGCTTCGGCGATTTTTGACATGCGAGCATTGTATCACACTTGGCGAACCGCAACGTCGGGCAGCGGCGTGATGATGCAGAGCACAAGCCGCAAGATTTCGCGGCGGATCAAAGCCATCGGCCGAGCTTCAGGCTGCTCGATGGAATTGACTTTGAAACTTGGCGAGGAGTCCGTCCTGCTTTGGCGGCGCCACGGAAATCGCATCCCCAGCGAACATCTGCATCGAGTTCTGGCGACAGAGCCTGTCCGCGACACTTTGATTGGTCCAGCGTCGAATCGTTTGATAGGCCTGCTGCAATGAGATCGGCAGGTCGTGGTGTCTACCAGATTCACTGGCAACGAAATGGCAGAGTCCCGAGCGGATCACGCGTCGGCACCACTGAACCCGAGCGGTATCGGTTTGATCCAAAAGACTTGCTGCAGAAAGCTGAATCAAGCCACCCCCTGCAATGATCTGTTTCAGCTCGCGATCGTCCTCGCGGAAATGGGCCTGGCGTTCAGGAGCTAGCAGAACCGTCGTCAGGTGCATTTGCTTCAACGTCTGCACCACAGGCACGATCGGCATTTGCACGGCCGATTGGTTGCGCAGAAAAACGTATCGCCGATGGACGCCACCGACCAGCAAGGAAAGATAAATCACTTGCTCGAACAAGTCGGCTTGCAGAGTCAGCTCCACCATCGGGGTAACGTGGATGGGCAACTCGTGTTGTTGCAGCAAGCCTTTCAAGTGAGGCATCCGCTGCAATAAAGTTTCCAGGTCACTGCGGTCGGAAGACACAACCGCGTGAGTCACACCGTCTTGGCAAGCCTGTTGGGCGAACCGAAGCGTCCGCGGCCAATTCACGCCACCCCCATTCGAGACCGTTAGCATTCCGCTGTTGGCGTCTGCCAACGGGACAGTCGAACTCGGGTTTCTGGCTTCAAGCATGCTCAACCCCTCGATGGAACCAATCGCTTGTACGAAGGCCAGGGCAGCAATGCAAGGCTGGTTATCCGCAGATTCGCGTCGCAAACAACCGTTTCACATCCGCCGAAGGGGGCGGCCTTTTCGTGCCCTTCGATGCAGACAACTTGCCAACAACCGGGACGGTAAATGCTGGCCCAACATCGACCGACAAGGGAGCGAATCGACGCACTTCGCCATTTGGTTTGCTTTCACTTCATCCTTGCATCCGTTTGTGGCAGGCGGCAGCTGGGTTATGCTAGAGGTTCCTGCCAGCTCGAATGAATCCTGCCTCCCGAGCTCTCCACCCCTCCAGGCCTGCCCATCGTGAAGCTCGTTCGTTCTTGGAAATGTGCTCCCCTCGTTCTCTGTTCGCTGTTGATCGCGGTCGCCTGCTGCGCGAGCGCGGCAGATTCCGTGCTTGGCCATGAGGAGCTCAGCCAGGAGCAAACCGAGTTCTTTGAAGCCAAAGTACGACCGCTTCTGATCGACGCCTGCTACGAGTGCCATTCGGTCGAAACTGGAGACGCGAGCGGTGAGTTGCTGATTGATTCCGCTGCTGGGGTTCTGAAGGGCGGCTTGCACGGAAAACTGGTGGTGCCAGGAAACCCTGACAAGAGCCTGCTGATGCGAGTCGTTGGCTATCGGGATCGCCAACTTCAGATGCCACCTGACGAGAAGCTCAACGACGAGTCGATCGCGATTCTGCGCAAGTGGATCGAAATGGGGGCACCCGATCCGCGTGTTGAATCGACGATCCAGAGTCTGAAGAAGAAAGCAACGCCGC
>JBGCGI010000286.1:0-23033 GCA_045110715.1 Rubripirellula sp.
GATTCTCGACTGCAGCCACCCGTAGGTGTCTGGGCAGTGTCTCAGTCCCAGTGAGCCGGGCCATGCTCTCACACCCGGTAACCATCGCAGCCTTGGTGAGCCATTACCTCACCAACAAGCTAATAGTATGCGGTCCTATCCTCGAGCGGAATCACACCATTTGATCCGAAGATGTTATCCGGTATTACTGCCAGTTTCCCGACACTATCCCGGTCTCGAGGGCAAGTAACCACACGTTACTCTCCCTTGCGCCACTGTCCCCCTCTTAGCAAGCTAATTGGGTTCTCGTGCGACTTGCATGCCTAATCCACGCCGCCAACGTTCATTCTGAGCCAGGATCAAACCCTTCAATTTTGTATTGATTCACCAGCAAGCAAGCTTGCCGGGAAAGATCAAAGTTAAACCGAAAGTGAACCTAGCAGGGGTCCTCGGTAAAAGACCCCAGCGATTCGCCATTTAGTTTTGTGCTGCATGAAGGACTACAAGTAGCCTTTTCAATACAACCAAACAGCAACCTCGCACTGCTGAACTCAACAGAAGTTTCATCACCAAATTGTCAAAGATCGGTTAAACAGGATTGTCTTTCCGGTGAAGGAAAGGTCCTGATTGGGTTCCTGCAATATGCGGGAGTTCGTTCGTTTCGTCAACCGGTGGTACGTTTAAAAGTTTGAAACTTTTGAGCGTCTCGCCGGTGAAAAACAGTTCCAAACACAAGTGAGTGAGTGGGTTGCTGTTCGAGCGAGGCGGAAAGATATCGGGCTTCTCTCTCGCCTGCAATAGCCGTTGAGGCAATTCTTCCGAATTTTCTTCTGAAGGTCTCTCGGCTTTCGCCTTTGACCTCATCGATTACATCCTCAGCGCTCCTAAATCCCGCGATTACTCGATCAATACCGCTTCTTCTCCGTGTTTGAAAACGGGATCGAAGTCGGGCGTAAGTTTCTTTGATCGGCTTGGATTCGCAGCCACTGCTTCAAAAGTGACGAGGGTGCGTTGAAGACGGTTCGCTTGAATTTGCAGGATGCCGTCCATTCGCCCGCCCCAGTCGAGTTTCGGACGAGCGCTCACGCCTGGTTCTTCGCTAACGAAGCTGTGCCACCGATTCGAAAGCTGGCGTGAGTTGTTGCCAGAGCAAAGTCAGCAACCCGGAATCGATGCCCAGGTGTTGGAAAACGCGGTTTCCGGGCGCCGTCAGGCTGTGGTAGCCAGTTGAGGAGCAGCCCGATCGGCTACACAGGTAGTTGGCGATTGCCACACAACCGATCGTGTCTGCATGCGGATCGGAGAGGGCGCGTTCTGGATTGTGATGATGAAGAGCCGCCTGCTGAATCGCGTCCGGCATGCCCCACTGTTTCAGGACGGCAGCTCCAAGCTGCGTGTGATCCCAGCCCAGCACATCCTTTTCGACTTCATGGGTTCCCGACAGTTCGTCGATCTGCGAGACGACTTCCTCAAACGACTCCGGATCCAGACGCTCGCTCGCGCACAGGCCGATGTCATGGAGTGTGCCAGCGACGAAGCAAATACTCGGATCTCCGCATCCACACATTCTCGAGATCAGCGAACTCACCGCCCCCACAGCGATCGAATGCGTCCAAAGGGTCTCCCGCTGGTAGATGTCGATCTGAAGATTGGGGAGGAAGAGTCCACGGACAAAGGCCAGGAACGCGAGCCGCGCCATGTCCTGGTTTTCCATCACCTTGCTGGCTTCTTCCAGCGTCTTGTAGGGCGTCGAAAGATTGTAAAGCGGCGTATTGCACCACCTCAGCAGGCGTTTCACCAGCGTCTTGTCGGTCGCCAACCAGCTGACGAGCGAGTCGTTGTCACGTCCCTCGAAATCTTTGGATGCGATCAAGCGGCGCGCTCCATCGGGGAGCCCGAAGTCCCAGCGTGCTTGCTCGATTCGTAAACCGAGACGCGATGAAGGGAGGTAAGAAGTGGCCATTTGCAGATTTGCTATTCGCTGATCGGGGAATCCGTCATTGAACGAATAGCTCATCGATCGCCGCTCGAGTCTGTTTGCCACGGCCCCGCGAACAGCCTTCTGGTTTCTCCCCTACCGCCCGTTAGATGGTCTGGATTGTGTCGATTTTGTGGGGAAACGGCCGCCATGGGTCGATAAAAATCGATAACCGGGGATTCGATGGCGCTGAGCCAAATGAGTTTTCTATCCAATCAGGACTTGTCAGAGGCAGCTATGAGTCAGCCAGCGAACACTTCGGGAACTGGAAATGTCGACGATAAATTGGACATGCTGATTTCTCGCATCCAGTCCCTCAGCGGTGAGGAGGATCCCGCCCAGCGACCCAAGCAGCAGCCTCGACCCGCTGCAGCACCCGCCAATCCTGTTCGCCCCGCCCCGCCTGCTCCGGCCCAAAACGCAGCAGCCGGGCAGCCCGCTCCTCGCCCACAGCCGGCCCGACCCGCTCGGCCCACAGCCGTTCGCCCGAAGGGGCCACCCATGCCTGGTGGCTTCAAGGCGAGCCGTGACGAGCCCTGGCGCCCAGCTGAGCCCGCTGACATGCTCAGTGCGGGTATCAACGAGACGCTGTTGGAAGCGATCGTTTATCGCTTCATCCAAAACATTGGCGAGGCCGAAGGTCGCAAAATCGCGGACCAGGTGAAGCTCCCGTTTGGAATGATCGAGCCCTTGTTGACTCGATTGAAAATGGAGCAAAACGTCGCTTACAAGAACTCGACCGCGACGAATGACTACGTCTACATGTTGACCGAAACCGGTCGCGCGATCGCGAGAAATCACATTCAGGACTGCACCTATTACGGTGCCTGCCCGGTTCCGCTTCGCGAGTACATCGCAAGTGTGAAAACGCAGACCATTGAGGGGCAGTACCCCAAACGCAAGGACTTGCTGAAGGCTTTCAGCGACTTGCTGATCAACCCGAACATGCTGAAGAAGCTTGGCCCAGCCGTGGCAAGCGGTCGCGGGATGTTCCTCTTTGGCTTTCCAGGCAACGGCAAGACGTCCATTGCCGAACGCGTGACTGGCGCGTTTGGGAAGTACGTTTGGATTCCTCGCAGCGTTGATGTGGACGGCGACATCCTGCGAGTCTTCGATCCCATGTGCCACGAGTTGGCGATGCCAGAAGGTTCTGGAGGACTGCTGGATATCGGTGGGTTTGACAAGCGTTGGGTCCGAATCGAGCGACCGACGATTATCGCGGGTGGTGAGTTGACAATGGAGATGCTGGAGGTGCAATGCAACGCTGAGAGCAATATCAGCGAGGCTCCCCTGCAGCTGAAAAGCAACTGCGGGACGCTGGTCATCGATGACTTCGGACGCCAGAAAATGCGCGTCGACGAGTTATTGAACCGCTGGATCGTGCCGCTGGAAAAGAGATTCGACTACTTGAACATGGCCAGCGGAAAGAAGATTCAAGTGCCGTTTGATCAGCTGGTCGTTTTTAGCACCAACCTGGAGCCGAAAGACCTCGTTGATGACGCGTTTTTGCGCCGGATTCCGTACAAAATTGAGGCCGAGAATCCACCTGAAGAGGACTTTGTCAAGCTGTTCGAGATCATGTGCAAGGTCACCAAAGTGCCCTACAAACCTGACGTGATTCGGTACCTGATCGAGACACATTACAAGCCCGTCGACCGCCCGATGCGAATGTGTCAGCCACGTGACCTGTTGCTGCAGGTGAAGAACTACTGTCTGTACAACGACATCCCTATCGAACTCAAAAACGAATACGTGGACTTCGCTTGCGAGAACTATTTCAGCGTGATGTAGGGCTGCGAATTCAGGACTGCGAATTCAACGCAAATCGAATTCAAGGCAAATCGAATTCAACGCAAATCGATCGAGTACCGTCGCCCAGAGCTGCTCGGGCCTACGATTCCGCTTCTTCATCGGATACTTCAGGCACGGCCGGATCTTCCGGAGCACGTTTGCGCAATTTGCGTTGCAGACTCCGGCGATGAATGCCCAGTCGCCGTGCCGCTTCGCTGATGTTGCCCCCGCAATCCGAGAGCACGCGGTGAATGTGCTCCCATTCGTTGCGGGCTAACGACGGAGCTGGAAAAGTGACCGCTCCATCGGGTACCGAGGGCTCGTCGCCACGCATGAACGATGACAAGATGTCGTCGGCGTCGGCTGGCTTGCTGAGGAAGTTGACCGCACCAGCTCGAACGGCATCGATCGACGCAGGAATGCTGCCGAAGCCGGACAGCATGATCACTCTGGTGTTGGGTTTGATGTGCAGCAGTTTGCGGAGCAGTTCCAAGCCCGTCTTGCCAGGCATCCTGAGATCCAAGACAGCCAGATCGGTTGGCCGTGATTGAAAAACCTCGACGGCTTCATCGTAGTTGCCCGCCGTTTCGACACGGAATCCCCGCTGCTGCATCGCCATGGAAAGGCGTTCGCGAAGGACCAGCGTGTCGTCGACCAGCAGGATGCTGTCGGCGCCGACCGTCGCTGCGTTGTAGACGACAGGAGCTGATTCTGCGGCAGGTTCGATCATGGGGACGACCAGGGGTCATGGAGGCAGTCAGTGAGCACATCTAGTCTAGCAAGTCGCCCAATTTTGTCGTGGATCCAAGTTTGGAAACCACGAAATTGCGGCGAATTGCCTTCGTCGATAGATTCCAATGGCAGCCCTGGGGGCACGTGCTGCCGGCCCTAAACGCGTGGGCCGGTATCATCCCGATCGGACTCACCCAAGGGAATCGTGACAATCGCTTCGGTACCCTGCCCTGGCCTGCTGGTGAATTCCAGTTCGCCGCCCAGCTGTGAAATCACGTTTCGCGTTAGGAATAGCCCTAGTCCGATGCCTCGCCCCGGTTCTTTCGTGGTGAAGAATGGGTCGGAGGCTCGATCAAGTACCTCCTCGGTCATGCCTTGGCCCGAGTCTCGAACCAAGAGTTTCAGGCTCGCTCCCTGCAGTTTCGGCTCCAGCCGAACGCGACCGCTATCGCCACTTGCATCGAGGCCGTTGTGAATCAGGTTTCGTACGGCTTGGGCAACAGCTTCTTGGGGGACCCAGAGTGCCTGGTTTTCGACGGCTGCGGTTCCATCGATGACGTCCACACGATGGGGATCGCGAATGCCTTCCAGGGTGGTGTCGATCAAGTCTCCCACCGTTGTTCGGTCCCAGCGATGGGCCATGGAGTCACCGGCTGCGCTGCGCATTCGCTGCAGGATCTGCCGGCACATTTCCAATTGTCCGTCAATCAGCTTGAGATCGGCATCGACGGACTCCGGTTTCGGTGTGTCGTCGAGGTGGTGCGAAAGTTCGCGGACGATCACATCGATGGTCGACAGAGGCGTGGCCAACTCGTGGGCCGCACCAGCAGCCAGCGTCGTTAAGCCTTCTAGGCGTTTGCTTGCCGCCTGAGCCGCCTGAGTTCGCAAGAGTTGCCGTTCACGTTGCTTGAGCTCACCGGCGGTTCGGGTCACAAAGTAGGTGACCACGCTTGAGCAGGTCGCAAACGCCAGCATCGTTCCGGCGGTTTGGATGCCACTTCCGATTGGCTGATACGTCTCGAGTCCGGCCAATGGCAGACTGTTGTGAAGCAGGAAAGTGAACCCCGCAATGGCGGTCGCAGTCAGACTCCACGCCGCCTTGGGGCGAATCATGACCCCGCCCACCGCCAGGTTCACAAAGTAGAAAAAGCTGAACGGGTTAGCTGCGCCCCCACTGAAATACAACATCGCAGTCAACGTGATCAGGTCGAGCAGCATGAGCGCCAAAGCGACCGCATGTAGCTTGGTCGAGTCCACCTGATCTTCAGCCGGTTCGGCAGCCGTATCAGCCGCTAATCGTTCTTCGGGTTTGTGGCGATGCAGCCAAAACCCGTAGGCAGCGTTGGTGATCGCCGTCAACGCCACCAAAGAGAGCAATTGCCAGTAGGGCAGCGTCACCTCTGTCAGCAAGCCGGCCGCGAGAATCGTGATCAATTGGCCAGCGACCGCGAACGACCGCAAATGCAAAAGCCAGGTAGAGGATCCAAGCGGAGCGGGGCCGATCAGGGGCAGCGTGAGCGATTCGCGGCTTGGTCGCACAGGCAATGTTCTCGCGTTAGTTCTTCATGTCGCGTCGTGACAGTTCGTCACGTAGCTGGGCAGCCAGCTCGTATTGCTCGTGCTCGACTGCGTCGGCCAACTTTTCTTTCAGCGTCTGGCCCACTTCGTACTCGCTTCGCAACGACTCGCGAAGTTCAATTAGGCGAACGACCAATTCGTCGGTCTCAAAATGTTCTTCCGCTTCATACTTCTCGAAGAAGCTTCGCATCGTCTCCAAGCCGATATTGATGGCTTGGACGGCTTCCTCGGCAGAGTTCTCTTCGAGCGATCCGAGCGCGGCAGCTTGAGTTCGATGAAACAGCACAAACGGTCGGTACTGTTCATGGGTGCCCGACCATTCTTCGTCGGGGCTCATCTCGTCACTGGTGTCCATCAGTCGCAGCGTGTGGTCCGCATCCATCACCGCGCGATGATAGAACTGAAGTCGCAGCCAACTGATTCGACGGTGGTAGAACTGCATGAACTCGCGATCGACTTCGCTACATTCTTCCTCGGTCAGCACGTGATCGGGGGTTTTAAGTCGAACGTTCTGCAAGTACTCAAGCACGCTTTCGCTGCCTTCGTATTGTTTGCCGTCGGGGCGTCCGGTCGTTTCAAGTTGCAGGATTCCCATGTCGATTCGCATCTGAATGACGTCACGACCATCGTTTCCTTTGATCAGACGGACATTCAAAGAGGAGGGGTCGTACGACCAATCGGCAAAAAGATCATCCAGATGTAGGTGTCGCTTCATCAATCCGTTCGCAAGAAAAGGCATTTCACCGCAAGAGCGACACTCTCGAGGTGCTGGCAGTCGAAATGTTGCGGGCGTGTTTGAGCTCCGTTTCCAACTCACCCGGTCGCTCAAGAGTATACCAGCGAGATTTCTAGAGAGAAGGATCGCTGTATTCAGCTTCGACTTGCAACGCCAATTCGCGGTCGAAGATCGCGGTATTCGGCCTCAATGGACGGTTGGGGGCCTTTTCCGGGCCAGCAGCGAATCCTTGAAAACCGTAATCGAGAGACACTTTTAGTCGTCCCGTCCCGGAGCGCGGCGGCCCTGCTTTTTCTGGGATCGACGCTTTTTTGCATCCAGCCGGCGTCGTTTGCTGGAAAGACTTGGTCGAGTCGCTTTTCTCGCTTTTGGAGCCGATTGGCATCCCACCAACATGTCGACCAACTTTTGACGCACGTCGGCCAAGTTTCTCGGTTGGTCCCGATACTTTTCGCTGTGCAGGACCAGTTCACCCTCACGAGTGATCCGATTTCTGTAGCGTGCTTCAAAACGCTGTCGCCAGGCGAAGCCCAGTTGCTCACATTGTGCAGGCGACCATCGCAAAGTGACTTTTGAGTTCACTTTGTTGACGTTTTGCCCTCCAGGACCGCTGCTGCGAGCCACTGAAACAGTAAGCTCTTTCTCTGCGATCGTGAGGCGTGTATTGACGAATAGGTCTGCCATCGGTTTTTACTTTCTAGCACATTCAGCCAGCTTAGGTGGATATCTCTTCCATGTCCGTTGTTCGATTACTTTCAGTAGAACGCTTCTTTTGTCTCGCTCTGTGCCTTGCCTGTGGGTTGGGGCTCGGAGGACACGCGTGGTCCCAAAGCGACACTGCTGGCCGTCGTCCCGTTCGCACAAAAAACTCAGATGCGTCAACCGAAGCTTGGCCGAGATTCTTAGGGGCCGGGATCGACGGCGTTGCGTCGACCGACCCAGCATCGATCGATTGGCAAGTTCCTCCAAGGTTATTATGGTCGCTCCCGGTCGGTGACGGCTATGGGATCGGTTCGGTACAGGAAGGTCGTTACTTTCAGTGCGACACTGGGCCAAGGGCTGGCGTTCAAATCCGCGAGAGGACGCGATGCTTGGATTTGGCAACGGGCGAAGAAATCTGGTCGGACTCTGATTTGATTCTGTTTCGGGACATGCTGGGCTACGACGATGGCCCACGCAGCAGCCCGACGATCGACGGGGATCGGGTCTACACGATGGGCGTCACGGGCATTCTGAACTGTCGTGATGTGAAAGACGGCCGAGTGATATGGAAGCAGGATACGAACCAGGCCTATGGCGTCGTGCAGAACTTTTTCGGCGTTGGTAGCGCGCCGCTGATTTTGGATGGCCGGTTGATTGTCATGGTGGGCGGTAGCCCGCAAGAGGATCAGGATCTGCCGCCCATGAGACTGGACCGCGTGAACCCGAATGGTTCCGCAGTCGTCGGTTTGGACCCGCTATCGGGAAAGGAACTGTGGCGTTGCGGCGATGACCTCGCGAGCTACAGCAGTCCACGTCCAATTCGCGTTGGCGATGAAACGTTGGTGTTGGTGTTCGCTCGAACTGGCTTGCTGGCGATCGATCCGGTAGCAGGGAAAGTTCGCTGGCGATTTCATCATCGTGCGGAAGTCCTCGAGAGTGTCAATGGAATGGTTCCTGTTGTTGAAGGTTCTCATGTCTTTCTTAGCGAGTGCTATGAAGTTGGCAGTGTTCTCTTGGATGCAAGCGGCGCATCGCCAAGAGTTGTTTGGCAGGATCCGATGCCCAATCGTGATTTCAGCAATCAGGCGATGCGATGCCATTGGGCGACGCCAGTACTGATCGATGGATTCTTGTATGGCGGCAGCGGTCGCAACGCGCCTGACAGTAACTTTCGCTGCGTTGACTTCATGACCGGAAAAGTTCAGTGGTCGGATTCAAGACAAGTTCGATCTTCGGTCACTCGCGTCGGCGATCGTCTCTTGGTGTTGGAAGAGAGAGGTAAATTACAGATCGTGAGAGCCAATCCGAAAGAGTTGGACGTGATCACCACATGGGATTTGGGTGAATCAGCTGGGAAACGACCTGCGCTGAGCTATCCGTGCTGGTCGGCTCCGGTACTGGTCGGTCGCAAGCTGATCGTGCGTGGTACCGAGAAGGTGCTGTGTCTGGAATTGGCGGCTGCAAAGTAGGTTCGATCGACGTATATTGTTGGGGCAATCGAAAGCCTGGTCCACTTTTGATTTGCCTACCAAACCCCATCCTCTGCGCGACGACCATTTCAATGCCCATTCAAGTTTCCTGCGCTTGCGGTCAGGTGCTGCAAGTTGATCAGCAATACCTTGGGCACGAAGTGAGCTGCCCGACTTGCACGGGCAGATTCATCGCAACCGCCCAGCCTCGTCCTCAAGCGGCGGCATCGGTTTTTTCCTGTGGTTGCGGACAGGCACTGAAGGTCCCTGCGTCTGCCATCGGTAAAAAGATTCGTTGTCCCAAGTGCCAACAGATTGTCGATCTAGCGAAACCAAGTTCAAGTCAGGATCTTGGCGGGATCGACTTGGGACAGTTGCCCAACGCTCCAACGCCTGCGACGGCGCCGATAAAACCTTCGCAGCGAATTCGTTCCCATTCAACGAGAAAGGTGAAGTCGAATTCTGGCAAACGTGGGAGTGCGAAGTTTGTGTTGCTGGGCCTGGCTGGATTGTTTCTGCTCGGGGCCGTCGCCTACTGGTTTGGCTCCGGCGGCCAGCGGGGAGGCGAGGTTGCCAAGAATTTCGAGCCGCTGCCTGATGCTCCTTCGACAGATCCGATCGATAAAATCGCGCAACAGTTCGTCGCGGCTGCCCGAGTTCGCGATGTGAACGTGGCATTGAAATTGATCGATCGTGACCTGTTTTATCAGCGATTGCACGGTGAGGAAGGATCCTATGAGGCCGCGCGATATGACTTGAAAGCGGAGGAAGTGCTTCGCCACCTCGGCCGCTACTCGCTCGATGCGATGACCACTCATGGCGGGCGTCGTTTGTGGGACGTGCTTGGAAAGACGACCTACAGCGGATTGAATGCCAGAGTCGTTCGTTATTACGTCGAACCGATGGCTGCTTTTGAAGTGCTGGACGACGACCAATTGCTGGATGACTTGGCAGGGATGATTTCACAGGATGAGTTCAACCGGGCGGCACCCGAGTTGACGGATTTTCAAAATCTAGGGTCAACAAAGTTTGGCAGTCGCCATTCGATCGATACCAACAGGGCGCTGACCCCACGGTTTGGTTATGCGTTGTTGGTTTTCGATCGCAATGCAATCGGTCAGCCAGCGATTTGCGATGTCGTGGACTTGCTCTCCCTGCGTGGGATGAGCCGTACTGCGGGAGCTCGATTTGCAGAGGACCATCACTTCTTTGGCTACCAGTTTTCGGACAACGAGCACAGGCACAAGCAGGCGCAGCATTCGCTTTACGGCGACGTGCCGTTGGGAGTTCCGATCCATGGGCCGATGCTTGGGTTCGGGAAATCGATTCAGAGCGGTGGGGCGTCCAAGGCCGAAGATGAATTGGCCAAGTCCCCGCACTCACGGCCGCACTACCTCGCCACCGTTGCGTCCGCCATCTATTCAGAGCCGGAGCTGCTTGCGGAACGGGTCGATCGTTTTCATCAAAAATTTCCGGGTGATCCGGGAGCGGAACTGACGATCTTGCTGCACGTCATGGTCGCTGACGAACCGAGAATGAATGCTCGATACACCCGTTCGATCATCGATGCAGCCAGCAAGCTGCATGCCGCATGGAACGATCCGTTCATGCTTTCGATTCAGGCGCTAGCTGCCGCAGAGGACGGCGATGTTGCTGCGGAGAGAAGGCTTAGCCTGCAAGCGAAGCAGGCCGGGTTCGAGTCGGCGACCATCTACCAAACGTTGCTTCGCGAGGCTGGTGAGAAGCAAGACAAGGCGGCGGCACTGGAACTGCTTGGCGAGCTGAATCGCTACTGGACGCAAACTCCTAGCACGCCCAATGACAAGAACGCCAAAAAGTTCGCCAGACTTTGGGAAGCTGCCGAGCAAAAAGCCAATCCACCAGCAGAGCCAGAACCAGAGGCAGCGGCGCAGCAATCATCTCGCCATCCTTTTGGGCAGCCTGCTCCCCGCATGGAAGCTCCTGAACGAAACTCTGCCAGTCGCCCCGAGAATCGTTTTGGCCCACCAGCATTCGGTCCGACGTTTGGCCCGCAGGGTGGCGGCAGACCCGATGGTTTTCGAGGAGGTCCGCCCAGCGGCAGAGCAGGCGGTTTTCGAGGTGGTCCGCGCAAACCTCCGGAACCGGGACCAGGCGTCGTTCGGTTCATTATCACCGGAGCGACGGGAGTCCGCCTGGGGGACGTGATGCAGTCACTTCGTGCTGCCGGAATGTCGCAAATCGGGGGCAGCCTTTCCAACGGAAACGGATACATCTATGCCAATTTCGATGGGCCTTTGGAGGATGCCAAAGCGATGGTTCATTTTGGCACAGTCACTAGCGTGGATGAGGCCAAGCGGTTTATTCATGTGGATTGTTCCGGGAAGAAATGATCCAACCTGGAGCGGGCCAGTATCTACATCGCACGAATCCAGCATTGAGAGAGCAGATGACAGAGACAACGCAGCGAGCGCGACGAGAGTTGCGTTTTGAAACGCTCGAGGAAGTCGCTCAGGAGGCGAAGAGATTACTTCAGGATGGATATGTTTCGACAGGCAATTGGAGTCTCGCTCAAGTTTGCGGGCACTTGAATGATTGGATGGGATTCTCAATGGATGGCTACGCGCCCGCTCCGCTTCCGATTCGAGTTGTCTTGTGGCTCATGAAAGTTACCGTCGGACGACGCCAACTCGAGTCGGTTTTCGAGGCTGGTTTTCGGGACCGACTGCCAACCGTGCCAGCAACGGTGCATGCGGCTGACGAACAGGGAGATCTTGATGCGGTGGATCAGCTGATCGAAACGATCCATCGTTTTCACGCATTCGACGGGCCGATTGCTCCATCGCCGTTGTACGGAGCACTGAGCAAAGAGGAAGCCGTTCGATTGCAGTTGGTCCACTGCGCCCACCATCTGCGTTTCTTGGAACCAGGGCCTTCCTCAGAACCAAAGACTTCGTAAATCGCTGGGTGATCGGCCGAATTTCCTCTGAAACCCGCCTGTGGGCCATTCTGCCGGTAATGTTGCGATTCTTGTCAGCCCGCTACGATGGTTGCGAAACTAACCAGCCCGCCCTGTTCCTGGAACGCTTCGTGACAGATTCCGCCAAAACAACCTCCGATCATTCAGCCGCCGACGCTCATGGAGACACAGATTTCTTCGTGGATCCTAACCGTGCGGTGAATGATCGTGTCGATTTACCTCGCATTGAGGAGGCCGTCCGATCCATTTTGGCTGCCGTCGGAGAAGATCCAGATCGCGAGGGATTGCTGGAAACACCGGCTCGCGTCGCACGAATGTATGCCGAAATGTTTGCCGGTTTGCATAGCGATCCGGGACGTCACTTGGCAAAAGTCTTCACCGAAGAGTACGACGAGATTGTGCTGGTACGAGACATCAGTTTCTGCAGCATGTGCGAACACCACTTGTTGCCGTTTACTGGACGAGCCCACATCGCCTATTTGCCCAGTGGCAAAGTGGTTGGGTTGAGCAAACTGGCGCGAGTGGTTGAGGAAGTCGCGCGGCGACCGCAAGTTCAGGAGCGATTGACGCAAACGGTTGCCGATCTTGTCGAGAATGAGCTGTCTGCGCGAGCTGTTGCTGTCGTCTGTGAGGCAACACATAGCTGCATGACGATGCGAGGAGTTCGAAAGCCGGGCAGTCTTTGTGTGACCAGTGCGATGCGAGGAGTCTTTCGCGAAGACCCCAAATCGCGGGCCGAGGTGCTCGATTTGATCAACCGCGAAAGCAAATTCTAAAGCTCTTCAGCGAGGAAAGTTTCGTTAGTCAGCTTGACGTGATGCCCCTCTAGCGATCGAAATAGACCGCATGGACATTGAACGGCAACGCGTACAAGACGATTTGCGAGGCATTGTTCGAGGTGATGTGTTTTGCGACCCAATCATGTCGCAACTGTATTCCTCGGATGCGAGTATCTATCAACTGACACCGCTGGGTGTGGTTCGCCCACGTACGGTTGCCGATGTCGTTGCAACTGCGCAGTATGCCGCCGAGCACGAGTTGTCGTTGCATCCGCGCGGGACCGGCAGCGGCGTTTCAGGCGAGTCCTTGGGCCGTGGTTTGTTGATCGATTTCTCGCGATACATGCGACGAATCTCAATGGAGCCTGATGACACTCGCGTCACGGTGCAAAGCGGAGCGGTGTTGGCGGAAGTGAACCACGCTCTGCAGCCCTCGGGAAGATGGTTCGGCCCTGATCCGGTGACGCGAAGTGTCACAACGATGGGTGGCGTGCTGGCAACCAACGCATCGGGCAGTCACTACCTGCGAAGCGGTTCCGCCCGCGACACCGTCGAATCGATGCGAGTCGTGACGATTGACGGTGAACTGGTAGAACTGTCCCAGCACGAGCAAGACGAAGACGGTCGCGTTGGTCGTTTGGCCAGGGGGATCGCTGAGATTCGGCATCAGTTTGGCGATTTGATCGACGCGCGGGCTGGAGCGCCTCCGTCTCGCGGCGGATACCGATTGGATGACGTGATTGGTGATGACGGGCGAGTGAACTTGGCGAAGTTCATGGTCGGGACTCAGGGCACGCTGGGGATCTTGGTCGACGCGACGGTTCGTACGGAAGCCATTCCCACGCATCGTGGCGTATTGCTGTTGTTCTTTCATCGCCTCGATTCGGCAACGCGTTGCGGGGTCAATGCGCTCAACCATGGATTGGTTGCCTGCGACTTGGTGGATCGACGCATCTTGCAGATCGCGCGTGATACGGACGCTCGATTCGGTGGCGTGCTGCCGCGAGAGGCGGAGGCGATGCTGCTGCTGGAGATCCAAGGCGAGTCCTTGGATGATCTACGCGATCGGCTGAATTCGATGCGAAGTGACTTGCAAAGTGGTCCCGATGGCGCGTTCGCGGCTGTCGAAACCACCGAGCAAAAAGAACGCGATTTGTACTGGTCGCTTTCACGTCGAGTGATTCCTCGCCTTTATCGATTCAAGGGAAGTGAATCACCTGTCCCGTTCACCGAGGACGTCTCGGTGCCGCCTGAGAAACTCCCGGTGGTGCTGACCGCGATTCAAGACACTTTGAAGAAGCATCACTCGACAGCGACTTTGTTTTCACACGTCGGTCACGGGCATCTCCACATTCGGCCATTTCTAAATCTTGCCAGCGGGAAAGACCGCATCCGTCTGCGCGAACTGTCCGAGGAAATTGCGGAAGTCGTTTGGGAGCACGGCGGAGAGGTCAGTGTCGAACATGCAGCGGGGCTAAGTCGATCCTATTTGTTGCCGAAACAGTTTGGCGAGTTTTGGCAGGTGATGGGGCAGGTCAAGCGGCTGTTCGATCCGTTTCATCGGATGAATCCAGGCAAGCTGTTTGGTGCTGTCTTGCAGAAACCAAACGAGAATCTCCGGCCTGCCGATCAGACCATCGAGATCACCGCCGACAATCGTGTTCTGATTCAAGCTGACAAGGCGGTGGTTGATGCCGCGCGTGCAACGTCCACGCCGTTGCCACAGTTGCAGGTCTTGCAGCACTGGCCAGCCGGTGGCTCGATCACGCAAGTGACGCGGAGTTGCAACGGCTGTGCGCGATGTCGAACCACGTCACCTCGAGAACGACAGTGCCCCGTTTTTCGTGCCACGCAACGAGAGGAAGCGTCGCCGCGTGCGAAAGCAAACCTTCTGCGCGGTGTGCTGAGTGGGCAGTTGAGCGTGGAAGACCTTGCAGATGATAAGGCGAAAGCGATCGCCGACTTGTGCTTCAATTGTCATCAATGTCGGTTGGAGTGTCCGGCCACGGTGGACATTCCCAAGATCGTTGGCGAATTGAAGGCACAGTATGTGGCGACCAACGGATTGTCGCTTTCGGACATGTTGATGGTGCGGATCGATACGGTGGCTGCGATCGCATCACGTTTGCCCTTCGTTTCCAACCTGTTGATGCGAGGCAAGTTTTCTCGGTGGGTCGCAGAACGCTTGTTCGGTTTGTCCGCAGCCCGCGAGTTGCCGCCCGTGGTGCGTGAGACCTTCATCCGTCATGCCGCCGGACGGCGTTGGACAAAGTCGCTGCCGCACGGCGGATTGAAAGTGGTTTACTTTGTCGATCAATATGCCAACTATCACGACCCGGATATTGGGCGTGCGTTGGCAGAGATTCTGCAACAGAACAGCATCGGTTTGTATGTTCCGGCCTCGCAGGCAGCCAGCGGGATGGCGCGGATCACCGCAGGCGACTTGAAGGGGGCTCGGAAAATTGCCAGAAAGAATGTGCGATTGCTGGCCGACGCCGTTCGCCAGGGCTACACCGTGATTGCCACGGAGCCAGCGGCGGTCCTGTGCTTGAAACATGAGTATCCCAACCTGTTGGATGATGAGGACGCACATCTGGTTGCCGACCACACCTTTGAGGCCTGTGAATTTCTTTGGCATCTGCACGAAAACAATCGGTTGGCCCTGGATTTCACTCCGCCGTCGGAAATGTCGAAAGTCGGAAGCGTTGCCTATCACCAACCGTGCCACCTTCGCGTGTTGGATCCTGGTCAATCAGGACCAAAGCTATTGGGCTTGATTCCCGGATTGGAAATCGAACCCATCGAAGCAGGTTGCACGGGCATGGCTGGGACATGGGGGCTGCAAAAGAAGAACTATCGCAGCAGTTTGCGAATTGGCTGGCCTTTGATTTCTGCCATGCGTTCGGCTCGCGTCTCCATTGCGACGACCGAATGCAGTGCCTGTAAGATGCAGATCGAACATGGCAGCGAACGGAAGACCCTGCACCCATTGAAACTGTTGGCGTATGCTTATGGGCGAATGCCGAAAATTGAGCAAGAGCTCACCCCGCAAGGCTGATACCGACTCTCCCGACTCTCCCGTTTCTTTGCCAAACCATCCATATGCAAATCGAAGTACTGATGTTTGCTGCCGCTCGTGATGCTGCTGGTGCGGACTCAATCACCGTTGATGTCGAAGATAACGCGCGGGCCGCCGAAGTGATCGAAGCGATCGGGAAAGCGGTTCCAGAGATCTCGGGTTTGCTTAACGCTTGCCGATTGGCCGTCGACTGCACCTACGCCACCGCAGACATGCCTGTTCAGTCAGCCAGCGAAGTGGCGCTGATTCCTCCCGTCAGTGGAGGATGATCAGATGCAGAACGACCGAGTATGGATCGAGTTGGTCGATTCAGAGATTCAACAGAACGATTTGCGTGACAGACTGGCCGACCCAGACGTGGGGGCACACGGTTGGTTCGTTGGTGTGACACGTCGCACGACTGGCCAACGGGTGACAAAGCATCTTTCCTATCAGGCACATCGTCCAATGGCTTTGGCGGAACTTGCAAGATTGGCCGAATCGGCGATTGAGAAATACTCGTTGTCAAGAATGGTGATCGTGCATCGGCTAGGGGAAGTGCCCCTTGGCGAGGCGAGCATCGTGGTCGGGTGCAGTAGTGGACACCGGCCAGAGACGTTTTCCGCGCTCGCCTGGATCATGAATACGTTGAAGCAGGAAGTTCCGATTTGGAAGCGTGAGACGTACGAAGATGGTCGGACGGAGTGGGTGCATCCGATCGAAAGTGCGCAACCAGAGGTCGATTCGTGAGCGATCACCCGCGGATCTATCTGGATCATGCAGCAACGTCATGGCCGAAATCGGACGCCGTTTTGGACGCCATGGATCGCTTCGCGCGAGAGTGCGGAGCCGCCGCGGGGCGAGGCGGCTATCAGTCTGCGGCCCAAGCGGATCAAGTGATCGCGTTGACGCGGCGCACGCTTGGGAGGCTGATCCATGCGGAGTCGCCCGACTGCATTTCGTTTCATTGCAACGGCACGGCTGCCTTGAACGCAGCGATTCATGGTGTGGTTGCTCCTGGAGACCACGTCGTGACGACAGCAGCGGATCACAACAGCGTGCTGCGACCGCTTCACTACTTGGCCCAGCATCATGATTTGCAACTGACCGTCGTGCCAGCAACCAGCGGCGGGCGAGTCGATCCCGCGCAGTTGCTGGGGGCGGTCACTGACGAGACTCGTCTGGTCGTGATGACGCACGCCAGCAACGTTACCGGTACGGTTCAGGCGATCAACGAGGTGGGCCAAGGACTGAAGCAACACGATGCCATGTTTCTTTGTGATGCGGCTCAGACGTTTGGGGTCGTGCCACTGGATGTCAAAGCGTGTTGTATCGACTTGTTGGCTGCGCCGGGGCACAAGTCTTCCGGAGGTCCACTGGGGACTGCATTCTTGTACGTCTCAGAGGGTTCGCACGAGCGACTGCGGCCGACGATCCAAGGTGGAACCGGCAGTCGCAGTGAGTCTTTGGAGATGCCGACGAAGATGCCTTCGATGCTGGAGGCTGGCAATTTAAACGTGCCCGCGATCGCGGGTTGGTTGGTCGCGCTCATGGAGCTGCAAGAAACCGGTGTCGAGGCGCGCTATCAATTGGCGAAGACGCTGGCGGAGCAGTTGCACCATGGGTTGGCGAGCATCGAAGGGCTGCAAGTTTACGGTGAGCCCAGTGATCTGCCGATCGCGAGTGTGAATCTTGATGGGGTTTCACCCGCGGATGCCGCTGTCATCTTGGATGCAGAGTTCGGAATTGAAACCAGAGCTGGCCTGCATTGTGCCGCCCTGATCCATTCGTGTTTAGGCAGTTCATCCGACGGCACGCTGCGGATCAGTGCCGGCCATACGACGACTGCAGCGGATATTGATGCTGTGGTCGCGGCCCTTGGAATGATCACGCAAGAGCTCAAGTAGTCCCGCCAAAGACGGCTTTTCGCTACACTCGCGGTTCTTTGACGCTCTGGATTTAAGCTGATCCAGGCTTGTGAGCGACAGCGAGTAGCACCACTTCCGATCAACTTCCGACGCATTCAATGCCATGTCAGACAAGAAAGACAAGAAAGATCACGACAAGAAGAAGTCGCCTTGGTACGACGAAGGTCTGAGTTTCGAGTGCACGCAGTGTGGCGATTGCTGTAGCGGCGAGCCGGGCTATGTATGGGTCAACGCGGAGGAGATTGCCGGCATGGCAAAGGAAATGGGGCTCGCGTTGAAGGCATTCGAGGGCAAGTTCGTTCGCAAGGTCGGCAAAGCCAAGAGCTTGATCGAATATCCCGATGGGGATTGCATCATGTTGGACCCGCGGACACGAAAATGCACGGTTTACGAGTCTCGTCCGATTCAATGCAGGACTTGGCCATTCTGGGATTCCAATCTCAAGAAGAAGAAAGATTGGAAACAGACGTGCGATGTGTGCCCAGGTGCCGGAAAGGGCCGGCTGTATTCGTTCGAAGAGATTGAAGTTCGCCGAAAAGAGAAATCGGTCTGAATTGGATGTCCTCTTCGAAACAAGAAAAGCCCCGAAGCACAAAGGCTTCAGGGCTCTCCTGTTTCCCACGCCGAAACGTGGAGACTTAACGAGTACTCAGGGAGTACTGATTAGTTGCAGTTGCAACCAGCAGCCGAGCCACCTTCGATGACTCCGCCCATCGAGGCTCCGCCTTCGATCATCATGCCAGCCGAAGCAGCAGGAGCACCGTAGACAGGAACTTGGATCTGAACAGGAACCTGCTGGCAAACGCGAACGTTGACAGACTTGGTCGACTGAACAGGAACGCAAACAGTGTAGTTCTCGGAAACTTGCTCGGTGACGTTGTCATAGACAGTCACGTTGTAAGTACGAGTACGTTGCTCTGGAACGTTCACGGTGTAGTTGACCTGACGGCTACGCTGCTGCGTTTCCATTCGGGTCTTGTTGACAGTACGAGTACGTTGCTCGGTAGTCATGGTTGTCTGTGGAACCATTCGCGTACGGGTTTCCATACGGCTCTTGGTGACAGGAACCATGCGAGTTTTCGTCTCGGTGGTCATTCGAGTAACAGGAACCGTACGTGTACGAGTCTCTTGACGAGTCTTGTTGACGGTGTAGTTGCGAGTGCGTTGCTCTTGACGAGTACGCTGAACATTGACGGTACGAGTACGAGTCTCGGTCGTCATCTCAGTGTAAGGAACCGTACGAGTACGGGTCTCAACACGAGTGCGAGTGACAGGAACCATTCGAGTCTTGGTCTCGGTGGTCATTGTCGACACAGGAACTTCGCGGGTGCGAGTTTCCATGCGAGTTTTGCAAACGTTGACGGTACGAGTACGAGTCTGAGTGGTCATGGTCGTCACAGGAACTTCGCGGGTGCGAGTTTCCATGCGAGTTCGTCGAACAGGAACTGCACGAGTACGAGTCTCGGTGCGGTACTTGGTGACGGTGTAGTCACGAGTACGCTGCTCTTGACGGCACTTGCGAACCTGAAGGTCACGTGTGCGAGTCTCGGTACGATGCTTGGTCACGTTGACCATGCGTGTGCGAGTTTCGCTACGTGTCTTGGTGACAGGAACCATACGAGTCTTGGTCTCGGATGTGTAGCTGGTCGTCGTGTAGGTGTAAGGAACCTGCTCGGACGAACGCTGGTACGAAGTCGATGGAACCATCTCGGTAACGAGGTTTGGAACCCAAACGCGACGAGTCACGAGTTGAGGACCGCAACCGGCACCAGCAGCTGAGCCAGCACCTGCGCCGCCACAGCCGTTGTTGCATCCACCGCAACCGCTGTTGCAGCCGCCACAAACTGGAGCTGGAGCACATCCGCAGCTGCTTTCGCATCCGCATCCGGATCCGCCTGCACCCGCTGCACCACCACCAACTTCAACCGTTTGGCACTGGTAGCTTCCCATGTCCTTGCTAACCGATCGCATGGTTGTCACAGGAACGCACTTGCTGACCGTACGGTAAGCAGTGTGAGTCTGAGTAACAGGAACGCGAACGGTGTAGGTCTGAGCAACTTGCTCGGTGTAAGGAACGTTGACGGTGTAGTTCTGAGCAACTTGCTCAGTGTAAGGAACCGTTACGTTGTACGACTGAGAAACTGTCTCGGTGTAAGGAACGTTTACAGTGTAAGTCTGAGTCTGTGTGTCGGTGGAAGGCTCGTTGACGGTATAGTTCTGGTTGACTGTCTCCGTGTACGGGACGCAAACCTGATAGGATTGAGTCTGAGTACTGGTGACAGGAACCTGAACGGTGTAGCTCTGCTCGACTTGCTCGGTGTAAGGAACAGCAACTTGATAAGTTTCTGTTCGTGAGCTCGTGACAGGAACTTGAACCGTGTAAGTCTGTGCAACTTGCTCGGTGTAAGGAATCGTTACATTGTACGACTCTTCACGGGACTTCTGTACTGGAACCTGAACCGTGTAGTCCTGCTGAACTTGCTCGGTGTAAGGAACGGTGACAGTGTAGTTCTGAGTCTGTGTTTCCTGGTAAGGAACACACACGGTGTAGCTCTGCTCGACTTGATCAGTGACAGGAACCTGAACCGTGTAAGTCTGTGCGACTTGCTCGGTGTAAGGAACGCTGACTTCGTAGCTTTGCTCTACCTGTTTCGTCACAGGAACTTGCACGGTGTAAGGAACTTCCTCGGTGTAAGGAACTGCAACTTGAACGTTGTAGTTTTCCGTACGAGTTTGTGTTTGAGGAACGTTGACAGTGTAAGTCTGCTCGCGGCTTTCGACTCGTGCGACACGCTTGGTGACGTTCCGAGTACGCGTGCGAGTCTCACGCTGATAGGTAGTAACGGGCACTTGACGTGTTTCCGTTACGTATTGAGAACGCATCACAGTGCGTGTCTCATAAGAGACAGATGGAGCACAAGCTCCTCCGCCGCCTGCGCCGAGGCTCAGACCGCTTGCGTCGCTGCCAAGGGCAATCGCACCGCCAGCACAATCGCCAACGCCTGTGCTGCAAGGGCTGCAGCTACAGTCGGCAGCTGGACTGATGCCAGCTGTTGCCAGCATGAATGCTGACGCATAAACAAAACTTGAAACCCACTTCACTGTAGAATTCTCCGGTCTCGGGTAATTGGGTGGGTAAACAGAAAGTACTGACGTACAGATCGCACATCAGCCGTTCCCCCGAGCGGCTACCTGATAGTAGATCGCGCTTGATCGAATACAAGCGTTCAGCTCTGTTTTCCAAAAGAATCGGATCCGATTGCACCGGTTGATCCGGTTTCGAATCGACGCTCCAAGATGGAAGCCAAAGACGCGAGTCTGTACGAAAAGAGCCAGTGAGTGCAGGCGCTAACTGGTTCAACGAATCTCTGTGGATTTGCTCGTTCTTGGGCCTGTTCGACCGCCGAAAGCGGGCGAAGGCGGGGGGAAAACGCTGTTGCTCGCGTAGGACGAGCGGACGTTGGAAGTAGGATTCGAGCTAGAAGTTAGGAATGCTGGCTGAACCGAACGAGGTTCGCATTTCGAGAGTGGTCGTATCGGTCAAAGTGCCAGCAATCTTGGTGCTGCTGAGCAGGTCATTCGTGACGCTGAGGGGACGTACTTTAGGAGATGCGACAGCGTGAGCGACAGGTTTTGCCTTCGCAATGTCCCTTTTTGAGTCTTGAGCGTCGGCTTGAAGGCCCGAAACAGAGAGTGTGGCAATTACTGCGGCAGCAGCAAATGCGCGAATTGAGAGAACAGATTTCATCAGGAAAATCCGGGTGGTGAAACAAGATGCAGTGTTTGTAGCTGCCAAATCAAGCACCCTGAACGCCGAACCAATTTCGAGGTTTCCACCTGAGGCTCGGGAAAGGCTCGGATCAAAGCGTGAAACGAAGTTTGCGGTCTCCCTAGCCTCGCAATCGATAGATCTTACCCAGGGCGTCATCGGCGGCTTTCGCCAGCTTTTGGCTCTCTGGCAGACGCCAAGGGGCAAGAACACGCACGGTGGAAGGACTTGTCGGATTCTGCTCGATGAGCGCTTTGCCCTGTGGCGTCGCCTAAACCCCCTAATTAGCATATCTTCGCCCGCATAGCACGTATTTCTCCTATAGGTTTGCTTCATGGCGTTTCGATCAAGACGGTCCCCCCGACGCTCCAAGTCCGTTCGTGGACGCTTCGAGACCCTGGAAATGCGTCGCGTTCTGGCGACCTACTTCGTTGATTCGGTTGCCGACAATACGGCTGGGATTTGTGCGGCGGACAACCAGGCTGGCAACAGTGCCTGTACGATCCGTTTGGCGATCCAGGAAGCCGAAGCGAACCCGGGGGCGGACACGATTCAGATTGCTGATGGAAATTACGTGCTGGACAACCTGTTGGGGAGTTTTGATCTGGGGGCGGCTCAAGACATCGCGTTCGTTGGAAATGTGACCAACCCGACTGCCGTCGTGATCGATGGTGATAACCAGTCACGGCTGTTTGATATTTTTATCGCCGGGCCAACGAATGTGTCGTTCCAAGGACTGACCCTTCAAAATGGATTAGCTGACGATGGCAGCGGTGGCGCTGGAATCAATGGGGGCGCCGGCGGCATCTCGCTCTCTCTGAGCAATGTCATCATGAGCGGAAACGTGGCGGCGGAGAATTCATTTATTCAAGGTCAGTTTTCATCCGGCGGCGCGATCAATACCTTCGGTAGCCTGACCATCGATGACTCGATGATCATGAATAATCGGTCAACGCTTCACGGCGGTGGCATTGATTATTCAAGCGACGTTGGGCAATCTCTCACGATCCGAAATTCAACCATTTCGGGAAACCAAGCTGGTGACCCCAACCGCGTGGTTGGGACCTATACGGGAATTGGCTATGGCGGAGGAGTTCTAGCGGACGACGGGGACTCGGCTGTCTTCGAGAACGTCACGATCACAGGGAACACCGCTGGCGACTCGGGTGGCGGAGTCTACATGCAAGGCACGCGTGCGACATTTACCAATACTGACTTCTTGAACAATGTTGCTTCAGGCAACGCGTCGGGAGGAGGTGGGCTGTACGTGTTAAACGAGCAGGTGAACATGACCGGCGGCCGTTTTGAGGGGAATACTTCCGTGGCCGGTGGTGCTGGAATGGAAATGCTGCGTAGCGGCGGAACCATCGAGAACGTGACTTATCGGCAGAATGACGTGACGGGAAACGGAATCACGTTTGAGGAGGGCGGAGGCGGACTGGCGGTCATTCAGACGACCATGGCGACACTTCGTGGGTTGACCATCGACAACAACACTGCACCTGCTGGAGCAGGTGTGGCAGTGGTTGACTCGAACGTGACCATCGAGAGTTCTTCGGTCACGAACAACACCGC
>JBGCGI010000287.1:0-26385 GCA_045110715.1 Rubripirellula sp.
GCAATCCACAGGCAAGGGAAAAGATGGGTTGCCAAACAAGAACTCAAGGGTCTTGGTGGGATCGATTCTCCGTATTACACATTCATGGATTTTGTCAGTGAGTCCCCCGTAGCTTTCGAGATTTGGAGACTTGAACCCATGAAAGCGGTTTTATTTCGCACCACTACGAAATGGAAAGCAATACAAGGGATGAAATTCCCGGTCCACATGGAAGCATGGCAGCGCTTGCCAGATGGGAAAAGCAAAGTCTTTGAGGTCGATATTGAATGGCGATTCAACGAGGACGTTCCCGAAAGACTCTTTCAAATATCGAATGTAACTTCGAGAGATGCCCTGGATTGGTAAGCGTCGCTGATGAACAAGAAATAGACGATAAGCAAGTAACGGATTTAACAAATGAACGTGCGGTATTCTCTGGGCATCGTCGGTGCAGTACTGTGTGCCACCGTAACTCTCGCTAACGATGGCGATTCCTCGCTTGTGGACGGTGCGTTTCGTGAACCTACGGAGCGTGATGTCGAACGATATCGAGACATGCTCAGCAGCCTTGATCTTGAGCATGCGGCCCTGGACCGCTTTGCGTTTCAATGTCGAGGCGTCATCCTGAATGACAAACGACCGGAGCGGTTCGTTTCCCTGCACGCAGTTGACCGAGAAATGGATGCTGTGCGGCACGTTGTTAAAAGATCTTTCACGGACGACATCCTCTTAGCAACTTCCGAGGGAGTCACGACTGGCGGCGGATATGGCGACAGCCGAAACCCTGCATTCTTTCCAGTTGGGTTTGATCGCTTGCGAATAGGCCCGAATGTTTTCCTGTCGAACAAACTGGCCGAAGCTCAGAAACAAGAAGACATCAAGTTCACCGGCGAAGACCGAAACTTCAACCCCGTCACCTGCTCCACGCTACCCTACACAAACTTTTTTCGAGGAAGAATGGGCAAAATGCCTCTTGGGCAAGCGTTCATGATTGAGAACCTCACACCTGACCTTGTCAGATCATCTCGCAGTCGCTTCGTTGTCAAGAATAGATTGCTAACGACGGATCGCATTTACACTGGTTTTTACGGTTTCTTACAATTCGAGAATGAGCTGCCAACAGCACATGAGTGCTGGCTCATTGTTGCAGATCGCCGAGAGCTGAAATTCAGAACAACAACCAAGTGGAAGTCGATCAAGGGTATGAACTTCCCTATTCACATGGAAGCCGTACATAAAACCGTACTCGACAAAACTGTAGTCTTTGAGGTCGACATTGAATGGCGGTTCAATGAGGACGTTGACCAGCGTCTGTTCGAGGTCGCTGATGTGAAGTCACCCACGGCCCTGGATTGGTGAAGCGTTAGATCACCGAGTTTGCATCTTCTAGCAACTCGATTGCTCTTGGATACGAACGCACCGCGTTCATGCTTGGATGGGCCGACAATACCAAGGGTAACATCGGCGGGTGCGTTGGTTCGATCAGGATCGCGAAATCAGTGGGAGTAAGCCCCGCTTGCGATCGAGACTGCAGAATGGCCTCATTCAACGCGACTCCGAACGGGCCATACGGCAACTCCTGCAGCTTCTCACGCCGCTGCCGAAAATACTGTTCCGCAGTATCGCCCGCAGCAAATTCGAACGAATCGTGCTCGGCGGCCGCTTCAACAAACTGTGTTTGCTGCTCGTAAATGTCGACCAACAGCCCCCGTGCCATCACATCGTTCTTGTATCGATCGCGAATCAGTTTCGCATCTTGACTCGCACGCTCGCGATTTCCACTGAACCACTGCGCCCGTGCACGATCAACTTTGGCAACAACCGACATTGGGTTCAGCTGAGTCGCCTCGCGAAGCGACTTCATGGCCTGCGTTCCTCGCCCCATAACGATTTGCAACAACCCGTATTGATGCCGTACCTGCCAATCGTTCGCGTCGACCATCAGCAACTCCTTGAACGCCCGCTCCGCCTGCTGGTAGCGACCGACCGTCTGCCAGTCCAGCATCGCTTCGGCCAATCGAGCGTCAATCGAACTGGGATCAAACTCAAGTGCCGCTTTCGAATTTTCCCTCGCTTGGCGAATCAGCTGAACCGCTTTCTCGGGCTCACTCTGAGCCGCCAGGGTGATCGACGTCAGCGCGATTCCTGCTAGCGGCTCGGCACTTCCCTTGTCGGCATCGCGGGCTTTCTGAAAACACATCAACGCCATTTCCAACCCTTGCAAACTATCGGGGTCAGAACGCACCTTGCCATCCACCAGGCAATTGAAGGACTTGACGCTGGGCGGCGCGTCTCCCTCTCCGGTTGACGTCAACCTTTGGCCGATCACAGCAGCGATCTCCGTCGCAATCCGACTTTGCTCCAACAGATTGTCCGCAGACTCGGTCTGAATCGTCTTGCCCCACAGTTGCAGCCCTGTTCGAGCCGACAAAATCTGCACGTCAATTTCCAAGAATTCAGTCGTGCCTCGCGCGATCACTCGGATATCACCGGTGACCAATGCATCGACCTCAAGCAGTTCACCGATTTCTCGAAACTGGTTCGGCGTTTCAGCCACCAATGGACGAAACCGTGGAACGCTGACGCCAGACATCCGAGTCAACTCGTGAACCAATAGTCCGGCAAGTCTTTCACCGCGATCGAGTTCGGCGGTACCAACAGGGTCCGGCGGTCGGATCTTCGAAGTTTGCTCAGCAGTTGAAGCAACGGCCAAAGAATCAGCAACGTTGAACGACAGCACGGCGATCGATTTCACGCTGGCGATTTCGCTAGCATCACCCGAGAGGTAAAAGGCACCGATCGCCCCGCCAAGGATTCCACCGCCAACCAACTCTAGCACTCTGCGGCGCGTCGTTTGCCCAGCTAAGTAGCCAGACTCAATGCGATCCACCACCGAATCGACGGGTTCCAATTGAGGAGACCGCAAACGGTTGGCCACGACTGCGGCGGACGCGGGGCGATCGCTGGCGTCTTTCTGCAAACAGTGCTGGATCAGGTCAGCCAACGCGACGTCTTCACGCCGACGCAGTGGATCGGACTTCGGTTCGTCTTTCAAGGTCGCTGCAAGTCGCCGAGCTTTGGTCGGACCACCAAAAGCAAGCTTGCCGTAAAAGGCCTCGAACAGCACGCAGCCAAGTGAAAAGATGTCTGCCGCTGGCGTGATGGACTCACCAAGAGTTTGCTCTGGAGCCATGTAACCCGGCGTGCCCATGATCACTCCCTCGACCGTCTCTTCCATTTGCTGAATCCCTTGCGGGGCACGAGACAGCCCAAAGTCAAACAGCTTTGCAATCGAGGACGTTGAGTCGACTGGATCCATTGGCTTCCTGTCGCCTCCATGCCTCCCCACCAGCATGACATTGCTCGGTTTGAGGTCGCGATGGACCACCCCCGCTGCATGTGCGGTAGAAAGCGCATCGGCGATCTGCGCTCCGATTCGCCGCACTCCCTCTGCGGTCATCGCTCCACGCTTCAACCTTGCATCAAGCAATTCTCCGTCCAAGAATTCCATCACTGCATACGGCATTCCATCGAACTGACCAACATCGAAGAGTTCGATGATGTTGGGATGGCTGATGGCGGCGACCGCGCGCGACTCGCGTTCAAAACGCTCGGTCAAGTCTCGTTGTTTGGCAACTTCAATCGCCAACATTTTCATAGCGACCGGCCGATTCAATCGTTTGTCGAGCGCCTTAAAAACAACCCCCATGCCACCGCGTCCAATCGTTTCACCGATCACATACGGCCCGATCAGAGTTCCAGAGGTCGGCAGCTGCAGCGGATCAAAGTAGCCAACCGTCGAAGCCTGACTTTGCGTTCGAGCCGAATCCAGTTCTTCGTGAATGGAGTGCAGTTCTTTCGCGAGCAAGTCCGCAGATGCCCCGCCGTGGGCTTCGACAAGCGACTGAATGCTTGGCGATTCGCCCCTTCGCAGGCTGGCCTCATACTCCAAGCAAACAGCATCGATACGCGCCAACTCACTCGCTGGAAGATCATTCATGTCCATCTTGATTCCGCCTCTCGTTCAACTTCCATCTTCTTGCTCTGCCTGTTCCGTCCAGGTCCGACGGATCAACTGCAACCTGCGTTCTACCGCTCGTTTACTAAGTTCCAAGCGTTCGGCAATCTCATCGACCAGAAATCCATCCATTCGCATGATCGCAATCTGTTTCAATTGCTCATCGTCCAGCTGATTCAGCAGCACGTCGCAGGCTTCCGCCAACTCCGCATGAACATCAGCAGTTTGCCCATCACCGGTGACACCACCAATCCCACCGGCACGTAACTCTCCGGCGCGATCCATGAACACGGACTCACCACGGACCGAACCTCCACCGCGTTTCTGTCGCGTCTGGTGGCGAAGATGGGCGTGGACCTTTCGCCCTGTCAACGTGATCAACAAGCCCCAGAGATTCTCGCGAGCACTCAGGTCGGGAAAGTTGTCGTTGCGAACGCCCGCGATGAAACTGTGAAACGCAGACAACGCAATGTCCTCTTCGTCTCCCGTTCGGCGCAAGTTGGCCGGCATCCGTTTGGCGGCGATTCGTACAAGATGCTGATAGTAGTCATCCCAGAGTGTCGTGATCGCGTCATCGTCGCCTGCGCGAACACGATCCAATAGCTCTGCAAACTGGCGGGCTGCGTCTTCAGGTTTTGATTCCATTCCTCAATGATGAACGATTCACGCTGCTAAGGGAACGCGACTATTCCAGAACTGTCGCGGTAAAGCTCTGGTTTCCTGATTCCGTCGACCCCATGGCCGTCGCCCCGGACTCAAAATGGCTGCGTCTGGCGAATCCGATCGCAATGGCGCCTTCTTCGACAGCAGCCACGCTAGTGAGTCGTCCGACTTTTTTTCCGTCACAATCCAGCGCCGTATCCACCGCTGGAACCGCGTCGGCGATTGACCAACGAACCAGCTTCTTCTGAACCTGCCCCAGGGCATCCAAACGGGCGACCGTTTCTTGGCCCAAGTAGCAACCCTTGGTGAATGAGACAGCCAGAGCGTCTCGGTCTGCTTCCTGGGGAAGATTGGTATCGTTCATATCCTGCCCGTACCAAGGAAAGCCAACGCGAATCCGTTGGCGATGAAACTCGTCCTCATCGCATCGCTCAATTCCCTTGCTCTGGAGCTGCGCCGCCACAGCTTCAGCATCCGCCTTCGCCACCAACAGAATGGCCGTGCCCTCACCAAGCCAATTGGCGCCATAAGCGTCAGCCAACTTTTCAGCGAACTGAAACTCCGTGCGCAACAGACGCGTCCCGCGTCCAACCTCAAGTCCCAATTCCGTCGCAGAATTTTCCGGCAACAGAAAGGCGGTGTAATCGTCATCGCGGACCGCAGGCGTGGCGTCTTCCAAGATCGTGTAGCGATCAAGGTGACCGATCAACACCGCTGAATGCTCGCTCGGTCCAGGACCGATCATTCGCAATCGATCGTGCTCGTTAAAAACACAAACATGACCGAGTGTCTTGCCGCGCACATCCGTCACAAAACTCTCGCGACCCTCATTCAACTCAAGCGACTTGACTTCGTTGGTGGTCAAGTTGTGGACGATCGTCGCACGATCCACTCCCGTCACGTCAACGACGCTGATGTCCGCGAGCTGAAAATATGTTTTCTTTGCATTCATGCTAGGGAGGATACCAGGGACAGAAGCAAAAGACAGGCGTCGCCAAAAAGCGGCGTTTCCATGACAACACTGATCAAAATGACAGGCTTTATTTGGAACGAAATCGCCCTGCCAAGACTCAAATCAGTGCGGAGTGGGACGGCGAGTACGCGTTCTAGAGTGCAGACCAATCAAGACAGAATGGGGGGGAGAAAAATGACGGAGAAAGAAACTGAACGCGAAGGGCCGCCAGATGCACCGAAAAGCGACCCAGCCCAGCCTCACGACCCTTTACCTTGGCTGATCCGAAACCTTCGTGAAAAGCAGCAAGCAACGGACGAAGCGGTCGCGGCTGACACGGACGGTAAACCTGCGCAAACGGGGGGATAAAGCGGGGCGGTTTCTTGCCCGCCGGCTTCTGAGCTAACCTATCTCACTTGGATGGAACCCGCTGTCTCGCGGGCCCGCTCAAGCGAAGTGCCAAGACTGGCCTTCGATCCGCTACTCCAGCACAAGAGATGGACGTGAGCCAAACTCAATCGCTTTTTGCGGACGCCGAGGACCAACACCTCAACCGCGCCCAACCTCTTGCTGCACGCATGCGGCCTCGCAATCTAAGCGAGTTCATCGGGCAACAACAAATCCTTGGCAACGGAAAGCTTCTGCGCCGAATGATCGACGCCAAGCGTCTTGGTTCCATCATTTTGTCGGGACCACCGGGCACCGGCAAGACAACTCTTGCGCATCTGCTGGCTTCGGAAACAGGCAGCGAACTAAAAACCCTGAGTGCCGTTTCAAGTGGCGTCAAGGATGTTCGAGAAGTGCTTGCGTGGGCAACGGACCTGGTCGCGACAGGAGGCCCACGACCGCTGCTGTTCATCGACGAGATTCATCGTTTCAGTAAGAGTCAGCAAGATGCGTTGCTTCCGGACGTGGAAGCTGGCATCGTTTCGCTGATCGGCGCGACCACGAGCAATCCTTACTTCGCCGTCAACGGCGCGCTATTGAGTCGCAGTCAGTTGTTCATGTTGGAGTCGCTTGATGGAGACGACATTCAACAGCTTCTTGAGCGCGCGATGGCGGACACTGAACGTGGGCTTGGGGGCAGCGCCGTCACGGTTGACGCGGACGCGATCGAATACTTGGCTCGCGCGAGTGAAGGCGATGCTCGACGAGCGCTATCGGCGCTGGAGATTGCGGTCTTGAGCTGTGAAGACGGTTCGCAACGTGTTTCTCGCGAGACGGCGGTTGAGTCGATCGGAAACCGCCTGGGTGGCTACGATGCAACGGGCGACGATCACTACGATTTGGCCAGCGCGCTGATCAAGAGCATTCGCGGGAGTGATGCGGACGCGGGAATCTACTGGCTGGCGCGGATGCTGGAGGGAGGCGAAGACATTCGGTTTCTGTGCCGCCGACTGGTCATCCTGGCGAGCGAGGACATTGGCAACGCGGATCCTCAAGCCTTGGTCGTGGCAGTCTCCGCAATGCAGGCTTGCGAATTTGTCGGACTGCCGGAGTGCCAATTGACCCTGAGTCAAACGGTGGCCTACCTGGCACTCGCCCCCAAAAGCAATGCGGCCACGTCGGCCATCGGATCGGCTCGACGTGACGTGCGAGAGAACTCCATCGTGCCCATTCCGAAACATCTGCGCTGCGCCCACTACAGCGGAGCCAAAGATTTGGGGCATGGCGTTGACTATGAATATGCCCATGACGCCGAGGGAGGCGTTGCGGCCCAGGAATATTTAGGGGTGGATCGGCTGTATTACGAGCCGGTGGATCGTGGGTTTGAGGCCGAGTTGGGCTCGCGAAAAGCGCGAATTAAAGAGCAGCTGGGCGGGGACAAACCTTAAAACGCTTAAAGCCCTTCCGGTGGGTCTGCACAGCCGCTAAAACTGTGCGTTGGGACTTTCACCACTTACCCCCCAATTTGTCGATCCATGTTTTACTTGCTCACTCTTATCGTTGCCGCCAGCCGATTCCTTCCTCATCCTCCCAACGTCGCGTGCGTGGGAGCCTTGGGTTTGTTTGCCGGATGCTATCTGGCTGGACGCCGAGCTTACCTCGTGCCACTCGCGGTCCTGTTGGTCAGTGACTTGGTGGGCCATCTGCTAGGCATTCCTGGGATGGGTTTTTATAACCCAATCACCATGGGCATGGTCTACGCCGGCATGTTGGCTGCGATCCCTGTGGGACGATGGATGCGTGACAACCAGAGCAAGCTTCGCTTGCCGATCGGTTCGCTGATCGCTTCGTCGCTATTCTTCTTGATCAGCAACTTGGGCGTGTTCCTTGGCGGCTGGTACCCGATGACCGCTGGTGGGCTTTTGGCTTGCTTCACCAGTGCGATTCCCTTCTTTGGCTACACCATCACCGGCGACTTGATTTGCACGTTCGCCCTGTTTGGTGCCTACGAGTACTCACGGCGAGCATTGCCCGCTGCCGCACGGCAGTCGCTACCTGCCTAAGCAGACATGTTTCAATCACGCGATGGTTAAGCCATCGCGTCTTGCGTGACGTACCAACGCGTGGGCTGAATCAACTGAGATGGATACAGCCGAGGGTTGTGCTCATTCGACAGCACTTGCTTGAGTGCATCTTGTTTGCCGGAACCGGCGACCAGAAACCACGACTGGCGTGCTGAGTTGATTGCGGGCGCTGTCAGGGTGTACCGGAAGCAATCAAACTTCTCGACCCAATTCTCGGTGAACCAGCGATCGGTCGCATCGAGCGCTTTGGTTTCTGGAAAAAGCGAAGCGGTATGCGCGTCATCCCCCATTCCCAGTAGCGCCAGATCCCACTGAGGAAACTCCTGGCCGGCAAAATGCTCACGCAACAGCTTCTCGTAAGCCAGTGCGGCTGATGCAGGATCTTCGACATCGACCGGCACAGGATGCACGTTCGCTGGCGGAGCCGGAACACGGCTTAGCAATGCCTCTTGAACCATCTTGGCGTTGCTGTCGGCGTGGTCGTGAAGCACGTTTCGCTCGTCACCCCAGTACCAATGAATCTTGTCCCATGGCAACTCTCGCTCTGCCAGCAGTTCGTAAAGTCGCTTCGGAGTCGAGCCACCGGATAGCGAAATACGAAACGTGTCTTTCGTTGCCAAAGTCTCAGCAACCAGTTCGCAAAACGCGGCGGCGGTCGCCTGATGAAGGTCGCCGACATTCTCGTAGGGTTCTATGCCACTCATTCAAAGGACTCCTTGTTGCTGGGAAACTTTCCATCACGAATGGCTTGGCCATACTCAACCGCCGCATCATGAATCGTGGTGCGTACGTCAGAAAACTGGCGTACAAACTTGGGCAGGTAGCCGGAATTGAAACCGATCATGTCATGCGTGACCAGCACTTGCCCGCTGACATGCTCTCCGGCTCCGATTCCGATCGTGGGAACGGAAACGGCTTCGGTAATCGCTTTTCCAACGCTGGTTGGAACGCACTCAATCAGAATCGCGAACGCTCCAGCCTGGGCCGCAGCCGTGGCGTCTGCGATCAAATGCTGTTCGTCTCGTTGAACTCGGTAGCCGCCATCGACATGCACGTTCTGAGGTCGGAGCCCAACATGCGCCATCACTGGGATGCCTGCGGTGACAATCGTTTCGATTCGTTTGGCCGCTTCAGCACCTCCCTCAAGCTTGACCGCATGACAGCGAGTCTCCTTGAGCACGCGGGCGCTCGACTCGACACTTCGCGAGATTTCGGCTTGGCCTTCGGGGAAGGGAAGGTCCACGACCACCATTGCTCGTTTGGCGGCACGTCCAACCATCTCGGCGTGGTAGACCATTTGATCCATGGTCACGGGCAAGGTCGTATCGTGCCCCTGGACGACCATGGCCAGAGAGTCACCGACAAGAAGCACGTCGGTCCCCGCCTCGTCCAGAACCTCAGCGGTTGGATAATCGTAGGCCGTTAGCATGGAGATCGCCTGGCCGTCCTCACGCATTTTCTGGAGCGTCCGAGTGGTGACTCGTTTGGCGGATACGTTTTGAGCAGATGATTTGGCCATGCAGGGCTCTCGTGAAATGTCCGTCTCCCGAATCGTGCGAAGATTCAACCGTTGATGATTTCGCGTTCAGAGACTTTTCTCCAACGTAACCGTACAATGTAGATCGTCCACCCGGTTGAAGCCGAAGTCATGCGAATTCGGCAATTCATCACTTCTCGATCCGAACTTGGTGTTTTGAAGATGCGTGTGAATCTCAAAGGTTGCTTGTCACTGCTGGTCGCATTGATCTGGACTAGCCCCTTGATCGCAGACACCCCGCCTGCCGCGAGTGGTGCCTCACAGAACATGATCACCAATTTCAAAGGCAAGTTGAAAGGCTTTCAGCGAGGTGTGATGACAGTCACCCGAGACGACGGCACCGACATTTTCGTTCAACCTCCCGATGATGTGTCGGCGTTTCAGTTCATCGCGGTCGCCAAGCCAGCGTTTTTGGGCCGAGGGACGATGGTTCGATTCACTGGCGCGTTCAATCCTGCCGGAGCTCCACAGTCCGCCATTTCCAAGGTCGAAATTTTCCAGCCGATTGCTGGAAAAGTTGCCGGGCACAGCCGGGAGAAGTTCATTCCTGGTGTCTATCCAGACCGCAAAGATCGCGGTAAGCCGCCCCAAGCTGTCGCGAACTACAGTGTCGTGGGAGCCATCACAGGTCTGGACGCATCGGGCGCGATGATGGTCCAAGCAGGTCAGCGGCAGGTGCGTGTTCAGCTTGCACCCGATGTCTCCCTTGAAATTCGCGTCAACAATCTTTCGCTCGCTCAAGAGGGGGACGAAGTGACAGTCGCTGGGTTCTACCAGCCTGAGGATGAAACCAAAGTGAAAGCCGATCGCGTGACAATCAACACCGAACGCGTTTATGGCGAGCCGACAAAGAACAAACGAACCCCACGCCGGCGAACACGTCGCACCGAGAAAGCTGATGAGGGAGCAGAATCCGCTGAGAAATCGGACGATTGATTCGGTACGCCTGGACGCTCAACCGCCGGGGGGGGCTGGCGGCTCGCTCCCGCAAATGAACATGGAATCCCAAGATCGCCATGTTTTTTTCTCCGCTTTTCATGGGGATCCCCAACTTTCTCCATGAAATGATTGCCTCGTTCCGCAGGATTCGGTCTGGGCCAATCCCGGGGTCGTTGCGTAGCATGGTGGTGGCTCTTTGCCGCTCTCCGCCTTGTTTCCGACTACGATCATGGCACCTTCCTCCCCCACCTCAAACCCATTCTTTTGAACCACCATGAAGACACGTTTTATTTTGACCGTTCTATTTTGCTGGGCGCTCGTGACTTGGACACTGGAACCCCAAAGCGTCGCGGCAAAGGAGTTTGGGATTGGCTCAAAAGCGCCTGCCTTGGATATCGAGCATTGGATCCAAGACGGGAACGGGTTCTTTAAGCCCGTCACCAAGTTTGAAGAAGGCAAAGTTTATGTCGTGGAATTCTGGGCAACTTGGTGTGGCCCCTGCATCCAAAGCATGCCTCATCTTTCAGCAACACAAACCAAGTATCGTGGGCGTGACGTTCAAATCATCAGCGTCTCGGACGAAACCGTTGACGAAGTCAAAGAACTTCTACTTCAGAAAAATGAGCAGGTTGGCAAAACGTTTGCTGATATCACGTCGGCCTACTCGCTGACGACAGACCCCGACCGCTCGGTTTACGAAGACTACATGGACGCCTCGGGACAACAGGGGATTCCAACCGCATTCATCGTGGGCAAGACAGGCACGGTCGAATGGATTGGTCACCCGATGGAGATGGACGAGCCACTCGAAGCGATCGTCACTGACTCCTGGGACCGCGAAGCTTTCAAGGAAGAACTCAAGTCACGCAAGGCCCTCGATGAGAGCATGCAGAAGATCTCGATGATGGCTGGTCGCGGTCAGTTCGAAGAGGCATTGAAGATTGTGGAAGAGCAATCCAAGGCTGCCAAATCCAAGAGCCTCAAAGATCACTGGGATTCAGTTCGCAACGGGGTGAAATTGGCTGCCGGCAAGGTCGATGACGATGTCGTTGCATACTTTGCCAGCCAACTGGAGGAGATCAAAGAAAGCCCTCAAGCCGTCACACAGTTTGCTTATTCCCTGTACGGTGCAGCGCAACAAGGAAGCGACATCAGCAAGATCGCTGGCAACGTGCTGGTAGCACTCAAGGCGCAAGTCGAGAAAGCTGATCCACAACTCAAGCCGATCATGCTGAACACCGCCGCGCTTTTGGAAAGCGCGACCGGAAAGCTAGACGACGCAATCAAGTCTCAACAAGCCGCGATCGACGTGACCGAGAACGAGCGTCAAAAGCAACGTATGGTTCTGTTTCTTGAAGAGCTCAAAGAGCGAACCAAGCCAGAAGCCGCCAAGGCCGAGTAACCTCCCCCGGCGGACTTCGGATCGATTCCTACCAACTCGCGACTACGAGTTGGTCCAGTACTGGAAAGCTCGCATCGTCTGACGTGCGGCTTCGTGGGGATCGGGGTAGGGAAATGCCTCTGCACAGAGATAGCCTTCATAGTTGATCGCTCTCAGTGCTTCGATGATTCTTCCATATTGCATGTGGCCCAATCCCACGGGACGCCGGTTGCTGTCGACAAAGTGGATGTGCCCAACCCATTTTCCGCCACACAGCAGCGCGTCTGCGATATCGCTCTCTTCGATGTTCATGTGGAACAAATCGCATAGCAAACGCACGTTCTGAGTCGAGAGCGATTCGAGGATCTGCACACCATCGGCGACCGTGCAACACTGCCGCGTCTCGTAGCGATTCAAGGGCTCATAGATCAAGGGCACGTTGTACTTCGCCGCATGGGCTCCGCCATCCTCGAGTGCCTCGCAGAGGTATCCTCGTGCGGTGTCGGCATCGCCGGTGTGCCCACTTGGGCCTTGCATGGAGCCGATGATGGCAGAAGCTTCAAACTGCCCCGCACAATCGATGATGCTACGAATGAACGCGCGAGCTTCTTCACGCTTGCCCGCGTCTGGGTCAGCTAGCTGCAAACGATGCTTGACCCATCCAGCTCCCGTACCCAAGGCGGCCAGCTTGAGTCCTGCTCCATCAAGCATCTTGCCCAGAGCATCGACGTCGATGACTTCGGGGCCCGGCGCAAAGATTTCAACCGCGTCATAGCCAAGCTCTCCGGCAAAGGCGATGGACTTCTCCAGACCATCCCAAAGAACAAACGGCCCGCCGCGGGCTTCTTCAACGAGACTGATGGTGATGCAAGATTTCATAGTGCCTATCGATTTTGGAGTGGGGAATTTGAAACAAGATTAGCTTTGGTGACTAACCGTCATTGTTCTCAGGGCGGCCTTCAACGTAGACCCAATTGTGAATCGGTTTCAAGATTTCGATGACTTCGTCGACCAACTTTTGGTCCATCGGCTCTTCCAGCCAATCACACCACTGCGAGACGCGGTCTGGGTTGGCCGAACCAGTGACACAGCTGGCAAAATCTTTGTTGGCACACGAGTACTGCAGTGCCAGCTTTGCGATGTCGGTGCCATGGTCGGCACAGTGGGCGACCGCCTTGGCCGCGACCTCGCGAACTTCGGGGGTCGCTTTGTGCCACTCAGGAAGCGGTGCACTGGTTAGCAGACGAGCGGAAAATGGAGCCGCGTTGATCAAACCAACATTCTTCTCGCGACACGGCTCAACAAGCGACAAGGCCATATCGTTTTGCAGCGTGTAATGGTTGTAGCTCAGCACCACATCCAGGTCCGCACGTTCCATCATTTCCGTGAAGATCTTCATCGGATATCCGCTGACACCAATGAAGCGAACTTTACCTTGATCGACTTGCTTGCGAAGCGCAGGGATGGTCTCGTTCAGAACGATGTCGAGGTCCACAAACTCGATGTCATGACAAAACACAATGTCCAAGTGCTCCAGCCTCATTCGCTCCAGTGAAATGTCGATACTCTCAGCGACTCGACGAGCACTGAAGTCAAAGTGCTGGGGGGCATACCGGCCCAACTTCGTACTCAGCGTGTAGGAATCACGCGGGATCTCAGGCAACACACGCCCCAACATCACTTCACTCATTCCGCGACCGTAGTAGGCCGCAGTGTCGATGTAGTTGATGCCACGATCCAGCGCAACATTCACGCATCGCAGAGCTTCGCCCACATCGATCGGGCGGAATTCAGCCCCCAATGAGGAAGCACCAAAAGAAAGTACGGAGAGATCGAGCCCAGTCTGGGCGAGAGGTCGTGTTTCCATGAGCCAACAAAAGTGAACGGGGGTGCGAAGATTTGCTGGCAGAGCTTACCAGAACCTTCGTTTTTTACACCCTGCGTTGCTCGCTGAGCCGCCTGAAAAACGACGGTTTAGAAAGAAGACGTCGCAATATCCGACGCGTGATTGAAGGAGCAGAGGCCACTCAGCTGACGGGCCCAGAAGAACCAAAATCACTCAACAAACGGATTGGTTTGCTCGTTGCCATCGAATGTCCGGTCACGTGGTGTGATCGTTTCGGGCAGCTCCTGTGGAGCCGAGAATCCCAAGGTGGACATGCCATCGTTCAAATAGAACACCGCACCACCGATGCAAATCAATGCCAAGAGAATCGCGAACTTCATGACTGGGGCTCGTGTACGAGAAAGAAACGGCTCTATCGAGAACGTTAGGTCGCAAAGCGGAGACGGTCAAAGCCGGAGTCGAAGATTGCCGAAATTTTGCTCCGGCTTCCTACTCCGACGTCCGGCAGAGTTCATGCGCCGCCACGATGCAATCGCCGCAATCGACGCGAACGCCTTCTATCCGATCGAGTGATGCTTCTTGACACCAAGAGGATCAGAAATTCAGAAGTTCGCGACCGCATCACGCACCGCTTCCACGCGTCATCCAGATCACGCCCCGCTTCGCGCAGCTTATGAACTGCACAAACGAGTTTCCGACGGTCTGCTGCACCGGAAGTTGCCTCCACTTCCAACTCGCAGCGGACGAACTCACTTCGCGGATCGCCTCGCTCCTCCAACCAATCGGCGTACACCAGCCGACGCTCCGAATCTTCCGGAGCGGATTGAATGTCATCCAAAATCATGAGTTCGTGAAATTCAAGCATGCCGAACCAGACCATTCCCGCCTGCTAGGGGTTCACGGATTGTTCAAGGAAGGCGTGATTTCCACCGCATGCTCCGATATGCATTAGATTGCTAAGTGGAACGTTGCGGATCATTCCTTTTGCAAGAGCGAGAGCCATCATGGATCAACGTCATTCACGTCGCAGCGCCGTCAAAATGGGACTGGCGGGAGCTAGCTTGATTGCGAGTCGTGGTTGGGCGACCGAGGCAAAGCACGCCCCGATCGAACGAGTGAAGGTTGGTTTTGTGGGTGTGGGCGCGAAGGGGTCGAAACACCTTCAGCATCTGATCCACATGGAAGGCGTCGAACTGCGAGCTGTCTGCGATGTGCTGGAAGGCCCTTGCGTTTGGGCTCAGCGATTAGCCGAGCAACTCGATCTCAAGAAGCCGACCGCCTACACCAATGGCGAGCAGGATTTCCGGCGCATGTGCGAAGAGGAAGAACTTGATTTGGTCTACACCGCAACGCCCTGGCGGTGGCATGCTCGTGTTTGCTTGGCCGCGCTAGAGCACGGCATTCACGCGGCGACCGAGATTCCGATGGCGGTCACCGTCGAAGACTGCTGGAAATTGGTCGAGGCGTCTGAGAAAGCTGGCAAGCATTGCTCGATGATGGAGAACGTGAATTATCAGCAAAACGAAATGACAATTTTAAGCATGATTCGAAAAGGACTGCTGGGAGAACTGGTTCATGGTTCGGCCGGTTACATGCACGACACACGCTATTTGAAGATCAACGACCACGGTGATGGTTTGTGGTTGGGCGATCACCACGCCGAAAGAAACGGGAACTTGTATCCGACACATGGGCTGGGACCCTTGGCCTGGTACATGAACATCAATCGCGGCGATCGCCTGGAGTACCTCGTTTCGATGAGCTCGAACGCACGTGGCATGAACTTGTATGCCCAGGAGCACTTGCCGAAAGGGCACCCCAAACGCGAGCGGGACTACAAGAATGGAGACGTCAACACATGCCTGATCGGCACCGCCAACGGGCTTTCGATCTCAATCGTTCATGACACGGACTTGCCGCGACCCTATAGCCGCACGAACCTTGTCCAGGGAACGCGAGGTGCCGTGCGTGGATTCCCGGAGTTCAAAGTCTGCCTGGAGGGAAAGAACCATCGGCACAAATGGAGCGATGGCGATGAGTACACCACGGAGCATGAACATCCGTTATGGAAAGCCTCTCGTGCACGGGGCCTGCAAGCGGAACCGACCGCCGACGACTATCGATTCATCGATACGCTTCACAACGGAGATTACTTGGAAGACTATCGGCTGATCGAAGCCATCCGAGCAGGCGTGAACCCGGATTTTGACGTCTACGATGGCGCCGCCTGGAGTGCGGTTGCCGAGTTGAGCGAAAGGTCCGTCGAGGCTCGCAGTGCTGCGGTCGATTTCCCAGACTTCACCCGGGGAAAATGGAAAACCAAGATGCCACTAAGAATCATGGGAGTTTGAGCAAGAGCATCGCGTAGTTGATACAATTCTTCTCCCTGAAGAACTTGCATTCCTCCCGGAAGTGACCGCATGTCCCATCGCATCTCGCTCTTTTCGTTCCTGGTCCTTGCCGCGTTCGGTTTCGGTTTCGCGACAACAGTTCGCGCGGACGCCGATGGAGACGCCAAAGCGATTCTTCAAGAGTCAGGCATCTCTGCCGGATTTGTTGTCCACCTGGGAACTGGTGACGGCGAACTGACCAAAGCACTGAAGCAAAACGCAACCACGCAGGTTCACGGCTTGCTCCGAGACAACTCGAAACTGAACAGCCTTCGAGCCAAACTTCGCAAGTCGAATCAATACGGCGATGTGGCTGTCGAGCATTTCGCTGGTGACGAGCTTCCTTACGTTGATAACTTGGTCAACTTGTTTGTCGCGGAGGATCTGGGCGATGTCAGCAAGCAAGAAGTCCTACGGGTGTTGGTTCCCAACGGCGTGGCGATGATCAAGGAGAACGGTCAATGGCAAAAAACAATCAAGCCACGTCCGGAGAACATCGACGAATGGTCTCACTATCTGCACGACGCAACCGGAAACTCTGTCGCGCACGATGATGTGGTCGCGCCACCCCGACATTTGCAGTGGGTCGGTAGCCCGCGTTGGTCACGTCATCACGACCGCATGGCCAGCATGAGCGCCCTTGTTTCCACCGCCGGCAGGATGTTCTACGTGATGGACGAAGGCAGCCGAATTTCGATTCAGTTGCCACCGAAATGGAAATTGATCGCGCGAGACGCGTTCAACGGTTCGGTACTTTGGAAACGAGACATCGAGAATTGGCAGACTCACTTGTGGCCACTCAAGAGCGGACCGACGCAACTTTCGCGGCGGCTGGTTTCGAGCGACGACATGGTCTTCGCCACACTCGGATTCAACGCCCCTCTGACTGCATTGGACGCCAAGACGGGTGAAACACTGCGAACCTACGAGGGCAGTGACTCCACCGAAGAAATCATTCACACCAATGACCGATTGTTTTTGGTCGTCCGCAAAAACAAAGCAGAACTCCAAGACTACACACCGGTCAACGGCCGCGTGGGCGACCAGGCTCTGGTGCGAGAGTTCTTTTGGAACGAAGAACCACGCGTGGTGATGGCCTTCGATGCGAAGTCTGGCAAACAGCTGTGGGCAAAGCAAACGCAAATTTCGCCGCTTACTTTGGCAGCAGATGACTCGCAAATCTACTTCCATGACGGACAACGTTTGGTCAGTGTCGACCAGCAAACCGGTGAAATGAGTTGGCAGACCGAACCAGTAACGCGGCGTCAATCTTTCACCTTCAACTTTGGCCCACGGTTGGTCGTTCACGACGATGTCGTGCTGTATGCCGGCGGAGACGGCAAGATCAAGAGCGTCGACACCAAGACTGGCACGGAACTCTGGGACGCAAGTTTTCCCAACAGTGGCTATCAGTCGCCCCAAGACCTGATGGTGGTCAACGGTTTGGTTTGGCTAGCACCTCTGACGTCGGGAAAAGACTCTGGCGTCTACACCGGACGCGATCCCAAAACCGGCGAGGTCAAGAAAGAGTTCGCGCCGGATGTCGATACGTACTGGTTCCATCATCGTTGCTACATCGCCAAGGCGACCGACAACTTCTTGATGCCATCCAGAACGGGAATCGAATTTGTCGATCCTGATCAAGAACACTGGGACATCAACCATTGGGTCCGCGGCGGCTGCCTGTATGGCGTGATGCCCTGCAATGGACTCACGTACGCCCCCCCACACAACTGTGCGTGCTATCCCGAGGCAAAGCTATTCGGCTTCAACTCGTTAGCACCAAGCGCCCCCACGCGGCCTGTCCCCGCCGAAGTCCCCGAAGCAGGCCGACTGGAGAAAGGCCCAGCAATCGACACACCGCTGGCAGCGGTTGACACCGAGCGAGCAGTCAACGATTGGCCGACTTATCGACACGACACGAATCGAAGCGGAACCACCGGCTTGCCCATCGAACCGAAAGTCAGCCCGAAGTGGACCGCCAACCTGGGTGGAAGATTGACTTCGCCCGTGATTTCTAACGGCACGGTTTACGTTGCCAAGATTGACCAACACACGTTGGTGGCGCTCAACGAAACCGACGGCAGCGAAAAGTGGTCCTATACAATCGGTGCGAGAATCGATTCGCCACCCACCATCCATCGCGGTCGCGTCATCTTCGGTGGCACCGATGGCTGGGTCTATTGCTTAACAACCGATGGCGATTTGGCATGGCGATATCGGGCTGCTCCGATGGATCGTCGCACGATGGCCTACGAACAGCTGGAATCGTTGTGGCCCGTGCATGGCAGCGCTCTGATTGTCAACGACACGGTCTATTGCGTGGCAGGACGATCCATCTTCCTCGATGGTGGACTGCGATTGCTAAGGATCGACTTGCAAACTGGCAAGAAGCTCTCCGAAACGCTCATGGACGAAATCAATCCCGAAACGGGAAACAACATTCAAGAAAAGTTGCAGACCCTGCAAATGCCCGTCGGTTTACCAGACATCCTGTCCTACGACGGCCGTCACATTTTCATGAAGTCGCAGAAATTCGACCTGGAAGGCAACCGGCTTGAAATCGGACCAAACTCAGGGGACTTTGCGACACAGGCCTCGAAGCAACGCGGGGAAGACGCTCACATTTTTGCTCCGATGGGCTTCTTGGATGAAACCTGGTTTCATCGATCGTATTGGGTGCTGGGTCAAAGTTTCGCGGGCGGACACGGCGGCTATTACCAAGCTGGCCGTTTCGCTCCTTCAGGCCGGCTGCTTGTCAATGGAAATGGATACGTGTTCGGATACGGACGCAAACCTGAGTACCTACGATGGACGACGACTTTGGAGCATCAGCTGTTTGCGGCTGAACCGAACCCGCCCGAAATCCCCGAGAACTTTGGAAAGAAAACTGCGTCCGGTGGCTCTTATGCTCAGTTCCCCCGTTCGAAGAGCTTGGACCCAACCGGCAAGCCACTGACGGTCGAGGCGTGGTTCACGTCCACCAAGCCTGGCGGTGTGATCGTCGCTCGCGGTGGTCCGGCCGAGGGATTCGCACTGACACTGCAAACCGGACGCCCCGCTTTCCATGTGCGTGCGAAATCAAAGCTGGCGACCGTCACAGCGAATCAGCGAGTCGTTGGCGGCTGGCATCACATCGTCGGCGTGCTGAATGAAAACAAAGAGATGCAGCTCTATATCGATGGCGAACTCGCTGGCGAAGGAAAATCCGATTCCTTGATCGGTTCCGACCCAGCCCAACCGATGGAAATCGGGATCGATGCTCAATCCGCCGTTGGTGAGTATCGCGTGAGTCAGTTGACCGGTGTGATTGACGAGGTGCGTTTGTACTTCGAGGCCGCTGATGCGGATCGAATCGCCAAACGATTCAACGAAGGCTCCGAAATTTCAAGCGAGGCCGTTCTCGCGGTCAGCTTCGATGATGGATCTGCCCGCGACCTGTCGGCCCGTCGCAACAACGGAACGCTTGAAGGAGGCAAACTTGTCGAAGGCAAATTCGGCAAGGCGATCCAATTCTCCGCAGGCAAGAAACGCGGAGGCAACAATGCCAACAAACCCGGCGACAGTTTAGTCGATCCGAAATGGACACAAGACGTTCCGATCTATGTGCGAGGCATGGTACTGGGAGGCTCCAAGCTGTTCATTGTCGGCCCACCGGACATCATCGACGAAGAAGCGACTTTCAAGCAACTCGCCGAAGATGACAAAGAGGTCCAAACCCTGCTGGCTGCGCAAGATGACTCTTTGAATGGCAAGGATGGAGCGCAATTGCTTTCGGTCAATATCGACACCGGCGAAATTGAGAATCGCGTTCAGTTGAAATCGCTGCCTGCTTGGGATGGATTGGCAGGCGCGAACGGCAGCCTCTTCTTGTCCACCTTGGACGGAACGGTGATGTGCTTTGGACAGCCGTGATCGCCGCATGAAAATTCCACTAGCCCGAAATGTAGTTCCAGCGTTGGCATTCCTTGCAGCCTCGACGGTGTTGGCGTGCAACATTCCAGTCTTTCGCTATGCGCTAGAACGCTGGCGGCCGGATCAGTGCGAGGTGGTCGTTTTTCATGACGGCCCGCTTTCAACCAATCAACGGTCACTCCTTCAACGCATTCCCGACTTTGGTTCTGGTTCCGCAAGAGCAAGCATCAAGATCATTACGTCGGACTTGACGCAAAGCGATGCTCCGAACCGCGAGCTTTGGGAGCAAATCAAGAGCAACCACGAAGTCCAGCTCCCGTATGTCGTTCTTCGCACACAGATCAGTCGTGGCCGACTGGTCAACGGCTGGCACGGACCGCTCGATAGCCAGCAAGAGAGCCTGTCGAAGGTGTTCCAATCGCCGGCGCGTTCCGAGTTGAGTCGGCGACTGTTGGCCGGACATTCCATTGTCTGGTTGATGATTGCTTCCAAGGACGCCAAGCGCAACGAAGCAACGCGGCAACAATTGGAGGACGGTTTCGGATCGTTAGCCAACAAAGTCAAGATGCCGGAGGGTATCGGGCTGCCAGGCTCGGAACTGCACTCGGAAATCCCGCTACTGTTGCGATACAGCGTCCTGGAGATCGACCGCGATGACGACAGCGAATCGTTCTTGGTCCAGTTGTTCTCCGGTTTTCATCCGCAGGCCTTTGAGCAAGGTCAGCCCTTGGTCGTGCCTGTCTTTGGACGAGGTCGCGCGTTGGAAGTCATCCCTGCCGGTGACCTGAACCCAAGATTGATGGAAGACCTGACGGTATTCCTAAGTGGAGCCTGTTCTTGTCAAGTCAAAGACCAGAACCCAGGCTTCGACCTGTTGCTGACGGTGGACTGGGACACCGAACTGTTTGGCGAAGGCGTTGAGCCACCACCCGTGCGAACCACGCGTGACCGCGAAAAACCTCAGCTTTTGACAATTCCTCCCGGGCGATAACGCAGCAAATCCACTTTCCCGTTTTGCAGCGTCAGCTTTCGTTTATGATGAACCTCCCCGCCTCCACCTCCCGCCACCACTCTGAAACACTCCTCCCATGAACCGGATTCTAATATTCTTGGTTGGCTCGATCGTTGCTCTCGTCGCGATGGGCTTCATGCTGGTCAGGAATCAACCCAAAGTTGATTCCAGCGGAAACGTGACCCTGTTTTGCGCCGCCAGCAATCGAGCGGTCATGGAGCAGATCCGATCGAGCTACCGCAAAGAGTTCGGCCGTGAAGTCGAAGTCCAGTACGGTGCCTCACAAACCCTGCTTTCGCAGATCGAAATCAGTGGTGCCGGAGACCTTTTTCTTCCGGCCGATGACAGCTACATCAAAATGGCGATCGAGAAAGGCATCGTGTCGGAAGTACTGCCCATTGCCAGGATGCAGGCGGTGATCGCTGTCAAAAAGGGGAACCCAAAGTCGATCCAAAATTTCCAAGACTTGCTGAAGCCTGAGATCCGATTGGTGCAAGCCAACGATGCCGCTGCAATCGGCAAGCTGACTCGCCTGACGATGCAGAAAGCGGGACTGTGGGACGATTTGAACAAAGCAACCGTCGCAGAGCGAACGACGGTCACCGAAGCCGCCAATGATGTCCTGATCGGTGCCGCCGACGCAGCCATTGTTTATGACGCGGTTCTGCACACTTACCCCGACTTAGAGTTCATTGAGATCCCTGAGCTCAAGCCGGCAGCATCACTGGTCGCTGTGGGCGTTTCCAGCTCCACCAAGAGCTCGGCAGCGGCGCTGCACTTCGCACGCTATCTGGCGGCTAGTGACCGAGGGCTCGAGGTCTATCGCGATCACGGCTTCCGCGTTTCGGGAGGCGACAAGTGGAGCGATGTCCCAAAACTGCGTCTATTCGCAGGCTCGATGCTTCGGCCTGCCATCGAAGAAACGATCGCTGACTTCCAAGAACGGGAAGGCGTGCAAGTGGATACCGTCTACAACGGATGCGGAATCCTGGTCGCGCAAATGAAAGCTGGCCAAGTTCCCGACGCATACTTTGCCTGCGACAAAGAGTTCATGGAACAGGTTCCCGATCTATTCCCCGAACCAACAGACGTTTCCGAGAATGAGTTGGTCATCCTGGTAGAGAAAGGGAATCCACACAATCTTTCAACCTTGCGAGATCTCACCAAAGAGGGACTCCGCGTTGGTGTTGGACACGAGAAGCAATGTGCGATGGGCTGGTTAACGCAAAACACGTTTCGCGAAGGTGGCATTCAGCAAGAAGTGATGGAGAACGTTACCGTTCAGTCGCCGACTGGTGACATGTTGGTCAACCAGATGCGGACTGGTTCTCTGGACGCGGCGGTGGTCTACCTGAGCAACGCGGTGGGATCGGGTGACATCCTGGACGCCGTACGAATTCAGGGATTGGAATGCAGCATTGCCACTCAGCCCTATGCGGTCGCCCCCGAATCACCGCATGCTCAGACGGCAAGCCGCTTGTTTCAGCAGATCTGCTCTGCGGACTCACAATCCGATTTTGCGAAGGAAGGTTTTCGCTGGAAGCTAGCTTCTGACGCGGATGCAACGCTTACGGAAGACAAAGACGGCACGGATGACTGAACCAACCGCTTCACGCATCCGGCGGCAACGTTCGGACGTGCCGTTCTTCTTAGTGATGGGCGGTCTATCGTCCTGTTTCATCGTGCTAATCGTGCTGTTGCTGGCAGCCGATTTCATGTTCACGTCGATCGGCGACTTCAAAGCAGCTCTGCTCAAGCCAGAGATTCAATATGCGTTTTGGCTGACGATCTTGTCATGCACAGTCGCCGCGATTCTTTCAATCTGGGTTGCAACGCCACTAGGCTACTTGCTGGCACGATACAAATTCCCCGGACGCGTTTTGATCGACACGATCGTGGACATCCCAATCGTGCTGCCCCCGCTGGTGCTTGGGCTAAGCCTCCTGATTCTGTTTCATTTCTCGATCGGTGGCTGGGAGCTAGAGGGCTGGCTACGCGATGACATTGGGTTCCCCGTCACCTACGAGTGGCCTGCGGTGATCCTTGCGCAATTCAGTGTCGCCTGCGCTTTCGCAATCCGAACGATGCGAGTCACCTTCGACCAGATCGATCCTCGCGCCGAAGATGTCGCCCGCACTCTCGGCTGCACGCGGGGGCAAGCCTTCATGCAGATAGCGCTTCCGCAGGCGTGGCGGGGCATGATCGCCGCAACGACCATTGCTTGGGCCAGAGCATTGGGCGAGTTCGGTCCGATTTTAGTTTTCGCTGGCGCGACTCGGATGAAAACGGAAGTGCTTTCGACCACCGTGTTCCTGGAACTGAGTATCGGCCAACTGAACGCAGCCGTCGCGGTTTCGTTGCTGATGGTGGCAATGGCGGTGGTGGTCTTGTTGATCCTGCGACTGCTTGGCACGGGACTGACGTCATGATCGAACTTCAAAACGTTTGCATTCGTGCCGGCGAATTTTCGTTGTCGGATATTTCCTTCGCCGTCGATGCGGGCAAGTACGCCGTTTTCATGGGAAAAACGGGGCGTGGCAAAACAACCATCTTGGAATCAATTTGCGGTCTGCGTTCGATTCAAAGCGGAAAAATCATCATCCATGGCACCGACGTTTCGAATTGGTCGCCCGCCGATCGAGAGATTGGCTACGTCCCTCAAGACTTGGCACTGTTTCCCACACTCAGCGTGAAAGAACATTTGACCTTCGCCCTGCGTTTGCGAAAGCAACCTCTCGATCAGATGAATGCCCGTGCAAAGGAACTGGCAGACGTTTTGGGCATCGAGCATCTGATGGACCGACAGATCCAAGGCCTGAGCGGCGGAGAACGTCAACGCGTTGCCTTAGGTCGTGCGTTGTCGTTTCGTCCTTCGGTCCTTTTACTCGATGAACCCCTGAGCGCGCTGGATGAAACGACGCGAAACGAAATGCAAACGCTGCTCCTTGAAGTCCAGTCAACCACCGGCGTGACAACATTGCATGTCACTCACAGCGAAGACGAGGCTGCCGCCCTTGCGGATTGCCGATTTGATCTTGAGAATGGCCAGTGTCACGAGCGAACTGTCACCGCCAAACACTGAAGGCTGTTTTTGTTGAGATCGTTGCCCACCATCAATGACTGCGGCGATTGCGGTGCCTGTTGCATGCACATGGGCTTTCCACCCTACATGGGCATGTCCGAAGGCGAGACTCCCGAAGAGTTCTGGAAAGTCATGCCCGATGATTTGAAGTCCGAACTATTGGCGTACATGAGTTCTTACTCGCCGCCGGCCGAGGGCGAACTCGACGGCCCTTGCGTCTGGCTCGATTCGTCTACGAAACTCTGCAAACACCACGAACACCGTCCGCGTGTTTGCCGGGACTTCCAAGTTGGCAGTCAAGGTTGCTTGGAATGGCGCGATGCCTATCAGATCGACTCAAAGTAACAACACGCTGTCAGCAACATCGATTCAATAACACCGGAAGAACCAGATGCGATTGGTCTCATGGAATGTCAACGGGATACGGGCCTCGATGGACAAAGGCTTCAAAGACTTTGTTCAGAGCAGTCTGCCCGATGTGCTGTGCCTCCAAGAAACGAAGGCCACACCGGAACAGGTCAATTTGGATTGGGCCGACGAATTGGGTTATCACCGCGTTTGGAACTGCGCGGAGAAGAAGGGATACAGTGGCACGTCCATCTGGACATTGAACCAAACGCCGAAACACAAACTCGGAATGCAGGTGGCTGACCACGACAAGGAAGGTCGAATCATCACGGCTGACTTGGACGATTTTCAGATCGTCACGGTCTACACGCCCAATTCACAGCGAGGGCTCAAGCGACTGGACTATCGGCAAGAGTGGGACCGAGACTTCCTGAAGTTCCTCAAAAAGTTAGATCGCCGCAAGCCGGTCATTTTCTGTGGCGATTTGAATTGCGCTCATACCGAAATCGACCTCGCCAATCCCAAGTCCAACAAAAAGAACGCTGGCTTCACCGAACAAGAGCGGGAAGGCTTGAGCCGAATCTTTGATGATGGTTTCGTCGATTCGTTTCGAGAGCTGAACCCAGATCCCGGCCACTACTCCTGGTGGACGTATCGGTCCGATGCCCGAGCGCGAAACATCGGGTGGCGACTGGACTACTTTTGTGTCTCGCAAAAGATTTGGAGCACTGTCAGCGAAGCGAAGATTCTGTCCGATATTTTCGGTTCAGATCACTGCCCCGTCGAGCTGACACTTTCCTAGACCGATCGAATCAAGCCGCGCGACGCTCGGCGTGATTGCCAACAAGACCGTTTGCTTGCCCAACCCAGTCTTCTCGCTCAATTCGCCCCTTGAAGCCAAGCAAGTTGTTGAAGTTCTCGATCGTATGATCTTCCCAATCAATGATTTGTTGGAAGCGATAAACGCCCTGTTCGTACAACCGATCTTGATTGACCGCGCCGATGCCCCAAATTCGAGTCAGGTCATCGACCTGCTCCGGCCGTTCGCTGAAAACGACTCCATAGTCCGGATCCGAAACGACCAGTTCACTTCCATACTTATCCATCAGCGGCTGGAAGATCGAGAGGACGGGAACCGCTGCCTCCTCTTCCGGCTCATTCACGGTAGGTTCGTGAACCAAAGTATCAGGCTCCTGCACCAAGACGGATGCTTGCTCGACAACAATCTTCTGCAACAGCTCCACTTGCTCTTCCAGCAAGTGCAGCCGCTGATCGGCTTCTTCGGACTCCGCGTGAAGAGCAGCAACTTGCTCGCTTAGCCTCGCAACTTCGACTCCCCGAGCGGTGGACATCGATTCGCTCGAGTGAACCGGTTGCGTGCGTCGCGAACTAGTGCGACGACGACTCCGACGTTGAAACACCCAATGTGTGAACAACACTCCCATGAAGATCCCATAGCCGCACAACACAGCGATCAGTAATCCGAAATCAGAGTAGGCGATCAACATTGAAGTAGTCATGACGCACGTTGGAAATCGAGTCTGAGAATGAATGAATGATTCAACCGACGAACAGTTTCACTGCCCGATAGCCTCACATTCGTTCATCGGAAGAAACGGCGAGGTCAGACTGCCCAATTCTGGATTCCTCAGCCGCTTTTCTGGCACGATGCGTCAAACTGGAAAAGCTAGTGGATCCTTGCAGGCGATCTAGCCACGCTAGCATTTGTCGGGATCACGATGACCGGCGAGCTGCTGGCTTTCCGGCCAGCACTCCGCGTGGCATCGCGATCCGCGCTGGATCCATCGATTCGGACTGAGGAATGACTAAACTTTGACTTCGAAGATCGCTT
>JBGCGI010000288.1:0-10759 GCA_045110715.1 Rubripirellula sp.
AAAAGTCCAGTGTCCTGGGCCGCTGGACGAAGGGGGCTCTTTGGGCGAGGGAGTTTGCATTGAAGGCTTAAGTCTGTGAAGTGCTCGCGAGCGGGCAGCGAAGAGCTCAAGGACTCGCCCGCTTCCGTCAAAACGGTTGTCTGGCTGAGCCGTACTCAAGAATGGCTGGGTTGGCGCGCTTGGTGCCGATCGCTCAGCGAACAAGCGAATCCGAGCTCAGGGGCGGCCGGACTTTGATCGGCCGATTTCCAGTCAGCCGAAGGCTCATTGGCCGAATTTGGAGGAGACCAGTTTTGAATTTTCGGAACAATTCCTACAATCGAAACGACAGTGCGAAGCGAAACAGATTAAAAAGGGATGCCTCACCAATATGCCAGAGCCGATGTTTCTGCCTTAAGTGCTTTCGTGGAAACGGTTTAGGGAAGTTTTTGTTCACTGGTGTGTTGCGAAAGTGGGAGGTTTCGGGTAATTAAGTAGTGTTTTCGTTGCCGGACCCCGAACTGTAAGTAAACTTTGGTGAGAACCATACACGACCAACACACGATTTTCGTCAACACCGTGGTGTCGAAAACGTGAGGCCGAAAAGGATATTTAATATGACAATGAAGCGAATTTTCCCCGTTGCACTGGGCTTGGCGATCCTCGCCTTCGCCAGCGTTCAGGGTTACGCCTTCATGCTCGCATCGACCGAAGTTGCAACGCCTGAAGGCCAGTTTGACGTTCAAAAGCTCGTCAGTGATCTGACGAAAGAATTTGAGAGCTTGAGTGACGAAGCCAAGTTGGCTTCCCTACAAGACGCGATGAACCAAATCGATAACGCTTTGGACCAAGGTGCTGCTAACGAAGGTGCACTCTTGGAAGCTCGCGAAACTTTGACTGCAATGCAGCAAGGCTTGGGTGGCGGACAAGTCGTCGGGCAGCCAATGGGTGAGATCATCGGCGGTCCAGTCGGAACGCCCATCATGGACGGAACAATCATTGATGGTGGAATCGCTCCTGGTGGAATCATCGACGGTGGATTTGCTCCCGGTGGTGGATTCTCTGGTGGTGGATTCTCTGGTGGCGGATCATTCGGCGGCGGATCACTTGGTGGCGGCGGCGGCGGTGGATTCGCTGGTGGTGCTGCAGGTGGTGCAGGCGGCGGCAGCTTCGGCTTGCTGGCAGCTGGTATCGCAACTGCAATCGCAGTTCCAGTCGCAACCAGCGACGACTCACCTGGCCCAGTCGCAACTGTGGTCGCTAACTAAGTCTTCAGACTTAGTCACACAACGCATCTGAAGCTGTTGTCCGTCGGACAGCAGCTTCTTTGCGTTTCGAACGACGGCCGTTGGGTTCGGTTCGACGTGCCATCGCAGCCGGCGGCTTTGTGAGAAACAACTCACGCTGTTTCAGGAAATCTCTTAGAATCACAATCTCAGCAGCCAGCCGATCGCTGCCAGATTCCATGAGGGAAATCCATGTTCACGCGTTCTCTTCCAACTTCTCACCGCTTGGTGGCATTTGCGTGCTGTTGTTACCTGTGTCTTCCTGCGGTAGCCCAGTCGAAGAACACAGTCGCTGGCGTCAAATACGTCGGTCGTGAGAGCTGCCTGGAGTGTCACAGGGAACAGTTCGACAGTTACTTGAGAACGACTCACAGCGTCGCGGCAGAGGTGACTGAATTAGAGAACGAAGCTGACGCGACAGCCTTCACGCATGAGTTATCTGGGAACCGGTACGAGGTTTCTCGTGAGGGTGGACAGTTGATCCACCGCGAGATCATGCAAGGACTGCAAGGCCAGCAACGTTTGGCTACCGAGGCGGCGATCGCCTTGTCGGTTGGTTCGGGAACGCACGGCAAGAGCTATCTGTTTCGCGACGGCGAGTTTTGGGCGCAGTCGCCGCTGACATGGTTCCGTGAGACCGCAAACTGGGGCATGTCACCGGGCTACGACCGTCCTTTTCATTTGTCGTTTCGTCGCAAGGTTCGCACCGGGTGTGTGTTTTGTCACGTGGGAAGCATTGACCAGAAAGAAGGCAATCCGTTCTGCTTCGAGATCGTTGAAGCGACGATTGGCTGCGAACGATGTCATGGTCCGGGGGAGTTGCACGTTGACAAGCATCATGCGAATCCCAGTGGAGTGGGTCATTCTCAGACCGACGACGATACGATCGTGAATCCAGCCAAGCTCTCGCGAGAACTCTCCGAGGCTGTTTGCCAACAATGTCACTTGCAGGCGTTGACCAAGGCCAGCGTCAGTGGCAAGGGCGAGTGGGATTATCGCCCAGGCTTGCCGCTGACCGACTTTCGCGTTGACTATCAGTATCGGCTGGGAGACGACACGATGAAGATTGTCGGACACGTCGAACAGATGCACGCCAGCGAGTGCTATCAACAGACCGAAACGATGACCTGCGTGACCTGTCACAATCCACATGATCCGCCTCCGGCAGGAGCGGATGCAGCGGTGATTCGTGAACACTATCGATCGATCTGTTTGGACTGCCATCAAGACGATGCCTGTGGCGAGGCTCACGACCGGCGCATGGAAGTAGCGCAGAACGATTGTGCTCAGTGCCATATGCCCAAAGCAAAAACGAACGTTCCGCATACGGCATTTCGCCAGCACCGAATCGGCGTTTACAGCAAACGGGCAAGCGAAACTCAACGCAAGGTCGTTGACGGATTGTCTCCTGTCTTGAAGCTGAATCAGTTGAGCGAGCAGGAACGAAAACGCGTGACGTCGATGGCAAAGGCGATGGCCTATCGCGCTGATCCGGCGAATCCAAAGTTTGCAACTTACGGAGTTGAGGCCACAGGCGAGCTACTTCAGCTGAAGCAAGCGGGCGTGAACGATCCCGAGCTCAACGCGATTCTGGCATGGTTGGCTCGCGACCAGGGCCAACGTGAGATCGCACAGTTGTTGTGCAAAGAAGTTTTGATTCATGAATCGAGACCGAAGAACAGTCGTATCGAGGCGATCAGCTTGTTGGCTCAAGATGCGTTTGAGCGACGCGATGCATCGGAAGCAGTCCGCTATTTTCGCGAGCTGACCGGCTTTCAACGCGATGCTTACGATAGTTACTACCTTGGTTTGGCCGAGAACAACTCGGGGAACGTGGACGCCGCGATCAAGGCGCTGGTGCGGTCACTCGAAATCGATCCGTCTCAAGAGGCGGCGCATGTTGCTTTACAAGCGATCTATCAGGCCAAGGGAGATTTGGTCAAGTCGCAGTACCATGCAGAACAGGCCATCGCGAATCGTCAATCAACGGCGCAGAAGCAGTCGCGTTTGAAGAAACGGAATCAGGCCCAAGACTGAGCGCTTTCGGCAACCAGAGGTCGACGCGTCAAGCCGTCTGCGCAGCGTCATGGGAGACTTGGATCTGGCTCGCTTGTCCGATCGCAACACCCATCAAGGTGAAGAAGACGATCGATTCGGGGCGAATTGGTCCCATGAAGGAAATGCTCAGCATGCTCCAGCCGAAGAACCACACGGAGATCACCACGGTGATACCAAGCAGTCGGCGATGGAACTCGGATCCCTTCAGTAGCAGCAGCGTGCAGAGTAGGGGTTGCAGGAGGGCGTAGAAGAACAGGATCAGCCCAATCGCGCCGGTCGATACCAGGACCTGAAGAATCATGTTGTGAGCGGTGAAGTTGGACGACTTGTTCCAGACAAACAGTGCGCCTTTGGCACTGGTCACGAAGTACCCGTGCCCCAGCATCATCGATTTCTGGTACTCATTCCAGATCGCTGACCACATCTCGCTACGACCGGAAACGCCGCTCAACTGATCGGCAGACTGCCCGCGCCGCACGTACTCGGCACTCGCTCCCAAGGTGGATCCGATCAGTTCAAGTCCTGGATCGACGACGATGATCAAGATCGCAAAGACGGCAAAAGTGAATGCCGCAATAGCACGGCGCTGATTGCTTGAATACCAGAAAATTACACCCAGGATGGTGAACACAGCCATGCCTGTCGCGGTTCGGCTGTTGGATAGCAGCAAGATCGCTCCGTGAATGACAATCGCAGGCACCACTAGGCGTTTTGCCCAGATGTACCCACCGATTCGATGACAAACGATGGTTAACAGAAGTCCCAACGAGGCTGTTCCACCGGATGCCGTTGGATGGACAATCCCATCTCCACCCGAGTTGAGGAGATCGCGATCGAGTCCAGATAGGATCGGATCCCAGAAGTAGACCAGCAGAATGACACAGCTGCAGGTCATCAAGACCAGGCACAGGTGCAGTAAGATCCGCGAGGTCTCGCTCGGTCTCGCGCATAGAATTGCGACACCGGTTGCATACATCAGCATCGTTACCAGCGAACCTGATTGAAAGACCGTTACCGATCGCAGGGGCGACCAGATGACACTGATCAAAGCGAATGCGAAAAAGACGAAGAACGGGATCAGGGGATCAACGACTTCATTGAATCGATGATGCGAAGCGTTACGTAAGATGACATAGAAGCCACCGAAGCAGGCAAAAGCCAGCACGAACAACTTGATGATGTCCAGTGTTTCCCAGCCGTCGAAAGTTCCTTTGCTGGGCGTGGTGAACGCCATGATAGGCAGCAGCCACATCGCCACGTATGCGAATCGACGTAACAGCGTCTGCCCATCCGACATAAAGCTGATGAGCCCATCGTCGTTCGAGCGATACTCGTCGACGGCTGGTTCGTAATTGGCAGGCAAACTCAAGGCATCACCTGCATCAATCTGAAACGGAAGTGGGTTTCATTTCGCCCGTGTCAGAAACTGGGCGATCGGTGCGAGTGGTCGTTGCTGTCGCCTCGTCGAACTTCCAGTCATGCGTTTCGCTACGGCGTTTCGCGACTTTTGCCAGGCCACGCAACTCTAGCAAGATCGGTAGGCTCAGCGCGGCAGCGCAGGCCGCCATGAATCCGATCACGGCACACATCTGCTTGTTCGGAGTGACGGGAAGCTGCTCGAAGGAGGCTGGTTGGACGATGCTCACACTGGTGATCTTTTCGTTCTCCAGCACCTGCCCCAGTCGTGCCTGCTCCATCTTCTCTGCGTGTTCGGTGAATCTGGATTCCAGGATTTCGACGTTCTTGATCAGTCCAGCAATGGTGCCTTCGTGAGCGTTCAACGCTTTCATTTCAGCCAACACTTCGTCTTTCTTTTCGTTCAGTTGATCGCGTTTGTCCTCGAGCCCCTTTCGGTTGGCCATGTCGATCATCTGAAGTTCTGACATCTTCTGATGAGCCGGATTGACCGATCGTGTCACTTCTTTTCGATCCGAAGTTTGTTCACTCAGGATTTCGCGTGCGTCGGCCAGTTGGCGCTGAACAGCCAGCAGTTTGGGATGATCGTCAGTCAGCTTGCTGCGAAAGTCTTTTTCCAAGACTTCCAGTTCAAACAACTGGCTTCGCATTTGATCCCGAGCCTCATTGGTCTTGCCGGAAGTCTCTGCGGTGATCGTGGCATCAATCGAGTTGTCGAGAATGTCCTTGAATGCGATGATTCGCGACTCCGCTGCGGCGATTTCTGAGCCGACTTCCAGCAGTTTTTGCCGCACGCTGGTCATCTGGTTCTCAAGCATCAATTGTGCACCGGGGACGGTCACGATCTCGTACTCGCTCTTGGCTTTTTGCAGCGAGTCACGTGCTGCCTTCAACTGCTGTTCGAGCTCTTTTCCTTGCTTCTGGAAGAAGTCAAAGGTGCCTTGATTTCGACTTACTCTTGCGTGCTCGGTGATATAGCTATTGAGCCAAGCGTCCACGACGGCCTGCGCGACTTCGGCGCTACCTGTTTTGTAGGATACCGAAACCACGCTGGAATCTTGAGGTGCATAGATGCTGATTCCCTTGATCAACTTTCGTTTGGCAACCTCTTCTTCAGGCACCGGGTCGATTGCCATCAATTTGGATTTCATCCGGCTTAGAAAGCCCGGAGCTTCTTCTTCGCCTTCGCTTTCCTCTTCCAGTTCAGCGGAGCCCGCAAGCACAACTTTGACGCCGACCTCTTCGATGACTTTGTCGAGTATCTCGCGACTGTTCATCACACCCAGAGCTGACTGGATCTCGTGCTCGCGAGTTTGGTGCAAGCTCAAGGTGCTGGTGCTGGCGGTTGGATCAACGCTGATGCTCTCGCGGCCGACTCGTAGCATCAACCGAGCTTGCGATTGGTACTTCCGAGGAGCAAACAAGATCACGAGGACTGCAATCGCCATCACTGACGCAAATGCAAACAGGGAGGCGACCCAGTATTTCTTGAACGCGTTGAACCACTGCGTGAAGGACGTTGGCATGGCTGCAAAATATGGTGGAAGGGTCGAGTAGAACGTTCCACTTTAGCAGCGTTCGCAGATTTTGAAAGCTGCTTATGAGCGAATCGAGCCCGCAATTATCGGCATAACTAGCACAGACAGGACAATCAAACGAATGTTCTACCCCCTCCCGGCGATGCACTCGAGCATTGGTTAGGTCGCTGGTCACGCCGCTATCGGACTTTGATTTCGCCCGAAGGCAAAAGCAGCTATCATGCCTGCCCTCAATTTCCTGCTCCTATTGACTGACGACCGCTGTGGAAGATCTCGACATTGCCCAACTTGCGAATTATCTCCACCTGACTCCAGAGCAGGTGAGCAAAATGGTCATGCGCGGGCGTCTGCCGGGCCGAAGGGTCGGTGGAGAATGGCGGTTCGCCGAGGCCGAAATCCACCATTGGTTGGAAGAGCGAATCGGAGCAAGTGATACCGAAGAGCTGCAAAAGGTGCAGCGGGTCCTCGATCGAGCTTCCAGTGGCGATGGGACGGATCGTCCGATTCAAGAGATGTGCACGGTTGAAACGATCGAAGTGCCGCTGAATGCCCGGACGCGGGGGTCGGTGATTCGTACGATGTCGGAGCTGGCTGGGCGATCTGGCTTGATGTGGGATGCTCCGGCGATGGCCGAGGCAGTGCGGGCGCGTGAGCAAATGCATCCAACGGCGCTGGATTGCGGTGTCGCACTGCTGCACCCCCGACGGCCCCAAACATCGATTTTGGCCGACTCCGTGGTCGCACTAGCTGTTTGCCAATCGGCGATCCCCTTCTCTGATCGCGGGGATATGACCGACATCTTTTTTCTGATTTGCTCTTACGACGATTCGGTTCACCTCCGTATCCTCGCCAAGTTAAGCCGGATGATCTCCGATGGCGAAATGCTACCAAAACTTCGCGACTGTCAGACATCCTCTGAAGCTTGGCACTGCTTGAAAGAATCAGAAGACGCGATCGAATCCAACGAGTGAAAGATCGCCGCCAACGGAATCACGGAAGACGCCGGAATGAATGAACCTCAGACTTTGCTTTGGATTGGCGAGCGAACCTCACCCGAGTTCGCCAAGGCCTACGCGTACTGCGAATCCAATGCCGCACAGGTCGCGTTTCGATCGAATTTAAAAGACGCGGTCCTGCGGCCAGCGATGGGGGTCAGCAACGTGCTTGTCACCCAGTCCACGAGAAGATCGCTGGACGCGTTTGCCTTGATGACCGTTGCTGAAAAATACCGTGACGCGGCGACATTGAAGTTGCAGGGATCGTTCTGCGAGGGCATGCGGACGTCGCTCGAGCCAGCTTTTGATGCCGTTCACTATTGGCACCAATGGAATCAAGTTCTGCCGCCGTGGCTTGGTGGCAAAGAAGACGAGCCTGAGTCGGGAGCGCCGCTTGTCCGCTCGGTTGCCGTTGTTGCTCAGAACTTCGACAGCGGCGATGCCCTGTTGGATCTCGCAGATACAACAGGAGTGACCACGTTATGGTGTCCAGGTGGAAACGCAGGGCAAGTCCGCAACGTCGACGTGGTTTGGTGGGACGATTCGGTGGCAACGCCGGTCAGCAGTCGGGGTTGGGAGCAGAGGATCAGCAAGTTCAACGCCGGCCAAAATGCTCAGCATGTCTGGATCGCCAGTGCGCCCCGGGTTGATCAACAACTGCAAGCGACTCGCGGAGGGATTGTTTCTGTCATCAGCAAACCGCTTCGAATCGAATGCCTGCTGTCCTCCTTGGGCGGTCAGTCAGCGGCGGCCACGAGTCTTGTCAAAGCGGCCTAGTTCACTGCTTGCCCGGATTGGAAAGGAAGCATCCTGCTCTTTCGTTGGATCGGTGTGATGGTGCTCCGTCTTGACGTCAGGAATTAGATGAGGCGAAGCGCTAGCAGCGGATTTCGACGCGCATTCCGTCGTACGCTAAGTCGACGCCGTCGGGGAGTTCGGCGCACGCGGTGACGTGTTCCAAATCGTGCGAGATGTGTGTGAGGTAAGTTTGCTTGGCGCCAACTCGCTGCGCCATTTCCAGCGCCTCGGGAACACTGTAGTGAGTGGGGTGAGGTGTCTCTCGCAACGCTCCCACGACGAACGTTTCCACGCCCTGCAAACGCTCTACCGATTCGTCGGGAATGTGGTTGGTGTCGGTGCAGTATGCAAAATCGCCAATCCGAAAGCCCAGGACATCAAAGTGAGGGCCGTGCTTCATTGGGATGGGCGTGATCTTAACCCCGTGAACTTCAAAGGACTCCTTGGGATCGATGGACTGAAACACGAGTTGCGGCCGCGCGCCCGGATGGGTGACTTCGCGCTCGATGAATGCATAGTCAAATGACTTGCGAATCCGAGCTTCGACTTGCTGCTCGCAGTACAGCGGGACCGGGGCGCCCAAACGGAATGGGAACAGTCGCAGGTCATCGAGACCGAAGATGTGATCCGCGTGTTCGTGCGTGAACAAGACGCTGTTGATCAGCGGGATCTCCTCACGCAGCAGTTGGGTGCGCAAGTCAGGTGGCGTGTCGATCAGAATCGTTTCATCGGGCAGGTCAATCGCAATCGCGCATCTCGTGCGGTTGTTGCGTGGATGATCACTTTTGCACACAGCGCACTGACAACCGATCGCCGGCACTCCCACGCTTGTTCCAGTCCCCAGGAAAATCACGGTGGCGTTGATCGAGTCTTCTTGGGGCGATGGATGAGCCACGTCGATGTGTTGCCAAAGGTGAAAGGTGCGTGAAGGAGATCAAGTCTGCTGACACCCAGAATATCGCGTTCAGGCAGGAATTGTAGTGCAGGACCTGCCGCAGCAATGAATGCTACAATGCTGCTCGCAGGAGATTTGCCTCTCTTGCCAAATTGGAAACGTTCTCTAGACCGTGACTTGAGTGACTCAACATGATTCGAGCGATTGCCTTTCTCCTTGCTGCCAGCCTGTCTTTCGCGCCCGCTTTCGCGCAAGCACCGCCGCCGAACGTGGTGGTGATCTTCATGGACGACATGGGGTACGCGGACATTGCTCCGTTTGGGGCAAGAACCAAGACACCTCACTTGACTCGGATGGCAAACGAGGGGCGTCGGTTCACGGACTTCGTTGTTTCGTCGGCAGTTTGCTCGGCGTCTCGGGCTGCCCTGATGACAGGTTGTTATCACCGTCGAGTTGGCATCCAAGGCGCGCTGGGGCCGAAGTCGAACATTGGATTGAATCCCAGCGAGACCACCCTTGCTGAACTCTGCAAGTCAAAGGGCTATGAAACGGCGGTGTTTGGGAAGTGGCACTTGGGGCATCACCCCAAATTCTTGCCCACCAATCATGGTTTTGATCAGTATTACGGGATCCCTTACAGCAATGACATGTGGCCCTTGCATCCTGCCGCGCTGGCCAAGCGAAAGAAAGATCCGAACGCGGAAATCCCTTGGGCTGCGTTGCCAATGCTTCGAGCGACCACCAAGGGCGGCGTCCAGTTTGCGATTGAGGACATGTTGCCCGAGGACCAAGAAGAGATGACCGGCGACTTCACCGAGCGAGCCGTCAAGTTCATCAAGAGCAACATTGATAAACCGTTCTTCTTATACATGCCGCATCCGATGGTCCACGTGCCGCTGTACGCCTCGGAGAAATTTCGCGGCAAGAGCGGGAGAGGCATCTTTGCGGACGTTGTCATGGAGATCGATTGGTCGGTTGGTCAAATTCTGGGCGCGATCGAAGACATCGGAGTCGAACATAACACGTTGGTCATTTTTACAAGCGACAATGGCCCCTGGTTGTCCTACGGAACGCACTCCGGTTCGGCTGGCCGGCTGCGCGAAGGCAAAGGAACGATGTTCGAGGGTGGTTACCGCGAGCCCACGATCATGTGGTGGAAAGGCAAAATTCCGGGAGGCACCGAGTGCGATAAACTTTGCAGCTCAATCGATGTGTTACCGACCGTTGCCAAGCTGATTGATGCCGAGTTGCCTGATCACACGATCGACGGCAAGGACATTCGGCCACTGATGTTTGGCGAAGAAGACGCTGTGTCGCCACATGAATCTTTCTCGTGCTACTACAAAGGCGGCGAACTGCAAGCGATTCGTAACGAGCGATTCAAGCTCGTATTCCCCCACTCGTATCGCACTTTGAACGGGCATCCCGGCGGATTCGGTGGCAATCCCATTCCTTACAAGCAGGCGAAAATCAATTTGAGCCTGTTCGACTTAGACAATGATGTCCAAGAGAAGAAGAACGTGATCAAGGAGTTTCCGGAAGTGGTGAAAGAGCTCCAAGCAGCCGCCCAGCGGATGCGTGCAGACTTGGGGGACAAGCTGACCAAGCAAAAAGGATCGGGCGTCCGGCCGGCTGGCGAAATGAAGCCAGGGGACGAACGATTGCCGCTGTATTGGAGATAGCCGCAGCCGCGTTGATTACTCGGGCATCTTGGCGACTGGGCCAACTCCATCGTCCGAGTGGTCAACTAATAGTCCTGCGTCATCAACGAGGTTGTCACCCACGCCATAGATC
>JBGCGI010000289.1:0-5524 GCA_045110715.1 Rubripirellula sp.
CACACGACGTTTTTGTGCTTGATCGTGACACGAATACCGTTCAGCGCGTGAGTACGACGAGCGCGGGAGGCCAAGCCACCGGACCGGCCTTCTTCCGGGGCAGTTTCCAGCCGGAGATTAGCGGTGATGGTCGATTCGTCACATTCCATTCGGACGCAAACAATTTGGTTGCGGGCGATACGAATGATTCAACAGATGTATTTGTCTTTGATCGAACGACAAGCACGATCGAGCGTGTGAGTGTGGCCAACGACGGATCCGAAGCGACCGCCGGCCGCAGTGACTCTCCGGACATCAGCGACGATGGGCGATTCGTTACATTCCAGTCGGCCGCGACCAACTTAGTCGCGAGTGACACCAATGGTGTGACGGACATCTTTGTTCGAGATCGCGTCAACGGAAGCACCACTCGGCTGAATGTTACTGCCAATGGAGCGGAAGCAAACGAAAATGGCTTCGAGCCGCTGATCAGCGGAAACGGTGATTTCGTAGGTTACACGTCAAACGCAAGCAACCTGGCTCCCGACACAGTTGACACCTTTGACATCTTTTTTGCTGATCGTCCTAGCGGTGCAATCGATTTCACTACCGCCGCGCCGGAGTCATCGATCAATGCAACCCAAGTCACGGTGGTGGGCACGAGTGGGGCAGCTTTCGCGGTCGACGGCAATGTGGACATCTTCGATTCACTGCTGGTGAACGAGGTGCTCAACTTCAACGATGGGTTTGGACCGACAGTTGAAGCCTTCAACGTCATTGAGAACTCGGATTCGGGATCCGATCTTTTCACTCCGCTGACGCGTCAAGGATTTGCTCCGCCGGTACACTTCCCGCTGCGAGGAAACCCTGTCATCGATGCGGGTGATCCCGGCTTTGTGGGCACCGTTGATCAACGTGGAACGACACGGGTCACACCAGACATCGGCGCAGTCGAAGCTGTCGACGCGATCGTTTCAGGCCAGGTGTATGTCGACCTGAACGAAAACCAGCAACGAGATGCTGGCGAACCCATTGTCAGCGGTGTCAGCATTCAACTTGATACCGCGACCACAACCCAAACAACGGTCACGGGTGATGCAGGCGAATTTGGCTTCGACAGCGTTGAAGTTGGTTCGGATCTGGTCTCGATCACTCCTCCGCCCAACTTCAGTGTTTCCAAGGCAGATATTCAGCTGGTCCCGAACAACATCACGACGGATGGTCAGACCGATGATGCAGTCTTCAGCTTTGATGGTCGCTTCATCGCGTTCACTTCAGGGGCGACAAATCTTGTCCCCAACGACACGAACAATTCGGATGACGTCTTCGTGCTCGATCGAAGCACAAACACGGCGGAGCGAGTTAACGTCGCAAGTGACGGATCTCAGGCCATGCACGCAGGCTTCATTGCAAGTTCAGCGCCATCGATTAGCTCGGACGGTCGATTTGTCGCGTTTGAATCGTCGGCCGAGAACCTTGTTCCTGATGTTGGCTCTTTCCAGGGCGACGTGTTCGTTCATGATCGCGAAACAAATACCACCGAACAAATTAGCGAGGCAGATGATGGAACGCCTGGAAACTTTCAAAGTCGCGAAGCATCCATCAGTGGCGACGGCCGGTTCGTTGCCTTCTCGTCAGATGCAAACAATCTGGTGGGTGGCGACACTGGAAACAACACGGACATTTTCGTTCGCGATCGCCAAACCAACACGATGCAATTGATCAGTCGGTCCTCGGCTGGAACCCAAGCCAACGGCAGCAGCGGATCGCCGGAAATTTCGGCGGACGGTCGATTTGTCACGTTCACCTCAAGTGCGAACAACTTGGTGGCCGGCGATACAAATGGGGCTCGCGACGTGTTCGTTCGCGACCTCGTCAATGACACAATCTTCCGAATCAACGTTGGTTTTGATGGCTCCGAAGCGAACGGCAGCGTTGGGTTTCAATCAGCGATCAGTGGTGACGGACGTTGGATTGCGTTTAGCTCTGGAGCTGACAACATCGTGCCCAACGACACCAATGGCGTGACAGACACTTTCGTTTTCGATACCGTGAGCGGAACGACTGAGAGAGTAAGCCTCTCCTCGAATGGATCCGAAGGAAACAACGGTTCTCGTGCTTCACTTGCTATCAGCGATGATGGACGCTTCGTCGCATTCAACTCCGAAGCCAGCAATCTTGTGCCAGGGGACACCAACGGTTTCGAGGACCTCTTTGTCTACGACCGCGAAACCGATCAGATCGCACGAATGAATGTTACGAAGGACGGTTTGCAACCATCTGATTTTTCCCCCGACCCATTTCCACTTGGATTCGTTGAAGGAACGATCAGTCCAAATGGCCACTTCATTGCCTTTGATTCGGAAGCGGCGGATCTGACGGGCAATGACACGAATGGTTTAATGGACACATTCTTGGCTTCGAACCCATTTTTTGATGCGTCCGCGCGGACGATCGAACTGCAGGCAGGCGACGTTGCCAACAACCTTGATTTTGGCCTGATCGCTGATTCAGGCAACATATCGGGACGACTCTTTGAAGACTCAGCGATTTTGAATCAAGTCTATGACATCGGCGAAACAGTGTTGCCAGAACGATTGGTGTTTATAGACGCCAATGGCAATGGCGCCTTTGATCGCGATGAACAGTCCACCTTGACGGATGTGGATGGCATTTATCGGTTCGTCGACTTGCCCGCACATCGCGATTACTCGATCCGTGCTGCGATCACGCCTGGCGACGAACAAGTGGTTCCAGGAGCGGACGAAGGGCTCGCGTTCAACTTCTTTCTCGAAGCGGGAGCCAGCGTTGGCGAACTCAACTTTGGTTTTCGTCCAGTCAGTACGACGGGCCAGTCTTCGGACTCGGTGATCCAAGGACGTGTTCAGAGCGACACCAATGGAAACGGAGTTCAAGACGCCAGTGATGCACCCGTGGTGGGCCAGATTGTCTACCTGGATGGGGGAACACTGGGGGTGCGCGACTTCGATGACCCGCAAACCGTTACCGACGCACAAGGCAACTACAGCTTCGCGGGTCTGGCCTCGACGCTTACACCCGTCCGCTTGGCTTTGGACAACCAAGTCGTGCAGGTCGCACCGCTGGGCAACGTGCTGCTAGGAAATGACTCACAGCCATTGAAATTTCCGCTCGATGAACGAGAGCGACGCGGTGGCAATCCGCAGAGCGTTGTTACAGCAGACTTCAATCTTGATGGGTTCGAGGACGTGGCTGTCGTGCTTGCCGAAACGAACACATTGAGCATTCGACTCAACGACACCCTGGGTGGGTTCACCGACGAGAAGTTTGATTTCATCCTGAGTGAATTCGCTGCGGACCAGGGCAGCCTGTTTGCGGCCCCGAACGCTGTCGTTGCAAGCCAGTTTGACAATGACTCACGAATCGACGTTGCCGTGGTTGGAAACTTCACTGGCAACGTGTTTGTCCTTTCGAACTTTGATCACAACACGGCGAGCTTTTTGTCAACGACCTTGGTACCCGTGGGCGACGAACCGATCGACATCATTGCTGGGCAGTTCGGTGGTGATTCGGTTCTTGATTTGGTCGTGCTGAACAAGGGCGACGAAACGGTGCAGGTCCTGACGAATGATGGCGCGGGCGTGTTTACCGCGGGTGTCCCCGTCGTGACCGGTGGGCAGGAACCTGTTTCGTTGTCCACCGCCAACTTCACGGGCGGCGCCGATCTGGACGTCGCGGTGACACATGCGTTTCCTTTGGATACTTCGACCACAGTGGGCGGAGTCACGATGTTGGTGGGCGACGGTAACGGTGGACTCACTCGCGACGGCAGCTACTACCCGGTTCAGTCCACACCGTTTGATTCCGACGTCGGTGATTTCAATGGTGATGGTCGCCCAGACCTAGCCGTTGTGAACTTCTCCAGCAACTCAATCTCAATCCTGATTGGGCAAGCCGACGGGACTCTGCTCGTGCAAGACGAGACATTGGGTACCGTCAATGGATCCGTGAATGTCGCGACAGCGGACATCGACAATGACGGCGATGTTGATGTGATTACGACGAAGCTGAATCAGCGACAGGTGTCCATTTTCCGAAACATCACTCAGCCAGGTGCAGCCGAAGCCGTGTTCGAGCCACAAGAAAACGTGGGGCTGGGGCAGTTTAGCTTCAGCGAGCAGGTGCCATTTGCGATCGCCAACCTGGACAACGATCAATCAGGGCCTGCCGGAAACGGCACGCTGGACATTGTGGCGGTTCCGCAAAACTCGGACACGCTGTTCGTCTTGCCCAACCAGTTGGTACAAGGTTCGCGGCGAGTCAGTGTGTCGGGCGCGAGTACCGACATCGCTGACAATATCGATTTTCTCATTGCACCGGCGACTTTGGCGCCGTCGTTCGATTTGCCGGCTCTGCCAACGCCAGTTGTCGAAGATGCAACGCAGCAAACGGTTTTGATCACCAATGTCCTCAAGGGGCGCGCCAGCTCGAATTCCACGCTCCGGTTCATTGCCACCAGTTCGAACCCTGCCTTGGTTCCCGATCCAACGATCTCGTTTGTGGATGGCGACAGCACCGCCTCGTTGCAATACACGCCGGTCGCCAATGGAAACGGACAGGCCGTGATCACGGATCGAGCCGAAGACGCTGGGGCTGATGGTGTTTTCGGAGGCGACGACGATGGCATCCTGGAAAGATCTTTCACCGTTACGGTCTTGCCAGTGAACGATCCACCAACGTTTGTCGTCCCGGCCAGCACCCAGGTGACCGAAGGCGCATCGCCCACCACGATCGACAATTTTGTGACTGGCATTTCCACAGGTGGCGGCGGCGATGAATCCGGTCAAACGTTGAATCCGTTTGTGGTCACGACCGATAGTTCTTTCTTTACGACGCCTCCCGCAATCAATGCATCGGGTCAGCTGACCTTCGCGATCGCACCCGATGCAACTGGATCGGTCACTGTGAATGTATCGTTAAGTGATAACGGGGGAATTGAAAACGGCGGGCATCAGCAAACGGATTCGTTCTTTGTGATCAACATCGCTCCTGAGAGTCCGGACTCAATCATCTTGCAAGGCGATGGCAACACCTTCGTCTTCACGGAGGCGGGGCCGCAGCTTGACGGTGTCCAGTTGATCGATATTCGAGGAACGGGCGACAATACCTTGATGTTGGATGTTGCGCGGATTCGCGAGCTCTTCCAAAATGGATCCATCACGGTGATCTCGGATGCGGGTGACGAAGTCGTCTTCGATGACGGCTGGGAGTTCGTCGAAGCGGTCTTGAGCAACGGTCAACTGGTTCGTCGCTTCGAGCAACTCGGCGCGGCGATCAACCTGATGGGACCGGACGACTTCACTAACCCAATCAGCGAGTTCGATGTCAACGCCAGTGGCGATGTTTCCGCATTGGATGCGCTGGTGATCATCAACGAGTTGGCGGGCCGTCAGTTCAGCGATGGCGGCACCAGTCCTGAAGGCGGCGTTCGTGATCCAGGTTCAATTGACTTGAGCGGTTTCCGTTTCTACGACGTGACTCGTGACCAGCGGATCACCGCGCTGGA
>JBGCGI010000290.1:0-29558 GCA_045110715.1 Rubripirellula sp.
GTGTGGATGATCGGATTCGCAACAGTCTGATTGAGCAACTCAATACGATCGACGTAACAAATGCTGACATTGCGCTGATGACGAAGCCGGGCTTGATGTGGAGTCAACTTGACGATCATCGAAGTCAGATGGAGTTGCAGATTCAAGGCGATTTGATCGTGGTGGGGGCAGCAGGTGCCGCGGCCTCCAGTTTTACGATCGGAGCGGTCGCGTGGGCCATGCGGACCGGATTTCTTGCATCGGGGCTGCTTGCGCAGTTGCCCGCTTGGACTGCGATGGACCCGCTTCTGATCATGCAGGGAATGGGAGACTCAGAAGACGACGAGAGTCTTGAGGAGATGATGGAACGCCAAAGTGAAGCCTTGGACAAATAGCGACGACGACCAGGCTCCGACACGAAACAGATGAAACGTACGCACGGGTAAGGGACGATGATTCGAAAACTCTATAACCGCATACCAATTCGACTGCGAATTTCTTTCGTACTCGTTGCGCTGATGACGGGTACTTTGTTGTTCGCAAGCGCTTGGGGATTCTTCCCCAACGAACAGCGCGAGGTACTGCGTGGTCGCGCCAAGCTTTGCGAATCACTTGCCATCAGTGGCACGGCGATGGCTTCGGGCGACAGCTTCCGAGAACTTGATGTCGCCTTGACGTCGATCGTCAGTCGTGATGACCAAATCATTTCGATCGGTTTGCGGGCCACGGGCGGCGAGTTGTTGGTTTCCACCGAGCTCCACAATCAGACCTGGAAACCCCGTTCAGAGAATACTGCCGAGCAAATGACCGTGCCGATTTTCCGCCACGGAGAACAGTACGGGAAGTTGGAAGTCGCATTCGTGTCTACCGGTGGTTTCCTGGGGCTTAACTATTGGGCTCCCGCCTGGCTGCTGATTGTCCTGATCCCCGGTTGTTTCGTGCAGTTTTCGTTCTTCCTGCGGCGAACTCTTGACGCTTTGGATCCCAACGGCGCGGTTCCCCAGCATGTTCGTAACACTTTCGATCGTTTGGCAGTCGGCGTGATGTTGACGGACAAGCACGATCGCATTTTGTTGGTCAATCAACTGTTTACCGAAACAATTGGGTTGGAGGCAAGCCAGGCCTACGGCTTGGACGCGTCGTCCCTTGAGTGGATCCATGCCGATGCAGAAAGTCAGTTGCCGTGGACAGAGTCGATGCACACCGGCGAGATGGTCAGTGGACGTATCCTGCGATTCGATCGGAACGGACGCCAGCTGATCTTGAGCGTCAGCACCACGCCGATCATGGGCCGTGGTGTGATGGTTGTCCTAGAGGACATCACGATCTTAGAAGAAAATAAGATCGCATTGGCGAAGGCTCGTGACGAAGCTGAACAGGCCAGTCAGTCGAAGAGTGCTTTCTTGGCAAACATGAGCCATGAAATTCGTACTCCGATGAATGCGATTCTTGGATTCACGGAGGTCTTGCGACGGAACATCGAACGTGACGAAGACAAGCGGCAAAAGCATCTGAACACGATTCACTCCAGCGGTACGCACCTGCTGAATCTGATCAACGACATCCTAGATCTCTCGAAAATTGAAGCGGATCGCTTGGAAGTGGAGTCGATCCCATGTGCCCTTCATCGAGTTGTGGCTGACGTTGTGACGGTGATGCGAGTCCGAGCCGATGAGAAGAGCATCACCTTGGACTACCAGTTTCAGTCCGAGATTCCTGAATCGATCGATAGTGACCCAGCTCGCGTGCGTCAGATTCTCACAAACTTGATCGGCAATGCCATCAAGTTTACGGAAGAAGGCGGCGTTCGTATCGTCGTGCGTTTCGATCAATTGAACGGAAAATCTGTCATGGTCATGGATGTGGTCGACACAGGCATCGGGATGTCAAACGAGGCGGCTGCAAAAATATTCGATCCGTTCTCGCAGGCGGACGCCAGCGTGACACGACGTTTCGGTGGAACAGGGCTGGGTCTTTCGATCAGTAAACGTTTTGCCGAAGCGCTTGGCGGTGGTATCAGCGTGGCCAGCGAAGAAGGCAGGGGCAGTGTCTTCACTGTCACGATCGACGCAGAAGCAACCGAGGGTTCCGCGATGATTGTCCCAGACATGGATGACTTGGAATCTGCTCACGCCGAGGAAGAGCACCTCGAGATTCGGCTTCCAGGAATGCGCGTGCTGTTGGTCGATGATGGCGAAGAGAACCGCGATCTGATGAGCGTCATTCTCGAGGAAGCAGAGACCGACTTCGAAACTGCCGAAAACGGCTTGGAGGCAGTGAATCTGGCAACCGACCAAGAGTGGGACGTGATCCTGATGGACATGCAGATGCCGGTCATGGATGGCTACACTGCAACGCGAAAGCTGCGCGAACAGGGATACGATAAACCGATCATCGCATTGACGGCCCACGCCATGCAGCATGCTGAGCAAGAGTGCCTCGACGCTGGCTGCAGTGGATTCTTGACCAAGCCCGTCGATTTCGATCGGCTGATCGCGATCCTAGCCGAAATCGCCGGGATCGAAGTCACGACGGATACCGAGAAGCGAACGATTTCTGTTGCGGAGGCTTCTACGAAACTTGATTCATCAACGGAATCGGGTGGCGGGCCAATTCACTCGACTCTTCCAATGCACAAAGAACGATTCCGTGAGATCGTTTCGCAGTTTGTTCTCAACTTGGATGAGCGTTTCGACGCGATTGAATCGTTGATCCAACAAGGTGATGCGGAGCAGCTTTCGGAATTGGGACACTCCCTCAAGGGAGCGAGCGGAAACTGTGGCTTTGCGCTGCTCGCCGAAGCGGCAGCAAAACTCGAGGACTGTGGTCGAGCCAGCGACCTCGATACCGTTTCGACGATCCTATCAGAGTTGCGACAGCTGAAGTCGCGAATCGAGGTTCCAGGGAAGGCGACTCAACCTGACGTCGTTTTTTAAGAATAATCCTATCAACCGTTAAACGCGGATACCGCAAATGAACTTCGCGGATTCGAGCTCCCCCACCCCCCCAGTTCTTTCAGGCGTGTCCTAGGCTTCCTCTGTGACGCGCCTGCAAATTGACAACGTGAACATGAACGCAATCCAATCGAATAGCACTCCGACACCTGAGAACACCGCTCAGAATGTCAGTGTGCTTGCGCCGTTCAGCGTGAAGAAGAGCACGCGTAGTCAGCAGCGAGCAGCAAGCGACGCGAAGATCCTGATCATTGACGACGAGCAGGTGAATATTGAAATCGTCAAAGCGTACTTGGAAGAAGAACGCTTTGAGAATCTGATTTCGACGACCGACTCGACCAAAGCTTGTGGAATGATTCGCGAGCAACGTCCGGACATCGTGCTGCTGGACATCAATATGCCCAACGTTTCCGGGTTGGAAATCCTGGAAATGATGCGTGCTGACAAAGAGATGCAGCTGACCCCGGCAATCGTGCTGACAGCGGCAAACGATCCCGAGATCAAAATCAAAGCGCTTGGACTGGGAGCCTCTGACTTCTTGGCCAAGCCGGTTGATCCCAGCGAACTGATGATTCGCCTGCAAAACGTATTGGCGGTCAAAGCCTATCAAGATCATCTGGCCGATTATTCAGAGAAGCTGGAGCAACAGGTGCGAATTCGGACCGCTGAGCTCATTCGCTCTCGCCAAGAAGCGATCCATTGTTTGGCTCGTGCTGGTGAGTATCGTGATGACGATACCGGGCATCATGTTACGCGAGTCGGTCGCTATTCGGCGCTGATCGCAGGCGAGATGGGCTTTCCAAGGGAAGCAATCGACCTGATCGAACAGGCTGCCCAGTTGCATGATGTTGGCAAAATCGGCATTCCAGATGCCATTCTGCACAAGCCTGGCAAGTTGGATCCGCAAGAGTTCGACATGATCAAGGAACACTGCAGCATCGGTCGACGGATCATCAATCCATTGAGCCACGAAGAGTCGATTCGTCTGAAGACGCACACTTCGGTTGGCATGCAGATCATGGGATCAACAAACTCGCCTGTCTTGAAATTGGCTGCAGTGATCGCTGCGACCCATCACGAAAAATGGGACGGCAGTGGTTATCCCAAGGGACTTGCTGGAAACGCGATTCCGATTGAAGGCCGAATCGTGGCTGTTGCTGATGTCTTTGATGCGCTCAGTTCCGCGCGTCCCTATAAGGAAGCGTTCACGATTCAAAAGTGCTTGGATATCTTAAACGATGGGCGTGGAACTCATTTTGATCCACGAGCTTTGGATGCCTTCATGCGTCGGAAAGATGACGCGATTCGCATTCGAGAAGAGTACTTTGACCAGACGGAAACGAACGTCTAGTCAATCTCTATCGAGGCAAACGGGGCGTGTCAGCAACGGCTGACTGTCTACCGCCTGCAACCGCCGTCATCGACCGCGGTGCCAAGCCCGCAGCGATGAACAGGCGGCTCATGCCAACCATCAAGCGATGCCAACGATCAACCGTTTCAGGGGTTCCAACCAGAGTTGCATCCGATCGGTCGAAGCCCTTTTCGCTAACAGCCACCGCGGGTGCCAAGTGGAATAGAGCTTCCAACATCAAATGGTCGCGGCATTCCTGCTCGGTCAACTCCTCGTCATCGTAGATCCAAAGATGAGTTTGAAGGTTTCGGTCAAGAGCTGACATTGCAGCTTGCTCTGCTGAGTCGGCGTTCAGGATGGTTTGGACAGGACCGCATTGAACGTAGAATTTTGCCATGAGTGGACTCCTCCGTGAGGTGATTTTTGAATGTCACCCAAACGTTGGGCGACACCCATAGAATCGCTGACTCGCGGACAAGTCTGGTCAAAGGCCGAAAATACCAGTAAATGCCGGCAATTGGAGGCTGCTTCCAGCCGGTTTGGGTTATTCCGGGGTCGGTTCCTGCTTCTCTTTTTTTGGTGCCACGTCCGAAAAGGTGTACGTCAACATCTCAGGTCCCACTTGCGCGATGACCCTCGGTTGCGTTGGCTGAATGGTAAGTTTCGCTTCTAACTCGTTGTTTTGGCTGAGAATAGGTTTTCCTTCCCGACGACTGAGTTCCGAGCCATCTCGGAGGTCCAAGGCCAGCACATCAAGAAACTTCTTGCGGCTCTGGACCGAATAAGTGAATGGACTGCGGGTGAGAAGAAGCATCGGGGTCTTGAATGGCTGTGTCAGTGTGCAGCCCCAAGGAGTCTCGAAGTGCTTGCTCCAACGTACCTTTCCGTCTTCCACAGAGATGGCGTGTACGCCGTGTACCGTTCGATGTGAGTCGCCGTCGGTCGTTTGAAGTTGTTGACCGGGAGGTTGCTTGGAACGCACAATGCGTCGCTTGGGTAGCAACAAGAGTTGTCCATCCAGCAACATCGCTCGAAGCCCTTGGAGATCGGCGTACTCAGGCAGTTTCGGCTGACAAACTTGAGTGCCCTCTTTGATGTCCCAAATCGTTGCCTGACCGTCGCTATTCAAGAGCGCCATGTACCGACCGTCGACGACTCTCCCGTAGGTGGACGGAGCGTTCTTGCCCGATCGATTGACGCCATAACACTCGTGTTTCAGCACAAGCTCTTCGGTAAACGGATTGACCAGTCGAACCTCGTTCTTTCCTTCTTGCTGGGGCTGGTAAGACAGCACATGTGAACCAATGGCCTCCCAGATGTTCCCGTGCTCCCACTTTCGAGTTTCGATTTTGCGACCATCGAGCAGATTGAACAACACGACTTCCTTGGTGGCGCTAGAGATCACAGCGACTCGCTCACCGTCGCAAAGGACCGACCCGCTTCGAGGAGCCGTTGAGTTTCGCCAAATGGTTTCGTTCGTAAACAAATCGAGTGCGATCAAGTCTCCGCCCTGTAGCACCAGCACTCGATCGCCGAGGATGGGCCCCAGTTTGAATTCAGGTATCGGATTGGAAGCTCGGTTGCCTGCAATGCTGTAGTAGTAAACCTGATCATCGAACGGAGTCATTGTCGTACCTCGCCGAGCGGTTGGTGAAGATTCACCGCTCAGTCCACGACGCCAAAGGACAGCTTCGCCATCACCCGCCAGCAGATGATACAGGTCAATGCAGACGAGACCGCTTGGCATCATCACAACCATGACGCCACCGCAAACCATCGCTTCCTTGTCGGAGGCATCAATCTGCCCGTTGCCTTCCATCGGAATACGTCTGTTCAAGCCGTAGGGGTCTCGGAATCCAAGTGGACTGGTGTTCTCGCTGATCAAACGCCAGCCTTGAAAACTCTTGCCAGCCAAGACGGTCGTGCCAGAGACTCGCTGCTTGGTTGTAAACCGGATGCGAGTGGGACTCGGACTCCACTGCAGAGCAGCGTGTTCAGGCCAGACTTCCGTGCGTCGTTTTTGCGTTGCGAGTTGCAGCAACTGTGTGTATCGCGTTTCGTCAGCCTCTTCATCATTCTCCATCCTCGACTTGATGGTTCGCAGCACCGTCAGGGCGTCTTCGGCCAATCCGCCATCGACATACGCTTCGGTCAACGACTCGAGCCTTTGATCGGAAAGCGATGCAAGGCCGTCTGTTGTTGGCAGTTCAGTCCCCAACGCAAGCCGTTCTAGTTGCAGGTGATTGCCCTCCTTGCGATACCGTTCGAGCAGTTCCTTTCGCAACGTGCTGACGCCGTCCAGTGCCCCAAAGTGATTGACAATCCGGCGGATCAAGTTGGACGACCCTTTGAGATGCGTTTCACTCATGATCGCGATCGCTGAGTTCACTGTTGCGAGATCGGCCTCAGGTGCTTTTTCGACGATGTCTTGGACACGAGCGGCGACCCAGGCATCCAGTTTGCAATGCCGTGACGTGTCATTGACCACTTGCGTTGAGGAGGATTCAAGCAAGGGTTCAGATACGACCAATTCGGAAAGATCGATCAGCTGGTTTGCAGCTTCAACATAGGACTGGCTGGTCAGTGCGGCGCGAATTCGAAGGGATAGCAGTTCGACTCGCTGCGCTGGTTGGTCAATCAGTTGATCAAGTGTTTTGATGACATCTTCGTCAACCATCAAGTTCTCTCGCAGCGTCCCCAGCATCGCAGTCACGCTGAGCATACGCACCTCGTCATTGTCGGGCTCCATCTTTCTCGCTTTGCCAAGCATTTCGAGAGCTGCATCGCGTTCGCCACGTTGAATCAATAACTCCGACTTGCGCACAATCGCTTCGAAGTCGTCTGGGTTCTTCGAGAGCATTCGGTCCACGATGGGCTCCAGAGTTGCTTCTCCGAAGGCGACCGAAATTTCAGAGGATCCTTGCGCGATGATCTCTCCATCCGCTGCTACCAGATTCCCCAACGCGAAACGCGTGTTGCGGCGGTCCAGTACCGAACCGTCTTTCAGCGAGACGCGGATGATCTGGTTCGATGTGGTTGGGACAAGATAATTGTCTTTGCCAAACACACCCTGACCCGCGATTTGTTGACCAGCTGAAAGCATGTCGCTGGGCGTTGTCCAGCGCAAGCTGCCATCACTCAGGTTGAAAGCTCGGAGATGATTGGAGCCAGCAACGTAGAAACTGCCATCGCGGATGCCGGCAAGATAGCGTGAGTTGACTCGGTTCTTTTCATCAAACAGGCTGTCGCCTGTTAGTAAACTGAAGCCAAACAATCGGTCGGTTTCGATCGGCGTGACAAGCACAGCGTCTTCATGTGCAACCGCGACTCCCGTGTGCCATCGCTGCATCAATTGGCTTGTCTCTAGTCCACGTCCACCGCGAGTGATGCTGCTTAGCATTTCTCGATTGCGTTCGTAGCTGATGCCCCAACGCAACATCCGATCAGCAAGATCAATCGCGAGCATCGCGCCTGCACCGGTGGGGCAAAGCAAGATTCCTTCGTGGTAAGTTGGGACCGCGCCGGCAACACGGCGAATGGGGTCGCGATGGATTCCCCCCGATTCGACAGCAACGAGTTGCTGTCGCCAAAGTTCTTCCCCGGTTGCTGGATGAAGGCAAGCAAGGCTGATGTCGCCAGCCACCTCCACCATCACATACAGCCTTCCGTCTAACGGGAGCGGTGGCCCGAGGAAAAACGCATCGGAGAACTTGGGATCATCGTCGGCCCCGGCGCCCAATCGCCAAAGCAACTTGCCTTCGGTTGCGAGATCCAATGCGACGAGTGTATTCGTTCGCGTGTCTGCTGGACGACTGCCGCCAAGGTTGATGCCTGTGCCAAAGGTGGCTGCTTCCACTTCACCAAGATCGTCCAGCATGAACACGCGATCGCCATCGCTGGTGATTTGACCGTAGGGTAGGTCGTTCCACACTCGCTGGCTGATCAGCTCGCTGGGATCGGACAATTCACTTCCGAACGAGTCGATCGCAGAATCTTCGTCCGGGAATCCTTCGTAAGCAGCCTGCCATGGGTAGGTCCAGACTCGTTTGCCAGTTCGATAGTCGACGCCTACCAAACGTTCGGTTGTGCGCATCAACAACTGGTCGCCCACTCGCAATGGCGTCCAGCTTGGCGGGGGTAGCTTTCCGCTGGTCGTGAGTTCGTCGCCGGTTTGGCGGACGGTTCGCTTCTGTGTGGGACTGGCGGTGGTGTCCAGCTTCCAACGAACATTGGTCAGCGGGAACTGGCCAGCTGAAACCCCATTTCGATCCGGGCGACCGCCCTGCATGGGGAATTCTGTTGGAGGCGCGGGCACAAAGTTCTTCATCGTACCGATTCGTTCGGATAGCCACTGAGGCAACTCGTCAGCCTTGGGCATCGCTACGCGTTCACCGCGAACAACAATCTCGGATTCGCCAAGCTCAGATGTTTTCAAGTCGCGACCCGCCAAACTCATCGCAGCAGCATGCAAGACGGCAGCGCCAGGACCCAGATGCTGGGTGGCTCGTGGAACGGAAACGACATCATCCAGTAGCAGCGAGGCCGCCAGTGCGTGACCCGCGAACATCTCATGTTGGGCAAGAAGCACCGAGGCTTCGTATCCGGCCTCGGTATGGAAATACATTCGGCGAACGTCTCGGACTTTGTGCCAATCGCGAGTCTCGCCCGCTTCTGTCAGAAGTTTCCGAGCCAGCGGTCCGTAACGAAGTTGGTAGGTCTCCAAGGCATCCGAAGGCAACAAGCCGATCATCATCCGTGCGGTTCGCAACATGCTGTTGCTGACAGGAGTTCCTGACGGGCGAGTATCGTCAATCTCGAGAAAGAAGTCCTGCCCAGCAAGATCGTCGTCGTCACCTTGGTCGGCTGCCGCAGAAAGTAGATCGCCGAGTCGAACCACGGCGTCGCTGAAACGTTCCTCGGCCAAGGCACGCTCGGCCTCTCGCAATTGTTGCTGAATACCACGCGGCGCATCGATGAAACGTCCCGATTGCGAACCATTCATCGGTCGCCCAAAAACCTGGCCACGTGCCGTTCCCGATGTGATCAGTGACCCAAGCAGCAGGGCAATCGAGATACAGGAAAAGCGAAAACAGAGCGTTCGCATCGTGCTGTCCGTCAGTCGTAAATGAATTTGTAATTTCCGGATCACAATCAGACCTTCTAAGAAGCATCTTACGATTTAGCATCGAAGAAGCTATGGAATCTTGAGACGAGGCTGAGACGATTCCATTGTATGGCCGCGACACGTTGTGAGGCGAGCACGCTAAATGGCATTTGAATCAGCAATCCTTAGCGGTTCACGCTACTTTGCGATTCCAAGTCCAGACAGAATCTGGGAATAGACCGCGTCTGGCGACTGCATGCCATTCACCTGCTGGACCACTCCTCGCCCGCGATAGTAGTCCAGGACCGGCGCTGTCTGAGTCTCAAAGACCTTCAATCGGGCGCTGATGGTTGCCTCGTTGTCGTCGGCCCGATTCTCGACTTCGGCTCGTTTTAGCAATCGCTCGCGAAGTTGACCGGTGTCGACCTGCAGGTCCAGGACAGCGTCCAATTGCAACGACTGATCATCCAGAAACTGATCCAAAAGCTCTGCCTGATTGACGGTGCGGGGAAACCCGTCGAACAAGCATCCATTGGAGCAATCGGGCTCGCCCAAGCGAGCGGTCACGATTGGCATCACCAAATAGTCCGGTGCCAATCGGCCAGCATCGATATAGCTCGATACCAATCGTCCGAGAGGGGATCCCTCTTTCGTCTCGCGAAGCATATCGCCCGTAGACAAATGCGGGATTTCTAACCGCTCAGTGAGCCTTTTGCACTGAGTTCCCTTGCCTGCACCTGGAGGACCGATGAACACGATTCTCATCGAAACACCATCCGATCCTGGGTCAATGGGCAAGCTGCCTAAGCATACTCTTGAGCCGGGTCAAACCACCGGCGAGACACCGCCGCCAGCACCTTCTAGCAACCCGCGATAGTTTCGCATCACGAGGTGACTGTCAATTTTCTGGACCAGATCGAATGCAACGCTAACCGCAATCAGAAGTCCTGTGCCACCGTAGAAACCCGCGATCGAGTAAGGAACGCCAAGCGATCCGTAAACGATGGTTGGAACAATGGCAACGACCGAAAGGAACGCAGCACCGACGTAGGTGATTCGGACCATGACTTTTTCAAGGTAGTCGGTGGTTCGCTTACCTGGTCGATAACCAGGAATGAACGTTCCGCTGTCTCGCAGGTTGTCTGACATCTCCTTCGGGTTGAACGTGATCGCCGTCCAGAAGTAGCAGAAGAAGAAGATCAGCACGACATAAAGCATGTTGAAGATGAAGGATGCTTGGTCGTTCATCGTCAGACCGATCAAGTTCAACGGCTTGAATAGCATGCTTTCACTGCCGACATAACTCGCCAACCCACCCATCAGCAATCCTGGGATCATCAACAGACTGCTGGCAAAGATGATCGGCATCACGCCAGCTTGATTGATACGCAGCGGCAAGTGTTGTCGCGTTCCGCCGTAAACTCGGCGTCCGCGTGTGAACTTGGCAGACTGAGTGGGGATTTTTCTCTGGGCCAAGGTGATGAAGACCACCCCAAACACGACCCCGACAAATAAGACCACCAGAAGCACGAGCGTTTCGATTCCAATTTGACCGCGACTCAGACCGGTCAATTCGGTCTTCATGTTACGGATCAACTCGTAGAGTGCTTTGGGCATCTGGGCCAAAATGCCTGCCATGATCAGCAAGCTGATACCGTTGCCGATACCGTATTCGTCGATCTGCTCACCGAGCCACATCAGGAACACGGTACCACAGGTCATGACGAGCACCGCCACGATTTGCCAACCGAAGAACAGACTGCCATCGGCGGTGGCAAAGTTTGGATTGATATTACCGTTGCCCGACGGTCCACCCGACATCAGCATGAACTTCAAGTACATATAACTCTGAACGACACAAATAGCGACGGTCAGATAACGAGTGTACTCGTTGAGCTTCTTGCGGCCCGCTTCGCCTTCTTTCTTCAACTCTTCAAGCGGCTTATACACACTGCCGAGGAGTTGGAAAATGATCGAGGCTGAGATGTAGGGCATGATGCCCAAGCCAAAGATTGTTGCTTGACGCAGGTCGCTGGCAGCGAAGACTGCTACCTTCTCGAAGAACTGTGCGGCAGTGCCGCCGCCTTCTCCGATGTTGGTAGCAACCATGGGCAGCGGTATATGAAAACCGATGCGGTAAACAGCCAGCAGCCCGATGGTCAACAAGACCTTCTTGCGAAGCTCGGGAATTGAGAAAATGATGCGCAGCTTTTCAAACATGCGTCCGTCAGTCCGTCATTGGATTATGCGTTTAGCGGCAGTCTACCGCCATGATATGACCAGAGCGATAGCAACATTCGCCGCAACTTCCCTGTTCGTGGCTGAAAACTAAGCTTTGGCTTTTTGAGCCTTCAGCTCAGCAACTCGTTCTTCCGGTTTCCGTTTCGGAGCCAACTTATTGATCGTCCCGCCAGCAGCCTTGATCTTCTCTTCGGCTGACTTGCTGAATCGGTGACCCGAGATGGTGAGCTTCTTTGTGATTTCGCCATCGCCGAGAATCTTGACGATGTCAAAGGTTCCCTTGGCCAAATCCTTCTCTGCCATCGCTTCCAAGGTGACTTCCGCACCTTCATCGAATGCATCGTTGATCTTGCCAACGTTGACAGCGAAGACAGTCAGAGCCCAGCGGTTATTGAAACCACGCTTGGGGACCCGACGAATCATTGGCATCGCACCGCCTTGGAAAGTCGGCTTGCGACTGTAACCACTGCGGCTCTTGTGACCCTTATGACCACGGCCAGCTGTTTTGCCGTGACCGCTACCAGGACCACGTCCGATACGTTTACGCTTGCGATTCTTTGTGATGCCGCGATGGACGTCATTGAGGATCATGACGAAACCTAACTTACTTTGTTTTCAATGATTGATTTGGGGAGGGCTGAACCGAAACTTCTTAAGCGGTCAGCTCTTCAACTTCCAACCCACGAAGGGCGGCGACTTGCTCGACTGTTCGAAGCTTCGACAGTGCGTCGATGGTAGCTTTGACCAGTGTGACTGGATTATTTGTGCCGTAGGACTTGGTCAGGATGTCGTGAATTCCGGTTGCTTCACAGACAGCTCGAACGGCTTGGCCAGCGATGATACCCGTACCTGCACCAGCAGGAACGAGCACAACTTTGGCAGCACCGAAGTGACCGAGCACTTGGTGAGGAATGGAACCCTCGACCAACGGTACATCGATCAAGCTACGGCTAGCTTGCTTGGTTGCTTTTTGCACGCTTGGTGGGACTTCGTTTGCTTTTCCGTAACCCCAGCCAACTTTGCCTTTGCCGTCACCGACCACGACCATTGCTGCGAAACTGAATCGCCGGCCACCTTTGACCACAGCGGCACAGCGCTTGATCTTGACGACTCGGTCGAGCATGCCCTCGCCTGGACCCTCTGGCTCGTTGCGCTTATTGCGTCCGCCGCCGCGTGATCCGCCACTGTTGCGTTGTGCGTTACTAATCGTTCAGTCCTCGATAGGGAGGTTTGTTGTGTTGTTTTGGATGGGTTTAAAACTGCAGGCCGCCCTCGCGGGCTGCCTCCGCAAAAGCTTTGACCCGTCCGTGGTACTTGCAGTGACCGCGATCGAATTTGATCGCCTTGATTCCTGCTGCGGTCGCCTTTTCTGCGATCATCTTACCAATCGCGACTGCCGCATCACAGTTGCCACCATTGGCGACATCGCTGCGAGCTGCTTTGTCACGTGTGCTGGCGCTGACCAGCGTCTTACCGCTCTCATCATCCACCACTTGGCAGCTAAAGTGCTTCAAGGAGCGATGAATGCAAAGTCGCGGCTGGTCAGCCGAGCCACGCAATCGGTTGCGTACGTGGCGACGGCGACGTAGTCGCTTCTTTTGAATGGTTTTGTTCTTGTCCATCTGACTACCGACCGAAAATGATTCGTCTGAGTGTGATTCGCTGCCAAAACCCAATTATTGGTCCCAGCCAGCTTGCGATTAACGTTTGACTATTTGGTTGCCGATTTACCAGGCTTGATCTTAACTTGCTCGCCTTGATAGCGAACACCCTTGCCCTTGTAAGGCTCCGGCTTTCGCAGTGAGCGAACTTCGGCAGCGAACTGCCCAACCATTTGCTTGTCACAGCCTTGAACGACCACGTGGGTTTGGTCGGGGCAGGTAACGGTCAGATCCTTGGGAATCTTCTTGTGCAGCTCGTTGGCAAAACCAACACGGAGCTGAAGAACATCACCTTGGACGGCGGCCAAGTAACCGACGCCGACAATTTCGAGCTTTTTTTCGTAACCCTTGGTAACGCCTTCAACCATGTTGGCGATCAGGGATCGAGTGAGTCCGTGATAGGCACGAGCGGTCCGCTCGTCACTTTCACGTCCGACACGAACTTCCTTGGTTTCCTCGTCAATGGCCACAGAGACTTCCGCACGATGCTCGTACGACAGCTTTCCCTTGGGACCTTCGATCTCAATCTTACGGCCGGCCAGTGATACTTTTGCACCACCTTCGATCGAGACTGGTTTATTTCCAATGCGGCTCATAGCACTTACTTACTTTGACTCAGGGAGTCTGCTGCTGGTTCAAATTCAAAAATGGTTATGCGACTTCGCACAACACCTCGCCACCGATGTTATCGCGACGAGCTTCTCGATCGCTGATCACACCTTTGCTGGTGCTGACGATGCTGATTCCCAATCCACCTAGGACGGGCTTCAGTTCTTTTCCGCGTGTATACAGTCGGCGACCCGGCGAGCTAACGCGTTTGATCGACTGAATGACGCGTTCGCCATTGGGTCCATACTTCAGTTCAAGTCGAAGCGTCGCCGTTGGAGCGGCTTCGTCTTCGACTTCTTTCCAGTCCCAGATAAAGCCTTCGCGTTTGAGCACGTCGGCGATGCCTCGTTTGAAGCGGCTGGTTGGAATGTCGACAAACGGTTTCTCAACACGTACAGCGTTGCGAATGCGAGTCAGCATGTCGGCGATTGGATCGGTCATCATAATGTTGTCGGCTCCCCTAAGGATGCAAAAATCACCAGCTAGCCTTACGAACGCCTGGGATCAGTCCCAGGTTCGCATTCTCACGGAAACAGATTCGGCACAAGCCGAACTTACGATAAACCGAGCGAGGTCTGCCGCAGAAATTGCAGCGGTTTTCCTTGCGTGAACTAAACTTAGGCGTTCGCTTTGCCTTCGCGACTTTCGATTTACTTGCCACGGGGTGACTTTCGATTTTCTTGGTCAGGGTGGTTGAATGGTACCTGGCATCCCAGGATCGTTATATCTTTGTCTCGTTACCGAAACCGTTCGCTATGCAGCGTCCGTTTTCTTCTTGTCTTGCTTGAACGGCATTCCAAACAGTTCCAACAGGTCACGTGCTTCATCGTTGGTATTCGCTGAAGTCACGATCGTGATGTTCATCCCTTGCGGGCGAGTGAACTTATCTGGATTGAGTTCTGGGAAAACCAATTGCGCGGTCAACCCCAAGGTGTAGTTGCCACGCCCGTCGAAAGCTTTGCGGTTGATACCGCGAAAGTCACGAACACGTGGTAAAACGACTGCCACCAATCGGTCAAGGAATTCGTACATTCGTTGGCGACGCATTGTCACCATGCAACCGATCGGCATGCCTTCGCGAAGTTTGAAGTTCGCGATCGACTTGCGAGCGATCGTGATCACAGGCTTTTGGCCCGCAATCTCTGTCCTGCACTCGTTCTCCAAGTCCAAAATCTTCTTATCGCCGATCGCACTGCCGACACCCTTGTTCAGGGTGATCTTCTCGATGCGTGGGATCTGGTGAGGATTTTTGTAACCGTGCTTCTCGACCATCGCTTGGCGAATGGTTTCCTCGTAGCGGGCTTGCAATCGTGGTTTTGTGTCGGCCATTTTGGGTCAGATTCGTTTGTTGATTTCGTTTACTGCTCGCAAGGTGCTAGCGGCAGGTCTCTATGATTTCTTCTTGGCGTACTTGGCACTGGCAGGAGCAATCATGCCAAGGCTTGTACCGGTCTTCTTTGCGAATCGTTCTTTACTGCCATCGTCCAGGTAGCGGACGCCAAGTCGAGTTGGCTTGCCGCTGCTCGGATCCACCAACAACACGTTGCTGGCGCTGATTGGCATTTCCTTGTTCAGTCGGCCGCCCTGGGGGTTCTTCTGGCTACGGCGAACGTGCTTCCACACTCGTGCAGCACCTTCGACCACCAACTTGTTCTTCTTGCGATCGATTTTCAGGACCTTGCCCCGATGACCTTTGTCGGCCCCGGCGATCACTTCGACCTCATCATCAACGCGGAATAACATGGCTACTGGCTAAATTCAATTGTATGGATTGGATTGTTTCGTGGTGTCAGCGAATGGATCAAACGACTTCGTTTGCCAAACTGACGATCTTCATGAAGCTACGCTCACGCAGCTCGCGAGCCACAGCACCAAAGATGCGTGTGCCTCGAGGGGACTTGTCTTTATCAATCAACACAACAGCGTTGCTGTCGAACTTGATGTAGCTTCCGTCGGGACGGCGAGTCGGTTGCTTCGTTCGCACGATCACTGCTCGCACGATCGACTTCTTCTTGACTTCACTGCCGGGGATCACGCTCTTGACGCTACAGACGATCACATCGCCGAGGCCGGCAACTCGACGCCGGCTACCGCCAAGCACTTTGATGCACATGACCTGTCGGGCGCCCGTGTTGTCGGCTACATCCAGTCGTGTTTCTTGTTGAATCATTTTTCTATCGTTTACGTTTCAAACCAGTGAAGCGGGATTGATCGGTTTCATTCGCCTGTCAGCGAACAACTCGGATCATTCGCTTGCTGGAGTTTCTGTTTCGGGTTCACCAGCGTGTGCCGCAGCAATCGCTTCTGACTCACCACCTTTGCGGGCGGCACGAAGAGCAGCCACGTCGACTTCGGTGCTCTTCTCAACAACGCGGACCAAACGCCAACGCTTCAACTTGCTCAGTGGCTCCGACTCGATGATCTCGACTCGATCGCCAGTACCCGATTCATTGTTTTCATCGTGTGCGTAACAAATCGTCTTGCTGCGGATGAACTTCTTGTACTTCGGATGCTTGACCAAGCGGTGAATTTCCACACGACGAGTCTTGCTCATCTTGTCGCTGGTCACGATTCCGGAAACGACGCGCTTCGGCATGGGATGTGGGACCTGAGTAAATGTTTGTTGTTGATTGGAGCAGCGTGGCTGCAATTGGATATCTTAACCGCGGACTACTTGGCCGCTACTTGGGTTGCCTTCTGACGCTCTGTTTGGATCGTTTTGATCCGAGCGATCAGTCGACGGTTCTTGCGAATCTCAGTTGGCGTATTCAATCGCTCGGACTGAGATTGGAATCGCAACAGAAACAGTGTCTTCGAAGCATCCTCAACGGTTGCCTCCAACTGCTCGTCACTCATCTCTCGAAGTTCAGTATTTGTGCTCATTGGTCTTTTCTGAATTGCTATTCAATCAGGCTGTGGGCTTGCTCACGCCGAACGTCGTTCGACAAATCGCACCTTCACCGGCAGCTTACTGGCAAGACGTGCAAAACACACCTTGGCCTGCTGTTCGGTAACACCACCGAGTTCGTAAAGGATCGTCCCAGGCTTGACGACCGCGGCCCAGAAGTCAGGCTCACCTTTGCCCTTTCCCATTCGAGTTTCCAGCGGTGTGCTGGAAACCGACTTGTCGGGAAAGATGCGAATGTAGAGCTTGCCTTCGCCACGAACGTACTGCTGGGCAGCGATACGGCCGGCTTCGATCGTGGTGGCTTTGACCCAACCTGGTTCTAAAGATTGGATGCCGAAATCACCGAAAACGACCGTGTTGCCGCGCGTCGCACTACCTTTTATGCGACCTCTTTGGCTTTTTCGATGCTTGACCCGCTTGGGCATCAACGCCATCGTTCTCGTCTCCGTAAGTACCTTGGTTGATCCACACTTGAATCCCGATGTGCCCCTGTGGCGTCATCGCTTCGGTGAACCCGTAATCAATTTTCGCTTGGAGCGTGCTCAATGGAATTGAACCCGCAATCTGTTTCTCTCGGCGAGCCATCTCGGCTCCACCCAATCGTCCAGCCATCTGAATCTTGATGCCCTTGGCACCTGCATCCATGGTGGTTTCCAACGAACGCTTCATCGTGCGTCGGAAACTGGAACGCTTGCTCAACTGTTGAGCGATATCTTCCGCAACCAGCTGTGCCTGCAACTCGGGACGCCCGACTTCTTCAACCTTCAAGTTGATTCGTCGACCGATCAAGTTCTGCAATTCTGCTTGCAAGACTTCAATTTCTTGACCCTTCTTTCCGATGATCAAACCGGGTCGAGCAACATAGAGCATCACTCGGACTTCGTCACGAGTACGCTCGATCTCGATTCGGTCGATCCCCGCACTGCGGTACTGCTGCTTCGCCTTGATAAACGTCCGCAGCTGGCGATCCTCAAATAGCAAGGAAGCAAAATCTTGCTTCGATGCATACCATCGGCTGGACCACCCGCGAGTAACGCCGGTACGAAATGCAATCGGATTGACTTTTTGACCCATCGATGGGACCCACTAATTCTGTTTGGTGGAAGTTGTTCTATACTTCGTCAATTGGCGTCAGACCGACGCGAATGTGACAGCTTCGTTTCTTGATCGGGAACGCACTACCGCGTGCCCGTGGTCGGATTCGCTTGAACATCGGTCCGCCATCAATGCAAACCTCTGTGACCACCAACTCTTCGATTCGGTGGCTGCGTCCGCTGTTCTGATCTGGATCCTGTGCACTGCCCACGGCACTCTTGATTACCTTTTCCAACATTCGCGCTCCGCGATGTGGTTGGAATTTCAGCGTATCAAGAGCTTCGTCGGCATACATGCCACGGACCAGATTCGCCAAGGGGCGAACTTTCCGTGCACTCATGCGTGCGTTTTTGTGACGTGCTTTAAATGATGCCATTGGATTTTCTCGGGGAACGCCTACTTCTTGCCTTTTCCACTGTGGCCTTTGAACGTTCGCGTGGGAGCGAATTCGCCCAACTTATGGCCAACCATGTCCTCGGAAACTTGCACCTTCACGTGCTTGCGACCGTCGTGAACCATGAACGTGACGTTCACAAATTCAGGGACGATCGTGCAGGCTCGGGCCCAAGTCTTGATTGGTTCATGGCCGCCGCTCTCCGCTTGCTTTTGCACTTTGAAAAACAGCTTCGGATCGACGAATGGACCTTTTTTTCTACTGCGACTCATGCTTTTTTCTCGTAGGCCCGGCAGACACCAGGCGATTTACGTTCAACTTGTGTTTGTTTGATGGGTGACCTAGTGCAACTTCAATTGGCCGTAACGCTTACTCTTGCGACGGCGAACAATCGAGCTGTTACTTGGCTTACGCCGCTGACGTGTTGCTCCACCCTTGGCGCTCTTGCCGGTTGGGCTGACTGGGTGACGTCCACCCTTGGTTCGGCCCTCACCACCACCGTGTGGGTGATCGACTGGGTTCATCGCGGTACCGCGAACATGCGGACGACGACCAAGCCAACGAGCACGGCCCGCTTTTCCCAATCGAACGTTCATGTGGTCGCTGTTACTGACCTGGCCGATGGTGGCCCGGCACTCACTAGGAACACGACGAACTTCGCCGCTTGGCAAGGACAACTGTGCCCAATCTGCCTCGCGAGCCATCAAGGTCGCCGATGTGCCTGCCGATCGGCACAGCACTGCTCCGCGGCCAGCACGCAATTCAATGCAGCAAACCGCGGTTCCCAGAGGAATGTTTTTCAGTGGCAAGCAGTTTCCCAAGGAGGGAGCTGCTTCGGGGCCACTTTCGACTTTGTCGCCAGCCTTCAATCCGCCGGGGCAGACGATGTATGTTTTTTCGCCATCGGTGTACTTCAGCAACGCGATCCGTGCCGAGCGATTCGGATCGTATTGAACCGAATCGATGGTTGCAGGGATGCCGTCTTTGCGACGCCGGAAGTCGATGACTCGATACTTCTGCTTGTGTCCACCACCGCGATGGCGTGAAGTGATCTTGCCTTGATTGTTACGACCACCGGTCTTGCGCTTCGGCTTTAGCAGCGAACGCTCAGGCTTGTAGCCTGGTGTCAGCTCGGCGAAGTCGCTGACAGACGCGTTGCGTCGTCCGGCGCTGGTCGGCTTGTATATTCGGATGCCCATGACTTCAGTTCACAGTATTCAGTTGGCAGTTTGTTCAGTTGCTATGGCGTCAGCGAAGGCTGATTAGAAGAAATCGATGCGATGGTCTTCTTGCAGTTGTACGATTGCTTTCTTCCAGTCGGCAGTGCGACCGTAACGAAAACGGTAACGGCGAAGCTTTCCCTTGCGAGTCTGCGTTCGCACCTTGGTAACCTTCACGTCAAACAGTTCTTCAACAGCTTTCTTGACATCGTGCTTGGTGGCGTCACGATGAATCTCGAAAGCGTACTGATTGTTTCGGGTCGCCCGGTGCACTCCCTTTTCGGTCACCAACGGACGCAACAAAACTTGATGCGCCTTCAGGTCGATGCCGCCTTCAGGGGGTGCTGGTGGTTGGATCCTAGTCGTCATCTTTGATCACTTCGTAACTATGTGTGTTTTCGGTCTTCCGCTACCAAACTTCGACTACGACTTCTTTTCAGGAGTGTCGTCGAGCGAGGCGTTGAACGTTCCGTCTTTGATTTTGTCGAGTGCCTCACGAGTGACCAGCATTCGACGTGGCTTCAAAATCGACAACGCGTTGACTTCGCGAACTGGTTGAACAGCGACACCCGTCAGGTTGCGGCCGCTCTTGTAAACCGCGACATCGTGGTCCGCGGTGGCTACCAGGGTCGAAACACCGTCCAGGCCGAGTGCCTTCAGGACCGATGCCATCTTGCTGGTCTTTGGCTCATCGAAGCCCAAGCTCTCGACGACGACCATTTCGCCATCATCGATCTTGGAGCGAATTGCCATTCGCGTTGCCAAACGCAGGGCTTTCTTATTGAGGCGATAGCTGTAATCGCGTGGCTTGATCGTGCGAGCAACTCCACCACCACGGCGAACGTTGGTTCGCTTGCTACCAGCACGTGCGTTACCGGTGCCTTTTTGGCGGTACATCTTTTTGTTCGTACCAGAGACCTGGCCACGAGTTCGCGTGTTGTGCGAACCCTGACGCAAGTTGGCTTGGTACATCACAACCGCATCGTGCAGGAGTTGCTTATTGACGCGGTCAGCAAGCTGCTCGGTGTCGATCTCGTACTTGCCGACTTCGCTGCCAGCTTCGTTATAGACTGTTAATGTTGCCATGTTTTTTAGCCCACCTTGTTCGTTTCGTTGATGGTGACAAAGCCGCCATTGGGGCCAGGAACGGCACCACGAACGAGCAACAGATTGTTCTCGGCGTCGACTCGAACCAGTTCTAGGTTTCGAGAAGTGGTTTTCGCATTGCCGTATTGGCCTGACATGCGAATGCCTTTGAACAGGCGGCTTGGCGACGCACTGCAGCCGGTACCACCAGCGTGGCGATGCACTTTCTTAACACCGTGCGTTGCACGTTGCCCAGAAAAGTTGTGTCGCTTCATGACACCCGAGAAACCGCGACCTTTGCTTGTTCCGCAAACGTCGACTCGCTTGACTTCGTCGAATTGATCGACGGTGATCGTAGCACCGACTTCCAATTCGCTCGCCCCGCGGAACTCGCGAATGAATCGCTGTGGTTCACAACCAGGCTTTGGAAGTAGCTCGACGCCTGCAGCAGCACGCTGCTTGGCTCGCTTGCTATCCAACTTGGCAACGTGGCCTCGCTCGCTACGACTGGCCAAGCGGCGTGGCTTGTCCTCGAAACCTAACTGAACGGCTTCATAGCCATCGCGATCAAGACTGCGAACCTGCAGTACGTGACATGGACCGGCCTGAATCACGGTCACGGGCACTGCCCGACCGTCTTCGAGGTAAATCTGTGTCATCCCGACTTTTCTGCCGAGGATTGATGGTGACATAAGTTTCATCTCGCCCTGAGTCCTCAGGGCGTCCGTCATTCGTGTTGGATTTCGAGCTTGCCGAGCCGAACAGCGATATCGCACAAATCTCTCTTGGTATTCCATGCCCGCAGAACGAACTGGAATCAGACTTGCACTCCACCGAAGTTATCGACCGGACTTCCGTTCATCCGGAAACCGCTACTTGGTAACAATGTGCTTATATGTTGCGAGCCGCATCCAAGTGAGCTTGGACGGCCAGCAGATCAACCTTGCCTTATCGTGCTGACGCCTTAATCTTGATGTCTACACCGGCAGGGAGGCTTAACTTATTCAATGCTTCGATCGTCTTGGCTGTTGCCTGGACAATGTCAATCAAACGCTTGTGAGTTCGAATCTCGTATTGCTGACGAGCTTTCTTGTTCACAAACGGGCTGGACAGAACCGTGTACCGCTCAACGCGAGTTGGCAATGGGATCGGTCCATGGACTTCACTGTGAGTTCTTTTCACGGTGTCCACAATCTCTTGGGCACTCTGGTCCAAGACCGAGTGATCGTATGCTTCCATACGAATTCGAATGACTTCGCTAGCTCCGGCTGACACTGTGGGTGACCAATTCGAGATGTGTTATAAGTGGAGTCCGCTAGCGATTCAGGAGACTATCGAGAGTCATCTCCGGATAAAATGCTGAATCAACTAGATTGCCTACGAGCAACTCCCGTTGGGCAAGTCGCAAAATTTAGGGCTCTTTGGCAAAACCGTCAACGGCTGTTATCAGCAAAGCTGAGATTTCTTCGGCCGTTTTTTGGGTTTTGGCCCGAGCAGACCGCCCCGCCCCCTGCAGGCTTCCTGAAAGCCCGCGCCCGTTGATCGTTTTCCAAACACGGAAGTTGTGGCTGAAGTTTCGTTTCCGCCCCGCAAAACACGTGAACCTGGAATGCTTTCAACCAATGGAGGCTGTTATTGATGGAACGCTTGGCGGTTAAACCCGACGCTTGAGCAGTGCTCAGGTTCCATCAGTTCTTTCTCGAGTTGCTTTGTAGACTCCCCACCAAACCGACCCAACACAACAGAAGTACATTGAGAATGATTGGTACATGTTGCCTTGGTGCAATCCACCGGAGGGTTGGTGGGCCTCTGGGAGTGCTCCGCCAATGCCCATGATCGTGATGAATCCCGCAATGTGTGGGCCCCAGAAAGTAAACACGGCCATGAACAGACCGTAAAACGCCGATCGAGCTGGGGCGTGCTCGCTCCTGATCCCCAGCACGGCTTCGGTCCAGCCGGTCGTGGCTCCAAGTCCCCAGGCGATTCCGATCCAGGCGGTCGTGCAAATCAGCATTGCCCAGGCCCGTGAGCCTTCCAACAGGCTGCTAAGCGCCAGCAAGATGCCGATCGGTAGGAACCAAACCAAGGCAAGGCTCATCTTCCGCGCTTTTTCAAACTTCGCTGCATCAATCATCGTTTTGTACCTTCAATTTCATGGTTTCGATCACGGACTTGGCTTCGCTATCACGGAAAATGAACTCGTCGGAAAAGGAGCTCACTACGATCGCAACCAAGTCGTCCTCTCTTTGGATGATCACGAATCGCTGCATGGTCGGCTTGCCACCGTAGGCCACTGCGCGACCGATTCCCTTGCCTGAGAACACCAGTGTGCGTGCTGGATACCCGTCGACGGTCATGGCTCGCTGTTCCAGAAGTTCGCACTTCAGCGGGCCCTTGCGGGAAGCCAGCGTGGCAATCTCCATGTCTGCGATCGATACGCCCTGATGGCGGAAAACTCCGAACAGCGAGTCGATCGTCGGCTGCCATGCGGCGACCCCCGCTGGGCCCGCGGCCAGCAAGTTCTTGGAGGCCTGGCGATAGAAGCTTGGTGGGCGGATGGAAATATTGTCTCCAAACGCCGAGTATTCCTTCGCCGCCAGTTGTTTGGCGGCGATGTATCGCATCACCGGCAGGCTGCTGACCTCTGGGTCCATCTCAATCGCCTTTTTGGCAGCCTGGTTTGCAACCTCCGGACGGTGCGCGCCATAGGCTGCCTCGACCAACTGCACTAACTCCCTACCTTGCTTTGCATCTTCCAGAAGCCCTCGCGTTTTCTGAAAGCACTCTTCAGGACGACACGCCATCGAGAGCGCGGTCGTGATCTTGCTGATTTCGCCGCTTGCTTCGGCGTCTGTCACGCGCTGGTCCAACGCATTCCAGCCATCACGCTGCATGTCATGGATCGTTCCTCGGTGAAACCACCGCGTCACGCGCGAGTCCCGTTTGAAAATCTTCCATTGATCGGCAGCAACACCGTCCTGTCGCCGAAACGTGTCGAGTTGAACGTAGGTGAAGAACATGCCCGGCATCTCGAAGGCGTAGTGACTGGTGACCACAGGCTCGTCCGCTTTCATGTCCACGTCCACGTGCGAGCGGATCACGTGCACGCCAATGCTGCTGGCACGATTCCAAAATCGCTCCGATTCAATCCAACGTTCGCGGGGAACCGAATGAAGGTACTGGTCGCTGTCCGCATCGCGTCGCCAAACGGCTACCGCGTCCTCGGAGACGGCATCATCGAGTGGCTGAGTGTTGGACCGGAGCATCCTGGCCGTATCGATTTCCCAAACACGCTGAGCCAATGTTGTGGCATCCGAATCGGATTCTGAGCTTCCGATCGACTCTTCCGCGATCTTGACCCACCGCGTGATCTCGGTTTTGTCTTTCCAGCGATCGGCCAGAATCAGCTGCTTCGCGTCGCGCAGGTTCTGTTCGGCTAACTCGGTATTGCCTGTCGCTTGATTGACCAACGCGCGGAGTGACAAACCAGTCGGGTGCGGTGTGCCGTGATGTGAACGGTAACGCTTGTGTGCTTTGAGCAGAGCGATCTTGGCAGCGTCGATGTCGCCACCGCGAATGGCCACCATTGCCTGTACCCAAAGTTTTTCATCCGTTTCAACTGGCGTCTGTTCGATCGCCCACTTGTGAAGTGTTTTGAACTGAGTCTGCGTCCGGTTGTTGTTGGCGGCCATGGTCGCGATTTTGGCAAATGCATCCGCAGCCTCTGGCCAATCGTTAGCAAGTTGGGTTGCAAACTCGCGAACCTGTTCGGCGTCTGGCACCGCAAAAGGCTCGCTTTCGGCGTTCTCCAAGAGTCGCTCGGCGGTGGCCACTTCCAATCCGTTGTGCACTAACGGCTTCAGTTGCAACAGCTCAAATAGCCCTGCAACGACCTTGTTGGCTTGTAGTTCGACCTCGCAGCCCACCGGTACTTGGACCGTCACGTTGTCGATCCAGATCACACTGCCTGCTTTTCCGAACAGCGACTGGAAGGTCAGGTTCGGCGTTGGTGCATCCATGCCGACTTCGGTCGCTCGGTACAGCTTTCCGTCGATATGTAGTTCCAGCTGATCACCCACTCGTCGGACTCGGTGCCGATAGACTTTGTTCGGTTCGAACTCAAATCCACCTCCACGTCGCGAGACGACTTCGCCGTACTTTCCATGGGTCACCGTGGCAATCGAAACGCCGGTCGTGCCGCGATTCAGATGCGTCCCCTCGATACCGATGAAGTCTGCTGCCAGCATGTTTTGCGCCCCTCCATCGGAAAGCAACGCTTGGATCATTGTCGGCGAATCGATCCGAATGTCATAGCTGACATCAACATCGCCCGGCAAAAGCGACGCTCTCGTGATCATCGCTTCATTCGTGCCTGGAATGCTGACGCTTGGTCCCGAGACTCCCTTGAGCTGCCCGTTTTCGATTTCCCATTTGCCACTGACGTGCTTCCAGTCGCCGCCCACTTCTTCGCGATCAAACTTGTCCTCGATCAGCGTGATCCACTGCTTCGTCTCGCTTTCGGATGCTTGAGAGTTTCGCCACATTTTGACCGCCGCGTCCCGTCCGCCGACCGCAATCAAGTTGCCCGAATTGGAAACACCGATTTCGTAGTTCTCGGTGCCTGTGTCTTCCAGGGTCAGCAGCAGATCGCCGTACTTGGCATCCCAAATCCGCACCGTGCCGTCGATCGACGTACTGATGACACGTGTGTTGTCGGCGGCAAACTTGACGTCCATCACCGCGCCGTTGTGGCGAACGCTGGACCAGATTTCCTCTTTGGTGTTTTCGTCGATCACAGCCACGGTCCAGTCAGCGGTCCCCAGTGCGATCTGTTTCCCATCGCTGCTGATGTCGATCGAGAAAACCGCTCCTTTGCTCCCACGACCAACATACTCCCCCGTTTTTGCCATGTGCGCGTGAACGCCCTGCTCGAATCCGACGGTCGCGATCCATTCACCATTGGGGGAAATTGCAAAGTCGCGGATCATCGATGAGATCGCTTCGCTCTTCCACACACGCTTGCCTGTCTTGGCATCGAGCACGAAGAGTTCACCCGAGGCGCCCTGCTGGCTGCCCACGCTGACGGCAACAAGTTTTCCATCATCAAAGATCTCGACTCGGCTGATCTGCCCCAGGGCGTCTTCGTGTCGCCAGAGTTCATCGCCGGAGGATAGGCTCCACGCATAAACCTTGCCGGGACCGCTGTCGGTCAGCGATCCGCCACCAGCGACCACGACATCACCTTCGATGTCGGCGGTGCCCATGCTTTCGCCAGTGTCGTTCCATTGTCGGATCAGCTTGTCCGTTTTCGTGTCGTAGACCGCAACACTCCGATCACGGCAAGCGGTCAGCAAGTACTTACCGTCGTCCGAGACGCGGACACCTTCGACCCGGTCGCTGAAGTTTGTCAGGTAATCCACCTCCTGGCTCGAGAATGGCAACACGTATTCCGCGTAGGGCGCTCCGGAAATGGCATCGCGATCTCCGTTCCAGGCATCCCAGACTTTGATGACTCCGTTGGTTCCGCAACTGATGATGCGATCTCCACTGGCGTCAAACGAAACGGACAGGACGCCATAAACTTGACCAGCCTTGTGACCGATCAATTTCGTCAGCAAACGCCTCTGCGTCGCGTCGTAAACGCGGACCATTCCATCTTCGCACGTCACTGCGATCCGACCGCCATCGGGTGAGAAGGCAAGTGAAAGTGCCGCGCCCTTGAGTCCATCCAGGAATCCAATCGGCTCGCCATCGCTGGCCCGCAAAACCTGGGCGGACCCAGGACCACCAACGGCGATGGTTTTTCCATCCGGCGAGAACGCGATCGGATACACACTTTGCAACGCAGACCGCGGACCTTCGTACAGCTTCACGCCATCTTTCATGCTGCGGATCTCGATGACGCCATCATCGCTGCGCCGCCAAGCGAGTTGCTTCGCGTCCGGGCTGAGTGCCACGTAGTGCAACATGCGACGGCCCACTTCCTTGATGTTCAGTAGTGTTTTGCCGTCGCTGGTGTCGATCACGCGAACGGTCTGGTCATTGAACGCGGCAGCCAGCAGCGAGTCGTTCGGGCCTCCGAACGAGGCATAGCTGGTGATGCGTTTGTCGACGTCGAATTCCGACAGCACTTCGCCCGTGATCGGTTCGATGATTTTCATGCTACCCAGGTTCTTGGGGTCAACGGTTGCCACGCGTCGACCGTCTTTGCTGATTGCGACTACCGCGATCGAGCGGATTTCTAGAGGCTGAGTCGACCCGATTTTGAACACGAGCATGGTCGGTTCCTTGCCTGGCTCGGAAACGATCACGTGCTCCTGGTCAGGCGTCATCGCCGCATGTCTTGGGTTCCCTCGCAGGCCCGTGAATTGGTGCAGTTCCTGGTGGCAGAGGGAATTGACGTAATCCCACTCGAAGCCGCGCCGCTCAACAGGCAAGGACGCCAGCATGTCTTCTGCCGAGGTCAGATTGCCGGATTGCCACTGTTGATGAGCCAGTGAAATCGTTCGGGCGTACAACGCGTGATCACTGCGGTCTTTTTCGGCGGCAAGCTCTGCTTGGCCAGCTTCGACCTGTTCGCGGGATTCACGTTCACTTTCGGCAAGCCTGTTGGCGCGTTGCTCGTTCTGTTGCGCAGCCGTTTTCAATCGCGATTGGGTCAACGCCGCGAGTGGTCCACCCACTGCCAGCGTGGCCGTCAGCAGTAGCACGGCAGCCGAGAGTCCCGCTAGACCCGGATGTCGCTTCGCCCAGCGATACATCCGTTCGGCTGTTGAAACGGGCCGCGCGTGAATCGGTTCACCACGCAGGAAGCGACCCAGCTCGTCCGCCAATTCGCCTGCCGATGGATACCGGCGGCCAGGTTCTTTGTCCAAACAACGGGCACAGATCGTCTCCAAGTCCTTCGGCACCGCAGGGTTCAGCGAACGAACACTGATCGGCTCGACGTCCATGACTTGCTGAAGTGTTTCGATCGCGCTATTCGCGTTGTGCGGCGGGCGACCCGAAAGCACCGCGTAAAGAATCGCGCCCAGCGAATAGATGTCGCTGGCTGGGCCGATGTTTTCGAGGTCGCCGCGGGCCTGTTCTGGCGGCATGTAGGCTGGCGTGCCAATGACTTGGCCGGTCGTCGTTAGCTCTTCATTGCTGCTCATTCGCTTGGCCAAACCGAAGTCGGTGACCTGAGGCAACCCTTCGGGCGTCAACAGGATGTTACCCGGCTTCAAATCGCGATGGATCACGTCGCGGCCATGCGCATAGTCGATCGCGCGAGCCACTTGTTCGACCAATTTAGCAGCCCGCTCTTGCTGCATCGGGCCCTCACGCAGGACTTGGCTGAGACTTGGGCCTTCGACCAATCCCATCGAGAAGTAATGCTGATCATCGTGCTGGCCGACTTCATAGATCGGCACGATGCCAGGGTGATCCAAGTTGGCTGCCGCTTCGGCTTCGCTGCGAAAACGAGCGACCTCATGTTCACCCGCCAAAGCACCGGACAAGATCATTTTGAGCGCGACTTCACGATTCAGCGATTTTTGCTTGGCCCGATACACCACGCCCATCCCGCCGCGGGCGATCTCATCGATGATTTCGTAGTCACCAACGTATTTTACCTTGATGCCCCGCGCGATCGTCGGCGGTCGACTTGGTGTTCGCGGCGTCAATTCCGTCGCGAATGCCTCGTCTTGTTGCGGGACTGCGTCGGCGCCGCTATCGAGCGTGGCCTCGATATCGTCACTCGCAGTTAGCTCGGCGATGACGGATCGAAACTGCGGAAACGATCGACCAATCGCATCATGATCCGTCTTCTTCCCGTTTCGGCTGTCGTAGTCCAGGATCAGTTTGAAGAGTTCACGAAACAACGTCTCCTGATGAGCCGGGGCGACTCGAGCCAACCAAGACGCAAGCTCCTGCTCTGCCCCCGCGGCCTGCGTTTGCTCGAATTCATCGCAGATCAGATCGATCTGGTGCCGGACGGACTGTGGATCGTTCATACTCAGGGAAACCTCAAGGTTATTCGCGTCGATCTACTCAACGAGATTATGAGGTACCGCCCGACACGAACTGTCGGGCTGAGCTCGATTTTCTCGTTGATGGAGTTAGAGAACGAGCATTTCAGGAGCCACCTATGAACGAACATTCACCTGCGAAGATCAAGCAATGGTTGCTTGGTGCCCTCATGATCACACTGTTCATCTGCGTTTGCGGATTCCTGGTCGGGCTGGCCAAGGGGTTTGCCGGCGAGAATGGATCGTGGGAAAAAGCGATCGACATCGGGGCCAAGGCGACAGTTGCGTTTCTTGTGTTGACGAACGCGGGGTTCGCCTTCGCAGCACTCCTTTCCATCTTGAAGGTGCCGCAGGCCTGGCGCTCACTCATCCTCATCCCTTTTGCAATGGCTGGGATCCACGGCATTCAGGCAATCATCGATCAAAATCCCGCCAAGTTTTGGAGCGACTCCAGCTCGGGATTCGGGATAGGGTTGCTGATCGCTGCCGGGATCTACTGGGCGGAACGCAAGGGTTGGATTCCCAGCAACATCCGCTCTCGTCATCCCTCCGCGGGTGGCGATGGGGAGTCCAACGATGACGGACCTTTGTAAATCGCAAAGTTTCAAACCATCACGCTCGTATGCGAGGAGCGGCGCCAGCTTTAACGTGGCTGAGGCTTCCAGCCGCAGTTTCGCTCGGCAATTCACTGCGGCTGGAAGCGGCAGCGACGTGAAAGTGGCGCTGCCCAGTTAGGGTTGGTGATCGCATTCGGAATCTACTCGCCACTTGCTGCGGATCAGGTTCAGCTTTCTTTCCACAGTGCGGGGCGAAACGTCAAGGGAGTCGGCGATCTGCTGGTTGGTGTGGCCATGCAGTTTTAGTTTGGCGATCTCGCGAAGTGATTCGGAGTCCAGTAGAGCCAGGAGTTGCAGGTGCTGCTCTTGCATTTCTAACAGCACGTCAGC
>JBGCGI010000291.1:0-4847 GCA_045110715.1 Rubripirellula sp.
AGGCAAAACCCGACGAGCTTGAAGACCAGTAGGATTCGCCCTCCAGGTTGACCATCCCACAAGCAGAGAGACAAACGCTCTCTGCTTTTTTTGTGCGCCCAACCGCTCATCTACACACGTGCGCTCACGCGAAGGCGCAAAGGTCCAGTCGGGCAAGGCATTCGAGAGCGTTTCAATCCGCATTTTTCGTCTTCTTTGCGTCTTAGAGCCTTGGCGTGAACCTTCTTCGAGCCTCCGCTGACGTTACACCCACGCGTGGCACGCTCATCACAGCGATGCGGAACACGGTTCTACGCTGAGTCTCGCGTCTGATCGGTCATCTGCTGCATGAACTTTGGCAATGCACCGACATAGCAGGCACAGTGGGGACAAACCGATAACGTTTCGTTGATTGCTACGCCACATCGGGTGCACGGTCGTGTGGAAACGGCACGTGCCTTCGGTGACGGAGGTAGCGGGCTCATGTCACCCAGGATTCTCATCACACCGGACTCGGTGACGGATTTTGGTTCAGGCTTGGCCTCAGGAGGACGCGTGGGGGCAAACACAAACGCTGCTTGGCAGCGTGGGCACTTGACCCGCTTTCCCATCAATTCGACTCCGCCGCGCAGGTGGTGCCCAGCAGGACAACTGACCGAGAGTTTCTGATCTTCTGTCGTAAAGTTTTTCATGGGAATCGTTGCTGCTTTAAGAACAGCCTCCTTCGATTGCGACTGACTAACGGTGGCTCCTGTAAGATTGAACCTCACATATTCAGGCAGGTTTCGCGGATTGCTGGGGCGCCACAAAAAATGAAATCCTCGCAAAATGCGGGTTTGGGCGTGTAACTTTTGAATTCTTCTTTTGTTTCGCGCAATATCCAAGCCTGGCAGACGTGAGACTCATAGAACAAACGACCAGAAGAAGTTCTTGTCATCATTCGCGGGAAGATCGTTTTGAGTTTCGAGCCATCTGTATCTGACCTAGCAACGCGGCCAAGCCTGTTGGTGCGATTGCAGGAAACGCGTGACGAGCAAGCGTGGTCAGAGTTCACGGCCGTCTATGAACCGGTCATTTATCGGATGGCAAAACGCCGCGGGTTGCAGGATGCGGACGCCCGAGAGATCGTGCAAGAAGTCTTGCTGTCGGTTTCCTCGGCCATTGGAAAGTTCGACATCAACCGCAGTGGATCCTTTCGCGGCTGGCTCAGTCGGGTCACTCGCAATGCGACAGTGGATCGACTTCGCAAGGTGAAGTCCAGAAACGAGATCAACCATGGCAGCGATTTCGTCCATGCGATCGACGGGGCGATCGAGAAGAATCCGGAAGAAGAATTCGATGGCGACCATCGCAAGCAGCTATTTCGCTGGGCAGCGAGTACGGTGCGAACGAAGACTGGCGAAGTCAACTGGATGGCGTTTTGGAAAACCTCGGTGGAAGGATCGACCATTGAAGCGGTCGCCGCTGAACTTGGAATCGCAGCCGGGGCCGTCTACGTCGCGCGATGTCGGATTCTAAAACGCATCCGTGAACTCGTGCACGAAAGGATCGAAGAGTGAGCGGCGATGGACGCCACCGAGCAGGTGTACCTGTCGGTTCTCCAATCCAGAAATCGAACTCCTTTGAATAGAAATATGATTGCGAAACAGAATCACTACGAACCCGATCAGCTGAAAATGCTGTTGGACGACCGCTTGCCGCTCCAAGAGGCACGCCAAGTAGAGACACACCTTTCCCGATGCGCGAGCTGCCAACAACAACTCCAGCGGATCGCAGGTGCGCCTGAATGGTGGAACGAAACGGTAGAAGTCTTGTCCGAGAGCACGGTGGGAGCGACTCGTCTGAAGCTCCAGGGCGAGCATAACGGAACCATTCCTTTGCGCTCGCTCGATGCGTCGCTGGATTGGATTCAGCCGCTGTTGGAGTCGACCGAAACAGGGCGGGACGGTGTGGGGTCGATCGGGCGTATCGATCAGTATCCAATTCAAGGCGTGATCGGTCAGGGGGGAATGGGGGTCGTGTTGCGTGGAATCGACACGGAGCTGAATCGTCCCGTCGCGATCAAAATCCTCTCGCCTCATCTTGCCGGCGTGGGGGCAGCGCGTGCTCGCTTCATGCGGGAAGCCAAAGCGGCTGCCGCAATCGTGCACCCTGCTGTGGTTCCGATCTACAGTGTCGTTCCCACGGCACGTTTGCCCTACCTTGTGATGCCTTGCATAGGCGGCGGAAATCTTCAGCAGCGAATTGATCGCGAAGGCCCGCTGGAACTGACCGAAGTGCTGCGAATTGGCTTGCAGGTCGCCGATGGATTGGCTGCAGCTCACAGAGTCGGTGTGATCCATCGCGACATCAAGCCCGCCAACATCCTGATCGAGGAAGGCAATGGACGAGTCCTGATCAGCGACTTCGGTCTGGCACGCGCCTTGGACGATGCAACGCTGACGACCAGTGGCATGATCGCCGGAACACCCCAGTACATGAGTCCTGAGCAAGCCCGTGGCGAATCCATTGATGGACGCAGTGACCTATTCAGTCTGGGAAGCCTGCTGTATGCATTGTCCACTGGCCGCCCACCCTTTCGAGCGGAGACTCCCCTGGGCGTCCTGCGCAAGATCACGGAGACGCAGCCCAAGCCAATTTCAGAGATCAACGAACGAGTTCCCGGCTGGTTCGACAGCCTGGTAGCACAGTTGATGCAGGGCGAGCTTTCGCGGCGGATTTCATCCGCGGAAGAAGCCGCCTCCGTCTTGCGTGTAGCGCATGCTCACGTCGAGAACCCCACTCGCAATGCCCTGCCTAGTTCCTTGCGTCAGAACCGTCGTCGTACTCGATGGTGGGCGCTAGCGTCGGCCGTCACCGTGATGATTGCTGGTGCGGCCTTCCTGACAATCGACGCGGGGCCTGGTTCGGATTCCGGGCCCCGTTTCTATCGCCGGACAGTTCAGTCAGATGCGTTGTCGCGAAGCCAGCAGCAACAGCCTCCGATCCTGCCGGATTCCCTGCTCACGCCAGTCTCAACCGAAGATGAAAATCTGCGTTGGCACGGCATGAAAGTCGAGAACGAGTTGCGAGCGATGGAAGTCGTTCTGGACCAGTTGTCTGATCAGCTGGAAAGGGCGACCACAAACTTTCAAGAACAAGCCAAGTGACAAGGAGAAACAAAGTGAGTGATGAATCACAAACTGAATCGACAACCGTGATTGCCGAGCCCAAAAAGCGAACACGAGGTCGGTTGCTGATGCTGGTTGGCTTGGTGATCGGTATGCCGGTCGCTTCCTCGATGATCATGTGGTTGTCCTGGCAAACTCCATCCGCGCAGGGCCAGGATCGTGCTGGCTTCAAACGCACCGATGTAGGACCGGCGTCTCCCTCCGACCCAAATGGATTTGGCCAGGCAATCCGCCTAGCACAGCAACCCACGGTTGCCAGTGGTCAAGCCAATTCAATGTACTACCGTCCGGTCCAAGAAACCAGTTTTCGCGATGAAAAATATACCGTCACAATCCCTTATCAAGACCCTGCGACAGGAACCGTTCGGTCAAGAACAGAGACGCGAGTGCGTCGCGTGCCGGTGACGACCCAGCGATGGCATGTTCAAAACTACAGCGGAAGTTTGCCGCCAGGAGGTCTGCCTCCTGTCAATCGTGAGGTTGCTGGACTGTTGAACCACTTGCAGGGCGCTTCTCCGATTGCAGATGAAGATGAGAAAGCGGCGAAGATGGATCACTTGCGATCCCTGCTGGGAGAAGAGTTTGCGGAAATGCACCATCGGCAAGCCAAAGAAATCGAATCAGCGAAAGATCGTCTTGAAGCGTTGATCGAGTTACACGATGAACGCGATCAGAATCGCGAGCGGATCATCCAACGCCGGATGGATGACCTGCTGGGCAAGCGAAACGCGTTGGACTGGCAAGTCGATTCAGCGCAGGCAACCTCCAATTCGCGACGCGTCGCTTCAGGTTTATCGGGATCGGGCCAAGCATCCGGCTTTCCGGGGAGGACCGGGCCGCCCGTTGCGAGTCCTGGACCACCTTCTACCCGATCACTCCAATCGCCCACCTCGAACTTCAATTCACCACCACAACAAAGAGGGGGATCATCAACTCAGAGGCAAACATCGCCGGCCCGCGCTTTAAGAGATCCCGAAAATGGGCAATCACGGCTGCCGCCCTATCAAAACGATGTCAAGCGATCCGGATCACGGATGACGGAGGTCTACGATGTCCTCGAGAAACTAACGATTGCCTCCGGAGAACTGAGGCTTGCGGAAGCAAAGCAGAAGACGCTGCAGATGCTCCGAGACAAAGGCGAGATTCCTCAACAGGAGCTTCAGAATTCATTGTTGGCGACTTCAAATACCAAGTCGCAAGTCGCTTTTTTTGAAAAGCGTTTGAAGGGAATGCAGTCATCCTTGATACGAGAAATCAAGATGGCCGAGCTGCAGCTCGACTACGAACGGAATCGCCTGAAGGCGATGCAAGAAGGCAAACAATCGAAGGAGAGCATCCGCAATGGGGAGCGTCTGCTCGCAATCGCAGTGTTGGGCGTGGAGGAGGCCAAAGGAAGTCTCGCGAGCCTGGAAGAAGCGATGGTGGTTATCGCGGCGCAGAAAGCCGAGCGGTCGAAAACTTCAGAAGACGCCGTGAAGGGTCCGAATTCGGAGATCAGACTATACGGTGATCGTGAGATTCACGAAGAGCTCCCCTTGAATCCAACGCCTAGCACCGACGAAGACAAGAAATCGGAAACGCCAGCAACCGACGACGAGAGTCCGAACTTGTTTCTTGATCTCGATACTTCAAGCTAGCCGGGCGAGCGTGGCGTCGGCATCCAGCATTTTGCTTGGCAACTTGCTGGAGACGGATTCG
>JBGCGI010000292.1:0-12741 GCA_045110715.1 Rubripirellula sp.
GACCGTCAACCGTTCGCTGCAGCGTTTCGTTCTTGCGTCGCAACCGTTCGATTTCCTCCGCACTCGAGTCGTCTCTCGCCCGCGCCCCCGCTGGCCGAACGGCCTCGACCGAACGCTCCAGCTCGGCAACGCGTGACTGGAGCTCCTCCATTCCGGGGACTTCCACTTCGCGCTGCAAGATCGCCTCGATCTTCGCTACTCGGAACTCAAGCTGCTTACCGGCTTCGGGCAAGCGTGGGGCTGGCTCCGACTCCTGAGCAACGGGCTCACCGATCAGCAGTACCGTGAACACCAAGATCGCCAACAACAAGAACGAAAGGATCAGACTCTTCATGTTCGTCTCACAGTTCTCAGGGTTTCGGTAGCTGGCCAGAGTGGGCGTCCCAAAAATGGGCCGTTCCGATTCGGCCTCGGCGTCGCTTCAGTTGATCGGCGTCACTTCAGTTGATCGGCGTCGCTTCAGTTTATCGGCGTCTTCGCCCTCGCACAAATCGAAAGCGATGGGCTGCTATATTGGCGTTCAATGATGCCGAGCAAACACGTGACTCGCTTGGCCTGAAACACAGCCGGAGCGATTGAAGTGCGAAACTGTTGGACCTGTTTACTTTACATTGGCCTCTCCAGCGGCCTGTTGCTGCCAAACGCTTGGGGGCAGGAGAAACCGTCGGCTCAGGCTTACCAAACCGTCCAAGACGTTTCCTATCGGACAGGTGATGACCTGACCGACTACATGAAGCAGCGTTGTCGACTAGACGTTTACTACCCGGTCGGCAAGCGAGACTTCTCGACCGTTGTTTGGTTCCATGGTGGCGGACTCAAGAGCGGCAAGCGATCGGTACCGAAGGGGCTGCAAGAGAAAGGAGTCGCTGTTGTTGCGGTCAACTATCGACTGCACCCCAAAGTCAAATCACCAGCCTACATTGAGGATGCGGCCGCGGCGGTTGCATGGACAATCAAGCACATCGAGCAACACGGCGGATCAGCGAGCAAGGTATTCGTCAGCGGGCATTCCGCCGGTGGCTACCTGACCAGCATGCTTGGCTTCGACAAGCGTTGGTTGGCGGCCCACGATGTGGACGCCGATCAGATTGCCGGCTTGATTCCCTACAGCGGACACACCATCACGCATTTCACCGTCCGCGCCGAGCGTGGCATCGACGGGAAGCAGCCGATCATCGACGACATGGCACCGTTGTTTCATGTACGTGATGACGCGCCGCCGACGCTGTTCATCACGGGCGATCGCGAACTGGAAATGCTCGGTCGACATGAAGAGAATGCGTACATGTGGCGGATGTTGAAAGTCGTCGGGCACCCCGACGTCGAGCTGATGGAACTGGACGGCTACAACCACGGCCAGATGGCCGATCCGGCTCATCCACTTCTACTGCGTTTCGTCAAACGAATCACAACGTCCCAAAAGTAGTCCACTCAATTTCCGTCAGGAAGACATACATGCGTTCGCTCACCCTCGCATTTTGCTTCACCGCATGCTCCATCGCCAACCTCGCGGATGCCGACGCCCCAGCTTGGCCGAACTGGATGGGTCCGCACCATGACGGGATCTCTACCGAAGCGAACTGGTCAACGGACTGGCCTGACGATGGTCTGAAAGTTGACTGGCAAAAGGAGGTCGGCATCGGATTCAGTTCCGTTGCGATTGCAGACAACCAACTATTCACCTTGGGACACGCCGAGGGAATGGAGACCGTGTTCTGTTTCCATGCTCTGACGGGCGAAGAGATCTGGAGCCATTCTTATCCCTCGAAGTTGGTAGCCAATCTCTATGAGGGTGGCCCTGGTTCGACGCCAACGATCGATGGCGAACACGTCCTCACAGTCGGAAAAGAAGGGCAACTGTTCTGCTTCCGGCGATCCGACGGTCAAGTCGTCTGGCAACGACAACTCAAAGACGATTTGGACGTGCGTTTGCCCGAGTGGGGATTCAACAGTTCGCCCTTCATCCTTGGCGATCAACTGATTCTGGAAGCTGGCCGCGTGGTTTCCTACGCCAAGACAACCGGCGACATCCTCTGGAAATCATCCAAGCACCCCGCCGGTTATGGCAGCGCAGCGCTGTTCCCCTCTGGGGATGCACCAATGATCGTGACCTTGGACTGCGATGCCGTGCGTGTCTTGCAAGCAGACGATGGCAGCGAAGTCGATTCGTTTCCGTGGCCGTCTCCGTTTCGCACCAATTCGACAACGCCAATCGTTCACGAGGATTCGATTTTCGTTTCGACGGGCTACCAAGTCGGCTGCGGTTTGTTTCGCTTAGTCGACAGGAAATTGGAACTGATTTACGACAACCGCGAGATGCGTAACCATTTCAACAACAGCATTTTGCACCAGGGCCACCTGTACGGCTTCGACGGCAATTCGAATTTGGGCCGCGTCGTCAGCCTCGTGTGCATGAACCACGAAACAGGCGAAGTGGCTTGGCGGCATCGCGGATTGGGCTGCGGGTCGCTGATGATCGCGGGTGATCGCCTCGTGCTACTGAGCGAAGACGGACAACTGGTGATCGCCACTGCGACCCCGGACGACTTTCGAGAACTGGCCCGTGCAAAAATTCTAGAGGGACGCTGTTGGACGATTCCGGTTTTGTTAAACGGTCACGTCTACGCAAGGAATGCACAGGGAAATCTCGTCAGCGTTTCCTTGCCTCCAGCAAAACCGATCGCCAAGTAGCGGCCGTGATGGGTGAACGACCGCTGGTTCATTCGCTAACATATTGGCTTCCCGACACCGGTCCATTCTCCATTGCAGCGCCCATGTCATCTTCATCTGACGACCGCATCATCGAATCCATCCGCCTCTATCGCGAGGCCCTTCAAGAAACGCAAGCACTGTATGTGGAAAGTGGTGAGTTGATCCGCGGTTCCTACGGCTGGCTTTCAGGCGGAGAAGACGCCAACGCGACATCGGTGGCCGACCAAATGGATGATCTGCATCAAGGCTTCCTGATGAAAGTCTTTGCTGCGGTTGTTCCAGATGCCGAGGGACGGACGATTGAACAACGACAACTCGGACGTGCCTTGCTGGCTCATATCTGGGGCAAGTCGGTGATGGGGAACCAACTGCATGAAGCGGTGGACTGGTTGATCCAAGCCTCCAACGACTTTCAATGGAGCGACTTGGTCCGCCCTTTCGCCGAGATCCCAGCCATCCGCGATCGCTGGGGAGAACTGGAAACCTTGGCAATGCGAATGGCAAACCTGCTTGCATCAGTCGACGGCAACGTCAGCATCGAGGACAACCAGAATCTCAAATCGATGCAAACGCAATTCGATGACTTGCAAGGACGCGCCCCCGAACACCTGGCCAGCGAAGAAGACACCAGCAACGCCCGCGATGCTCTGCAGTGGTTGCGTGATGAAGCCAAACGACTGCGTGATGGCGTTGGACTCTCCGCAGCTGAAAAGCCAACTCCGATGGCTGGTCCGGGCGGTTCGGCAAACGCACCCAAGAAACCCAAAGCCGCCTCAACACCCCAGCCAGTCGATGACCGCACTCCCGAAGAGCGATTGGCAGAGGCCCGTGCGAAGCTCGATCGCTTGGTCGGCCTCGACGCCATCAAAGATCAGATCGAAACGCTGACGAACTTCCTCAAGATGGAACGTCAACGAGAAAAAGAGGGGCTGCCGACGACGAAGCCAAGTTTGCACATGGCCTTTGTCGGAAACCCAGGTACTGGCAAAACAACCGTCGCACGAATCGTTGCCAAAATCTACGGTGCGCTCGGCGTGCTTGAGAAAGGCCACTTGGTCGAAACCGATCGAAGTGGTTTGGTGGCGGAGTACGCAGGTCAGACCGGTCCCAAAACGAACGCAAAAATTGACGAGGCGCTCGATGGCGTGCTGTTCATCGACGAAGCCTACACGCTGATCGACGAGAGTGGGCAAGACCAATACGGCCGCGAAGCGGTTCAGACGCTGTTGAAGCGGATGGAGGATCAGCGAGATCGATTGGTCGTCATCCTGGCCGGCTATCCCAACGAAATGCAGAAAATGATTCGCAGCAATCCCGGCTTGAGCTCGCGAGTCGGCACGACCATGCACTTCGACGATTACCCACCAGAAGCCTTGTGCCGAATCTTCGAGCTGATCGCCAATAAGGCGAAGTACACCTTGCCAACAGAAGCTCGGCGGCGACTGCTAAGAGGATTCACCTACCTGTACATCGGCAGGGACCGTCACTTTGGAAACGGACGTTGCAGTCGCAACAGTTTTGAGCGCAGCGTGCGTCGCTTGGCAAATCGGTTGGCAAAGATGAGCGAAGTCGATCGCGAGTTGTTGACCACTCTGCAGCCGGAAGACATCGAAGTCGCCGGCGTTTCGATGGCGCACCTATCCGCGATGGCTGAAGATGCGGGCCAAGTTCGCGTGATCTGCAAAGCCTGTGAGGCAGCTCAAGTGATTGACGACAAGTTGATGGGCACAGAAGTCGAATGCGAAACCTGCAAGGAAAACTTCGACGCTGATTGGGGCGAACCAGTCATGGAAATGGCGAAGCCGCCGGAGGAAGAGGAAGCCCCTGTCGCCGAATGAGTTTCCGCTAGCCATGTTGCGTTTGTGTTGAAAGACCTGGGCCTTTGGAAACACTTGCTGGCAGGGAACGCTAGGCTACGTCGCTTCCAACGAAAGCCTCATTCGAGCAAGCGATGTGCCTACCAACGTCCCTGCGGCAATCCACTGGGTTGCCGCCAGTCCTAGCGATCCCGCGACCTGGCCCCAAAGCAGCGCACCGGTAGCCATCGAGATCGCGACCGCCGTGATGTAGCACCCCATTCCGCGAGCTCGCAATTCGTTGGGCAGCTTCATCTGAGCCGTGGAATTCAAGGTCGTCAGCGTCATCATCCAAGAGCCACCCATGATGAACGTTGCCAGAAATGCGAGCCAGCCGTTGGTCGCCAATCCGATCAACGCCATGCCGACTGCGAAAACCATCATCGCGACGGTCACCGTGCGGTCACGGCCGAAACGCAGGTGCATCCAGTGCAAGAACCTGGCGGCAACCACTGCGCCAACACCAAGCATGGTGACCAGCATGCCGAATCCATCTGCTTGCCAACCCAATTGCTGACGCGCGACCAACGGCAGCAGTGACCAAAGAGCCGTCGCAGGCAACAGAAACGCTGCGACTGCGATCAGCACGTTTCGCATCACAGGCTCGTCACGCACGAACCGCAGGCCCTCCGATAACGCAGCGATCAAGCTCTGCCCTTGGGAACTTTCCTTTCGCTCGCGTTTCCAAAAGAACAGTACGCCCAAGACGCCCGCAAACGAAACCGCGTTGACCGCAAAGGCGATCCACACGCCGGCAAACGCAATCAAGACTCCTCCGATTGCCGGCCCCACAGCACGCGCCAAGTTAAAACTGATGCTGCCGAGTGAGATCGCTCTCGAAAGTTGTTCCTTGGGTACCAATTCCGGAATCGTCGACTGCCAGTTCAAGACGTGCAGAACCGTGCCAAGCCCGATCACAAAGGTCAGCCCCAGCAGCATCCAGGAGGTGATCATTCCGTTGAAAGTCATCGCTGCCAAGGTCGACGTGGTGATCAACAAGACCAACTGCGTCAAAATCAGCAGCATCCTGCGATCGACTCGATCCGCGATCACGCCTGCTGGAATCGCCAACAGAATCGTGGGCACCGAAATCGCAATCCGAACCGCAGACACCATTTCGGGGCTGGCATCCAAATTCGTCATCAACCAGCTGGCACCTACCTCGTGAACCCAGGTGCCGAGATTTGACACGATGGAGGCAAACCAAAAAGCACGAAACAAGGGAACACGCAGCGGAGCCCACGGCGAGTCATCGGTGAGCGAGGGATTGGATTCTGAAGCAGGCAAAACGCTGGAGACTACGGTTCCGGTTGAAATGGATGAGAGGATTCTAGCGACCGGCTCGCGAATCCGAATCCTGGGCTCTTCCTGGCCGCCGCATCGAGCGAACAAAAACGACACGAATTCACGTCAATCACGGTGGTTTCTCATCCCTCGATCCGTGGTGAGCTAGTCTTTTTTAGAACCACATTTTCTCGCAAGGCGTCCTCGGAGCGCGATTGAAATGATTGACGTGATTGGCCTACAGAAGTTGTACGAAGACCATTTGGCTGTCGACGGCGTCACCTTCCAACTCGAACCAGGGCAGATCTGCGGCTTAGTTGGCCCCAACGGCGCAGGCAAGACCACAACCATGCGGTGTCTGGCTGGACTGATTCCCGCCACGACCGGCTCGCTGCGAGTTGCCGATTGCAACTTGGCTACCGATTCCATCGAACTGAAGCGCCGGTTGGCCTACGTGCCGGATGATCCACCATTGTTTGACGACCTGACCGTCGGCCAACACATGGGCTTTATCGGACGACTCTACAACGTAGACGATCATCACGCCAAGGCGGTTTGCCTGTTGGAGCAGTTCGATCTTCTGCAAAAATACAACGCCGGCGCAACGACCTTGTCTCGTGGCATGAGACAGAAACTGGCAATCTGCTGTGCTTACCTGTTTGATCCACAAGTCTTGCTGTTGGACGAACCCCTCACGGGTCTCGACCCACCTGCAATTCGCACGCTCCTTGAAACCATTGCAGAACGCGCAGCCAAGGGGGCAACGATCATCGTCAGCAGTCATTTGCTGGCCATGATTGAAGACGTTTGCACTCACCTGCTGGTAATGCAAGAAGGTAAGACGCAGTACTTCGGCGCTGCACAAGAACTGCGTCAGCGGTTTCCCCACGCAGCCAGCCTGGAAGAAGCCTACTTCGCAGCGACCAGTGGAATGGAGCAGCAACCGGTGGACAGCGATGAACTCGCGACTCCGATGATCCTGCCATTTCCCACGGGCGGCATGCCAACCGGCAGTGAGGTCCTTTCGTGATCGGCGCGCGACGACGCACATGGGACCAGTTGCCGATCCATGCAGAACTGGCAAGACTGAGCGCGACCCGCGCGAATTTTCGCTTTGCTCGAATGCTGAATCGGCTGCGATCGCCGCGTCGAATCGTGGCGACCAGTTTGGCAGTGCTGTTCTTCATTCTTTACGCACTCAATGGCGTGTTCATTCTTTCGGCTCGCGCCCCCGCAGACCCCGAACGTTTGCGGCTCTGGCTATCGGGCGGCATGGCGATTTACGCGATCTATCACTGCTTGCGATGCGCATGGTCTCGGAGCGTCTCTGACCTGGAATTATCCGAAGCAGAAAAGCTGTGGCTTGGCGGAGCCCCCGTTCAGCGGTCCTCGTTGGCCGTCTATCACATCAGCAGCATGATCGTTCCGGCCATGCTAAAAACGGGATTGCTGGCTGTCGTGCTCTTCAATGACGTCCAGCACTTTGAGTTACTGTTGCTTGGTGTCTTCAGCTCGTTGGTCTTGCTAGAAACCACTCGGTTGATCATCGCGCGTCTGCTTACAGGCTTGGGAACCGTCGGGCTGCATCGCTTCCGCATCGCGATCACCTTGGTCGCCACCGCGATCGGAGTCCAAGTCATTTCCAGGTTGCTGGCCACGACCGCCGCCGGATCACCAACGTGGGTGTATTTGATCAATGGGTTCACCTGTCTGGGACAAACGGCATCCAGCGATACGATTCAGTGGCTGGCCCTGCCGTGGATCCCAGGTGCCTACTTGACCGTCACGGACCAATTCCAGTGGCTCACCTCACTGCAAATCGTTGCGTCGATCTCCGTACTTCCACTCTCGCTTCTGGCGTTGACCCATGCGGATCGCTGGAGCCAGAAACGACAACTTCGCGCCGAGCGTGCGACGTTGAAATCGGGAGACTTCCCACTGACAAACACACATCAAGAGACTGTTGTGAAGCAGTCATCTTTCCCGGTGCCATGGATCGATCGCTACCTTCCGTCTCTTGCTGCTGACACCATGGCTGTCGTTCAGCGTCAAGCGATCAGCGTCAAGCGTTACTGGGGAACAATCCTGTTCAGCTTCGTTGTCCCAACCTTGCTGTGTTTGTCTCCTCTCGTGACGGGTCAAGTCAAAGAGCAGTGGCTTTTTGTCGTAGGCGGCATCGCGCTTTGCACCATGCTACTGGCGCCACCTGCTTTGCGGATCGACTTTCGTCGTGACTTGCGTCGGATGCAGCTCCTGCGTTCGCTGCCAGTTCGACCGTTGTCGATGGTGCTAGGGCAAATGATGCTGCCGATTCTGATCACCTGTGCATTCCAATGGTTCACGATCGTGATCGCTGCCCTCGTCACCGAGCAGGGTTGGTCACAAACTCTGTTGTGGACCGGAATGCTCAATGCCTTGGCAGTTTTTACTTTCGCAGCCGAGAACGCATTGTTTCTGGCCTACCCGCATCACGAGCGTAGCGAAGGCGTGGCGATGATGGTTCGCGCCAAGCTCACTTTCCTAGGGAAAGCAAGCGTGATCCTGATTGCCTTCGCGTTGCTTCTCGCATGGTCGCTCGCGTGCCGCCAATGGATGCCAGAATCATTGGCCACGATCGGCTATGTTGGCGGCGCCGTCCTCGCGGCCTGGATTGCCGCCTCGATCGCTGTCAAAATCACCGCGGTCTGTTGGCAGCGGTTCGATTTGGCTTGCGACACGCCACCGGAGTGATTTCAGCGACTCACCTTCACTTGTTGGTTGCCGACCAAGTTGGTTGATCACTCGAAGCGCATCGAGAGCCGTCAGCATTCCATCTCCGGAAACGTCAAAGTACACGTACGGGTCTGCGAGCGGCAGTCTCGGATCGTTCTCAAGTTCTCCGCGCCGCGTTCCCAATGCATTGATGATCTGCAGTGCATCACGCGAGGTGACTTGCCGGTCGCGATTGACATCTTGGGCGGTCAACGGATTCTGAAATGGCAAGGAATTGATGATCTCGACGATCGCAGTGTCTTGTGTCAAGCGATGAAAAAACTGACCTCCAACACGAGTCGGTTCTGCTGTGCTCCAGCCATCGCCATATTCGATCACGTCGTCAGCATCGTGAACAACACGCAGCGTATCGGTGCTGGTCGAAGCGCTGATCACCGAGTCTCTGTCCAAGGTGAGTTGGTTCGCCCCCGTGCCGGCAACATCAAAGACTTCGATATTGAACCACAGGTCCGTTGACATGACACGATTGATGTCGTGTCCTGCTTCCAGCAGCCGGATGGTATCGGTGCCGTCACCTCCCTCGATGTTCAACGGGACGTCGAAGGATCCTTCAAAGTTCGGCAGTGAAACGCGGTCGTCACTCGCGGACAGAGTCAAAGTGAGACTGTTCAGCGCTGCGATCCGACTGCGAAAACGCTCGCCCGATGAATCTGCGACCACGATTTCGAATCCGTCGATCGAAACCAACACTTCTCCGGAAGCAGCGACAACAGGATCCGGGTCCGAGACTGCGCTGATCGCCAGCAACCCTGACAACGTCAACACATACATCTCACCGGATTCATCTTCCCCAAAACCAATGATGGTCGAGGCCTGACTGCCCTCTGTGACAGGCCTTGTCCTGACAAAGCTGCCGTCTGCCTGCTCCTCCAGAGCCATCAACCCGCCAGTAAAGTCCCCGAACAAGTACACGCCCTTCAGGCTCGGCGACGCAGAACCGCGATAGACGAATCCTCCAATCACGCTGATCCCTTCTTGTCGACCGTACTCAGCGATCGGCGGTTCAAATCCATCCGGGCAAGCTAGATTGGCTTGATTAAAGAGATGATCACCTTCGCAGACGTTCCAACCGTAGTTCCCACCAGCGGTCACCAAGTTCACTTCTTCAAACGTGCTCTGGCCGACATCGCCGACGAACAATCGATCCGGGCTGTCCGCTGCGTCTGGACCATCGTCGAACGACATGCGAAACGGGTTTCGCAGTCCCGTGGCAAAAACCTCATCGCGAGCCTCGATGTTATCCACGAATGGATTGGTTGGCGGGATCGCATAGTTTCGCGTCGCGTCGTTGGGAAAGTCGTCTCCGCTGACATCGACACGCAAGATCGCTCCCAACAAATTCCCAGCATTCTGTCCGTTCCCGAAAGGATCACTGCCGCTGCCACCGTCCCCGCTGCTGATGTAAAGCAGCCCATCATCGGGCCCGAATTTCAGGTCGCCGCCGTTGTGGTTCGAGAATGGCTGGCTAAATCTCAGCACCGTTCGATGGGAGAGGATGTCGGCAACGTCTGGATTGGTATCCGAAACTTGGTACTCAGCGATCACCGAGTCGTGATCACTGATGAACGCTGGCGCGCTGTAGTAGACATAGAACTTGCCCTGACCTTCCGCATCTTCCACGTCGTAGTCTGGGTGAAAAGCCAACCCAAGCAATCCGCGTTCTCCCGAAGCCCCACCGGTAATCAGCCGATCACTCAGGTCAAGAAACGGTTGTCCAACCAGTTCCCCATCGCGAACGATAAAGATCTGGCCGTCCTGCTCTGCAACAAAAAGTCTGCCTGAACCATCGCCGGCATGAGTGGCGACAACAGGACTGTCGAAGCCCGGTCCAAAGGTTTCAAGCGTGATGGGGCCCACGGCAAGTAGTCGCCGCTGCTCTAGTGATTCGAACGAGAATTTTCTTCGTCGCATTGCAGGCTGGAAAAAAGAACGCCAGAGACAGATGCAAGACGATCAAATCATCCCTGACTCAAATCCGTCCCGCATGGGGATAAGTCCATTCATTGTTGTCCAAACGCGATCAGGTTGGTGCAATTTTTTTTCAAAAAGACGTCACTCGGCGTCCGGAGCTTCCATCTTGAGCTCGCTGATGATCTGTCGCGCCCTCTGGGCGTCTTGTTCAAACGTTTGGACTTTCACGACCCCAGGTGCTTCCGCCCGGAATCCAGCGGTGAAACCACCTGTTGCGACCGCCCTGATGCCTTCGTCCGCAAGCACCGACACCAACACGCTCGCGGCGCCTTCAGAATCGCGTTCGGCGACCGTGACCAACTTGGCATCGTCAAGGTCTTGAGAGGTTTCGTCAGACATGATGGCCCTTTCGGAAAGTGATGTGAGGGAGAGGTGTAGCGTGGATTAGGGTTTCGGAAGTTTGGGCAACGGTGGCGTCGGTGCAGGTGTGGGACGCCAAAGGTCTTCCACTTCTTGGCCGCCGGTATCGTGACGGAGCAACAAATAGATGCCTCCGATCAAACTCCAAAGCAGCGTCAACACGATCACGTTTGGAAAATGACTTAACACCAGCCGCACGGAATGAATCAGTTGATCGGGACTACCCGCGCGGCTGAGCATCACGATCGCAACCCAAGTCGACGCTTCAGCGACCCCTTTCGCTAATGCACCAACAATCAACAGAATCGCAAAAGCAACGAACGCATAAAGCACCAACTGCAATGGACGTCGAAACAGATACTCGTAGCCTCGACTGAGCGAATCGAGCGAGTCTGGATCCGACTCATTGGCCAGTGCAGCCCAACCCAAAGGGACAGCGAAGTTGGCGCCGAACGCAAGCACGCCGCAGGGTATCGCCAGTAGGACAGCCAACAGCGCCAACGGTGCAACCGCCACCGACGGCTCAGGAAAGAAACTGGCGATCCAACCCAATGGCAGCAGCAGTAGGCCAATCATTGCCGTGCAGGCCAATGGAACCAAGCCAGCGAGCCACGCACCCAGCGTGCGAGAGAGCGAATGTTTCACCAACGGGCCGATGCCCATCATCGTACGCCCCGCCGTTAACAGTGCTCCTTGCCTTGCTAACAACAAGGCCAGTGGAGTCCAAACCAACAGCGACCAAAGCAATTGCCCCAGCGGGACCCACGATTTCTCACCATGAAAGACCGTCGTCGAAATCACACTCTCCAGATGACTCTGTAAACTCCAGAAACTCTTGTACAACGACTCTGGAAAGTGAAAGGGTTCTGCCGCGACCAATACCGGCCGGCCATCTTCAGCAATCATGCCATGCTTGACTTCACCGAACAGCAGAAGGTTGCCGCCAAACCAAATGGCAAGCGTGGCTGCTGTCAGCAGGATCAGTGGTGGCGAAGCCGCAACTCGGAGGACTCGCCCCAACCGAATCCATGGAAAAACGTCGTTCCACTCCCGAAGCCGCGAGAGCAAACCTGTTTCCAGATCGTATCCGCGAAATCGGTCGTCATCGGGTTGAGCAGAATCGTTGGACACGGAGGCGAATCACGGAGGCGGGAAAGGTGGCTTGGCAGGCAGATTGGAGCGGCATTCTACCACGCCCTCATTCATTCGCAGCCAGTCGCGACGCTTGGGGAAGACTACACACCGATGTCTTCGTTCCAAAGCGTCGGATTCTTGGCAATGAAATCTCGCATCAGTTCCCGGCAGGTCGGATCGTCCACAATTTCCAACTCCACTCCCCTCGAACGCACATAATCTTCGGGACCGCAAAACGTAGCGTTTTCGCCAATCACAATCTTGGGAATCTTGTACTACAGTGCCGCACCACTGCACATATCACAGGCTGACACCGTCGAATACAACGTGCAGCGAAGGTATTCCGTGGCGCTAAGGCGACCAGCGTTTTCGAAACAATCCATTTCAGCATGTAGAATCGGGCTACCTTGCTGGACACGCCGATTGTGGCCCCGACCAATGATATTGGCGTCCAACACCAGCACGGAGCCGATCGGAATCCCCCCCTCGGAAAGTCCTTTCCTTGCCTCCTCAATCGCTGCAGCCAGGTAGGAGTCAACCATGTTCGGATCCAAATCCAGAGTTGAAGCGTAGAACAATTGTCCCGATTGCCTCTCGCCCGCCGAGCAAGCTGTCTCCAAAAACAATTGGGACAACTGTTCTACACTCGGCC
>JBGCGI010000293.1:0-8486 GCA_045110715.1 Rubripirellula sp.
GATCGACGACGTCAAAGTCACGATCGTTCGCTAGCAACCACGGAAAGAGATTCCCACGACCCGCGTTCTTCTTTTTTTGCGTGCCCCAACGCGAGGAGATGCGTATAATCGCTCGCCTCTGCTATTGAAGCAGATGCGAAACGCAATGGTCTTGAAAACCGACTGAATACTCTCAGTCAATGGAACTGCTCGCCCAATCCGGACCTGGAAACTGAACGTCAAGCCAAAATTTCGTTGACGATGCGGCTTTCTTCGACACCCGTCAGACGTTGATCGAGCCCTTTGAACGGATAGGTGAATCGTTCATGGTCGATTCCCATCAAGTGCAGGATCGTTGCGTTCAAGTCGCGGATGTGCACAGGGTCCTTCGTGATGTTGTAACTGAAGTCATCGGTCTCGCCGTGCACAATGCCGCCCTGGACGCCCGCGCCCGCCATCCAAATCGAGAAACACTTGGGATGATGATCGCGACCGTAGTTCTTTTTCGTCAACGCACCCTGGCAGTAGATCGTTCGCCCGAACTCGCCTCCCCATACAACCAGCGTGTCATCCAACATTCCTCGTTGACGCAAATCGGTTAGCAATCCGGCTGACGGTTGGTCCACATCCTTGCACTGATTGGGCAAGTCCTTGGGCACCGTCGAGTGCTGGTCCCAACCACGATGAAAAATCTGCGTGAAACGAACGCCGCGTTCCGCCATTCTCCGAGCCATCAAGCAAGAGTTGGCGAACGTGCCCGGTTTGGTCACCTCGGGACCATAAAGGTCTAGCACGTGTTGCGGTTCGTCACTGATGTTGGCCAGATCGGGAACACTGGTCTGCATCCGGTAGGCCATCTCGTATTGCGCGATTCTCGCCTGGGTTTCTGGATCGCCTGTTCGATCGGCGCTAGCCTGGTTCAAACGCGAGAGGGAATCCAACATCCGCCGACGAACTGCTGGATCCACACCATCAGGATTCGACAGGTAGAGAACTTTGTCGCCGCTGCTTCGGAGCGAAACGCCTTGGTACTTGCTGGGCAAAAACCCGCTCCCCCACAGTCGATTGTAAAGCGCCTGCGCTTGCTTGCGTCCACTCCATGACGCCGTCATGACCATGAAAGCAGGCAGGTTCTCATTCTCGGTCCCAAGCCCGTAACTCAACCACGCTCCGAGGCTGGCCTTGCCAGGAAGTTGATCGCCGGTGCAAATGTACGTGATCGCTGGATCATGATTGATCGCCTCGGTATACATCGAGCGAATCAATGCGATTTCGTCCATCTTGCCTGACAAGTGAGGCAGCAATTCGCTGACCATCGTTCCGGCCGAACCCTGTGGCGAAAAGTTGTAGACACTCGGTGCGATCGGGAACCGAGCCTGTCCGCTGGTCATCGTCGTCAATCGCTGGCCCTGGCGTATCGACTCGGGCAAGTCTTTGTCGAACCAATCGGCCATTTTCGGCTTCGGGTCCCACATGTCGATTTGGCTTGGCGCTCCCGACATGAACAAATAGATCGCGCGTTTCGCTTTGGCATCATGGTGTGGCAGACTGGCCTGCCCTCCCAATCTCGCGTTTGCATTCTGAGCGTCCAGCGAAGCCAGTGCCGCGGCACCAAAGCCAGCCGACGTTCGCGAGAGAAATGCCCGGCGGGAAAGATCTCGCTGAAACTTGTCGTGATTCAATGGGTTGTGCATTTTCGATTCTACTTTGAGACCACTTCGTCCAAGTTCAAGAGCGTGCTAGCCAGCATCGTCCATGCCGCTTCGTTTGCGTCCGAGGTTTCACACAGCTTGCCCGCCAACTCGGGAGTTTCTGTGTAGTGGACCGTCAGGTCTTCAACCAGCGTCACCATTTCGTTTAGCTCGCCATCATCGGGCAACCGACACGTGACAGTCTCGAACAACCACGCGGCTCGCTGCTGAACCGAAGACGGTTCGCTTGCCTGCAGTGCTCGCTTGGCCAGTTCGTTGGCCGCTTTCACGTACTGCGTTTCGTTCATCAGCAACAACGCCTGCAGCGGCGTGTTGGTCCGCTCGCGCCGAGCCGTACATGACTCGCGACTCGGGGCATCAAAGGTGGACATTTGCGGTGGCGGACTGGTGCGTTTCCAAAACGTGTACACGCTGCGGCGATAAACTTTTTCGCCTTCGTCTGCTTTGAATCGCACCGTGTTGCTGCCGGAGTAGCCGACCGCGGCCCACAATCCGTCGGGCTGAGGTGGCTTCACGCTGGCCCCCCCCCGCTTGTCGACCAACATGCCTGACAAAGCCAACGCTTGATCGCGCAAGACTTCCGCGTCCAATCGATGACGAGGACCGCGAGCGAACAGGCGATTGGTCGGATCGATTTGCAGCATGGGTTTGGTCACGTTTGCCGACCGCCGATAAGTTTCGCTCGTCACCATCAGCTTCAACAATCGTTTGACGTCCCAACCGCTTTCGCGAAAATCAACCGCCAACCAATCCAACAACTTCGGGTGGCTTGGTGATTGGCCTTGGCTTCCAAAATCTTCGCTGGTTTTGACCAATCCCGTCCCGAAGATCTGCTGCCAAAACCGATTCACTGCGACCCGACTGGTCAACGGATGATCGGCCGAAACCGACCAGGCAGCCAGCCCCAAGCGATCTTTCGGCGCGTTGTCTGGGAACGCGGGCAGGAAACTTGGGGTGGCTCGTTCGACAGCATCTGCTGGTTGATCGTATTGCCCACGCGTCAGCACGTGAGCTTGCCGAGGCTTGTCCAGTTCTTTCCAGACCAAGGTGGTCGGAATTGAACCAGCGAGTTTTTCGTTGGCTTTGGCGATCCCTTTCTCCTGGTCGACGAGCGCGAGCCAATCGGGATGCAAACAACAAACCGTTCGGTAGTACTTTTGCAGCGCCAATCGTTGATCGTCAGTCCGCTGCTCCCCCGCCCGACTGATCAACTCGATCAGCTTGGTCGGAACAGGAATGGCAGGAGATCGATAGGCAAAGGTCAATTGCGAGCCGCCTCTGTGATTGACGATCTTGATATACAGATCGTTGTTGCCCTTCTTCAGATCCAGATCGTATTCCTGCTCCAGCGGTTTTAAATCTCGAGCGCCTTTGCGAATGGCAACTTGCTTGCCGTTCAAGTACACAACATGACCATCATCATTCCCGACCAGCAACGCAGCCTTCTGAGCCGCGGGCGACTGGATCGTTTGATGCATCACCACGACCGTCGACCGATCGCGAGAGGCTGGCAGATCGTTGACTTCCACCTCGTGAAGATCACCACGATGATGCCATCGATAGACTCGGTCGCCATGCTTGAACTCTTCTTCGACGTTGAACGGCCCCTGCTGGGAAGCAAACTTGCGTGAGTAGCCTGGGTTGGCGCTTTCGACCTCAAACGGGCCAGCGGTGTGAATTTCGCCAAGCGTGATCCGCTGATCTGCAGGAACCATCGGCGCCGCATCGCTCACCGACAAGCGAACTCGGCGAAACTGATGCGCCGCGAACTGCGATTTGTACTTCAGCTGGACCCGAATTTTGGCATCGTCGCCCTCAGCGGCCAGTGACGGCACAACAAACCACGCCGTCCTCCCCCCTGTTTTCTGATGGCCTCCGGCTGCCCAACCCTCGTTCGGTTTCTCCTTGGAATCAATCGCATACGAGACTGCAAAGGCGCCATCCTGCTGTTCGACATCCGCGAACGCGTGAGCGATCGGGACCTTGACCCATTCACCCTCGGACAGCGAATCGGCCATCTCAACGGTGATTTCCGTCAACACCACGTTGCCATTGCCCGAGACACCGACACGTTGGTCAGGTGTGTCCGTGAGCGCTTCCAAACGCAACGTTTGCCAGTGTACTCCGGCGGGCAGCGGCGCGACGATTGTCGTTGTGTCCTTGGCTGCTGCCTTCCCAGTCAACTCCACCGAACCGTCGGGACGTGTCTTCATCACGACTTTCGCTTCCGAGGTCACTGCAGCTGGCATCAACACCACGGAAGTCGGCTCGGTGCCATCGACCAACTGCTTCTCCCACTTTCGCTGCGCCTCATCGACCGTTGGGATAGGCTCAATCATTTCGCGGCGCAGCTGCGCGAGCGATTCGCCAAATTCTTTCTGTTGCTGCTGCTGTTCTTGACTGGGAACGCGAATCACAGGCGCGTGGTCTTTGACGTTGCCGTCCATCGCCCGGCCATCGATGCTGTTGAAGAACGCCGAAAGCGAATAGTATTCGTGCTGAGAAATGGGATCGAATTTGTGGTCGTGGCAAACCGCGCATCCTGTGGTCAAACCCAGAAAAATGGTGCCGAATGCATCGGTTCGATCCATCACATTTCGCGCGAAGACTTCGTCATAGATCGATCCACCTTCGTTGGTGGTCACGTTCAGTCGATTGAATCCGCTAGCGATTTTTTCGGCGTCGCCTGCTTCTGGCAACAAGTCTCCCGCCAACTGGTGCTGGATGAATTGATCGAAGGGCATGTTCTTGTTGATCGCGTTGATGACCCAGTCTCGATAAGGCCACATTTCGCGATAGTTGTCCAAGTGCAATCCATGCGTGTCCGCGTATCGCACCAAGTCCAACCAGTAGCGACCAACATGCTCGCCATACTGGTGCGATTGCAACAATTGGTCGACAAGTTTCTCGTAAGCATCCGGCGCTGTGTCGGCAAGAAAGTCTTCGATCTGCTTTCGGGTTGGTGGCAGCCCCGTCAGGTCCAAGCACACACGTCGCAGTAACGTGGTGCGGTTTGCTGGCCCATTCAATTCCAACCCCGCTTCTTGCGCTCGTGAAGCGATGAAGTAATCGATGGCCGATTGATTGGAAGCCTCTGCAGGAATCGCAGGCTTCTCCGGCGTGACGAATGCCCAGTGTTGTTGAAACTCGGCGCCCGAAGCGACCCACTGTTTCAAAACCTTGATCTGCTCTGGAGAAAGCGGCTTGTGAAACTTCGGTGGCGGCATTCGTGAATCGTCGTCGTCGGACAGAATCCGGCTGACAAGTTCACTGGCTTCGAGATCAGAGCCATCAACCACCGCACCGATTCCCTCGGAGCTATCCAAACGCAAATCGGCGGCACGCTGTTCTTCATCGGGACCATGACAGGCAAAGCAGTGATCCGAAAGAATCGGACGAACGTCACGCCCAAAATCGACGGGCGGGTCTGCTGCCAGGATCACGCTTGAGAAGATCACGCTTGAGAAGAGCGCGACGATGCTGAGCGAGAATCGAATTCGCATGGACTGCATCAAATGAGGAGGGAGGAATGGTGGGAGCCTTCATTTTAACGCGTCTTTGTCATTTCGGTACGCGAATATCGAATTCGGAGGCAGCCGAGGTTTCCAACCCGCGAGAATGCCGGCACAGACGGCAAATGCCACGCTTTTTCTAGCTCCAGCCTCCCCCGCCGGGAGTTTCGATGATGAGGCGATCTCGCGAAGTGACTTCAACGGTCACCGTGGCTGGTAATTCGATGGTTTCCCCGCCTTGGATCAACCGATTCCTGCCTGGCTTCCCCGCTCCTCCCGCGTCCAGCCCGTAAGGCGCCGATGTTCGGCGGCCAGTGATCAACGAAATGACCAGTGGCTTCAAGAATTCGAACTCTCGCAGGATGCCGCTGCCACCAGGAAAGCGGCCCACGCCTCCGCTGCCAACTCGAATTTTGAATCGCCAAAGCCTGACCGGCAAACGCGACTCGAGCACTTCCGGATCCGTGATCCGAGTATTGGTCATGTGGGTGTGGACCGCATCAGCGCCCGCATGCGCTCGCGTTGCCCCACTGCCGCCGCCAATCGTTTCGTAGTATCCAAAAGTCTCATCGCCGATCAGCAAATTGTTCATCGTCCCCTGCGAAGCAGCGGCAACGTCAAGTGCACCAAGCAACACGTCGACCACCCGCTGACTTGTCTCGACGTTACCCGCCACGACAGCCGCGCACTGAGCGGGGTCCTCGTGGGAAGGTGGATCCAGAAGTCCCGGAGGAATCACGATCTCCACATCTCGCAGCACACCATCACACAACGGCAGGTTCGATTGGCAAATGCTGCGTAGAACGTACAGCACCGCGGCCGTCACGATTGCCGGCGTCGCATTGAAACCACCTGGATGAACGCCGGCGGTCTGAAACACGATTCGCAACCGATGGTTCACGCGTTGGATGGATACGCCGATCTCGCTGCCGTCATCCAGCGCATCCTGAAAGGTCGCGGGCGTCTCCGGCAGCGCCGCGATCCATTGCTGCATTGTGTCTCCCGCTAAGTCCAACAGCCGCTCCATCATCTTGTCGACAAGCAAAGCCGAATGAGTCGCCGCCAAGGCTTGGATCGCCTTCGCTCCATGCGCACCGGCTGCAAGCTGGGCCGCCACATCAGCGAGATTCTCATCGACACACCTCGATGGAAACGGCCCCGACGAAAGTAGTTCGCCGAGCGCATCGAACCGGCTAACCCCTTTGTCTATCAGCACAAAGTTTCGAATCAAAACCCCCTCTTCCGCCAAACAAGTCGCGTCCGGAGGCATCGACCCTGGAGTGCAGCCACCGATCTCGGCGTGGTGAGCGCGCGACGCGACAAAGAAGTCCGGCTTCCCCTCGTTCGCTTGCCCACAAAAGACGGGCGTGACCGCAGTCACGTCGGGCAAGTGCGAACCGCCCGCGAACGGATCATTGCTCAAGTAGCAGTCACCAATCGACATGACGGGAAACTTTGACTTCAGATGTCGAACCGTGTGGCCCATCGCGCCCAAGTGGACTGGCACATGCGGGGCATTCGCAACCAGGGAACCATCGCCGCGAAAAACGGCACAGCTATAGTCCCGACGCTCTTTCACGTTCACGCTGATCGAGGTTCGCCGCAAGACCTCGCCCATCGCGTCGGCAATGCCTTGAAATCGGCGAGCCATGACTTCCAACAGTACCGGATCAGCATCGTCCGCTTCCAACAGTCTCGGCTTCTCTCGTTCACCCCTGGGAACCATTTCGATGATGGCATCGTCCAGCATCCGTGCGGTCCACCCGGGCTCCAGCATCAGCGTCGAGTGCGGTCCAACGATCACGGCGGGCGCCTCAATCAGATCGCCAACTGCAATCGCACCACGATCGATCAGCTCTGCGGACAACCATTCTCCGTCATGCCAAATGTTGATTCGTTCTGCTAACGACGCCACATTCCGAATGGTCGTGGCGGGATGCGACTCCGCAGCGAGAGTCACCTCACAACGCGTGGCAACCCATTCAACGTCGTGCTCGCTTCTTGCGTACCCAAACGTCGTTTCGTGGACCTGATGAAATCTCTCCGCCAAGGAAGCGAGCGGCTCGATGGGCAAAGCGAGCGTCGAATCCGTGCCGCGATAGCGGAAGTCACCGTCGAACACGACCGAGACATCGTCGCTTGGATCAAGATCAGACGCCAACAGATTGACTCCCTCGATCTGCAGCTCTTCTTTCCACGTGGACCACTGCGACGCGGAAACTTCCGTGAGGCCTCGATAGATTCCGCGAGTCACAACGCGGCCAATGCTTGCCAACCCCATCCCGAGGGCGCTCAGCATTCCTGCATCGGGATGATCCAGAATCCGGGACATCCCCAAACCTGTGGCGATGCGGCAAAGATGCTGACCGGCGGCACCGCCGAACCCAACCAGTGCCAATTGCCTCACATCACTTCCTTGAGCAGTGCTGACCGTTCGAACGGCTTCGGCCATGTGCGTGACCGCGATGTTCAGAAACCCTTCAGCCAATGCCGTCGATGACGCGAACGCCGCATCGTCGGGTAACCGACCGAAGACTTCCTCCAAACGTTCCGTCGCCGCGCTGCGATCCAGTGGAAAAGGAAAACGACTTTCGGGAATCCGACCGAGCAACAAATTGACATCCGTTACCGTCAGCGGACCGCCTCTTCCGTAGCACGCCGGACCAGGTCTTGCACCGGCACTATCCGGGCCGACCGTCAATCGTCCATCACGAAAGTCACAAATCGATCCACCGCCAGCTGCGACCGTTTCGATATCCATCATCGGCGTGACCACACGAACGCCCGCCACGCGACTTTCGTAGCGTCGGCCGACGCGGCCCTCAAACCGGCTCACGTCCGTACTGGTGCCTCCCATGTCCACGCCGATCGCTGCTTTTGCTCCAGCACGGCGTGCCACGTGCCCAAGACCAACCACACCACCGGCTGGTCCCGAGAGAATGCTGTCTCTGCCACGAAAGGCTGTTGGCGAAACCAGATTCCCTCCACTCGTCATCAACCTCAGGCGGCAGTTTTCGTTCCCACCGAATTGTTGCCAAACCCGAGCAACGTACTCCGCCAACACCGGATTCAGGTAGGCATCCAGCGTGGTGGTTTCAGCGCGCGAGACCAACTTGATCAACGGCGCGACCTCGCTGGATCTTGAAATGTCATCGAATCCAATTTCTCGAGCCAACTGTTCGGCGGCCAGCTCGTGGACAGGATTCACATGGGCATGCAAGAAGCAAATCGCAAGCGATTCAACGCCATCTTGCTTCAATTCCACGAGATCGGTTCGCAACCG
>JBGCGI010000294.1:0-16094 GCA_045110715.1 Rubripirellula sp.
TGTTTGCCGCGCAAGCCGTGGCTGCCCATCGCCAATCCATGATCGCTACAGAAAACGATGATCGTCGATTCTGTCTTGTCAGCCGATTCCAACGCATCCAGTACTCGGCCAATTTGTTGGTCCATGTGCGAGATCACGGCATAGTAGGCGGCAAGGTCGGCTCGCACATCGGATTCGGTTCGCGGAATCGGTAGCAAGACTTCGTCACGCCCCCCGCGGTTGCCGTGGTCGAAGGGATGGTCGGAAGCAAAGTTCGCGGGCAGAGGAACTGTTTTCGGGTCGTACATTCCCTCGAAGCCCGGTGGTACCAACAGAGGATCGTGGGGAGCGGTGAAGTTCAAATGCAAGAAGAAGGGCTCGTCAGAACTCTGCACCACTTCGATCGCAGCATCGGCGAATCGTTCGCTGATCGCTGGAGTCAATCCGACTCCCTGCTCAGGAAGTGGTTTGTCTTTGCGATCGCGGAAGATCCATCCTTTGTATCCCGTGATCGGTTGGCCTCGGTAGTCGACTTGGTCTTTCCACCATTTGCCACCACCGCCGGTGAACAGACCGTTTGTGTTTGCGTACCCGTGCGTGTGGGGCCGACCGTTGTTGTGCCACTTGCCGCTGTACCAGGTCTGGTAGCCGGCTGCTGCAAACGGTTCGGGCAGGGTTGGAAGCGCGGGATCGATGACTCGCCCGAAATCAAAGACTCCATTGCGAAGTCCACTTGATCCGGTCATCAGTTCTGCACGACTAGGCGTGCAGATCGGGTTCCCACAGACAGCGTTGGGAAACACAGTGCCGCGATTCACCAGTTGATCCAAATTCGGGGTTTGAATGACTTCGTTTCCAAGAGCCGCGATCGTGTCAGGCCGCTGGTCGTCTGAGACGATCAGCAGAATGTTGGGCCGCGCGCTTTCCGCAGCTGTGCTGTCAGCAGCGTTCACAAAGCAAACGCTCATTAACAGGTAGCAAGCCATTCTTGGTATCACGAGATTCTCCGGCTATGGTTCGTCCTGGTCTGACACTACAACGATCTCGGCAGGAGACGTCTTCCTCGTCCCAGTGCCTGTCTGCAGACGCTCTCCGGTCCCCACATCAAGCTTGACAGTGGCTGCACCTTTGGCGAACACACCAATGCTGGATTGATCCACGAAGTTGCATCGCAGCAGCCGCACCTCAACAGAAGCCGATTCATCAGGCTTCAAATTGGCTGGACCTTCGACCGCCATTCCAATCGCCCCACCACCGAGCACCACGTTTTCCAGCATGACGGGGCCCGAGTAAACGGTGACGCCAACCGATTCGGTATCGCTGATCTCTGCCGAGCGAACGTGTGCCGAGGCGGCCAGCTCGGGCCACTGGCTCTTGTTGCCAACGATAAGCCCTTGATTGCAACCCTGAATGCTTCCGCCTTCGATCAGCAGCTTACCGGCCTCCAGTTGAATGCCTGCTTTGACACATTGGATCAGTTCACACTCGGCGAGTTTGACGATTGCGTCGCCGGTGACTCGAATCCCCCAGTCAGCTCCATCGATTTGCAGGCCTCCTAAGACGACCTTGGCCGGGTGAATCAGTCCCTGCGGGCTCGACGCTGGAGCGATTCCAACACCGACCGTACCGCCGTCAATCGAACAGGCTCCTTTGCGGCGCAATGCGGATTCACTGCTGGTCAGCGTTCCACCCTGCACGCTGATGCTGACGGTACAGTCCTCGAAGGTCCCCGAACCCAACTTGGCGGTGCCGGCGTTGGCGTTCACGTCGGTCGCCACGATCCAAACACCAATCTCACATCTGACCATCGAGTTCTCTTGCAAGTCAACGATGCCATCGTTGCTGCAGCAAACCGCGTACTCGGTCGCGCTCTCGAATTCGCATCCCTCGATCAAGACACCGCTTGGAGTCTTCCCTGCGTAGATTCCCGCACTGCCGAAGAATCCGCATTGCTGAACTTGGCCGTCACCGCCCACGAACTGAATGCCGGCTCCGCGAAACGTGCACTCGCGAGCAAGTAAGGATAGATGATCTTTTGTTGAAACTGCGAACTTCCTGGATTCAGCAAAATCGCATTGGTCGATCTCGAGCGACGTTCCTGCTCGTGCTTTGATGCAATTGAAACTGTTCGTTTGCAGTTCACAGTTTTCTAGCCGAAGCACACCACCCACAAACTCAACCGCGTTGAATTCGTTCTCATCCACGCGATGACCGAGCCCCGTGATCTTCAAGTTTCGAATGATCACTTTTTGATCTGCTAAACAATCGACGATCAGTGGCGAGTTATCGCGATTCTTGATTTCACATTCGTAAACGTTCGCTGTGGGCGGCTTGCCTTCGATCGTGACAGATTTGTCGATCCGCACGGATTCGTTGTACGTGCCGCCGATGACACGAATCAAGTCGCCAGGCTTGGCAGATGCAACGGCTGCACTGATGGTTCGGTGCGAAGCTGGCCCCGCCGAGGCGACGACCCAAGGTTTTTGTTCCGACCCATCTGCTTGAGCCAGACCCATGATTTTCGCGTCGGCTTGCTCAACAGAATCGCCACGAGACGAAATCGCGTCGTAGGCGAGATAGCCAATCGTGGCCGCCACGATCAGTCCGATGGTGGCGAGCGCCGAAAACAGCGGGCTTCTGATCGCCGACACTTCCGTGTTGCCAACCGAACCAGCGGTTGCATGCTGAGTGTCTCGCGTCGAACGTCCGATATCCGTCGAACGGCCCGATCGAAATCGATCGCCCGTGCCAAAATCGGCAAGGCTGTCGGTGGCGCGAAAATCCATCTCCTCGCCGTCAATGTTCAGGATGCTTAAGCCGCCAGCGATCATCGCATCGAGCTCTTCGGCCAACAGGCCAACCGTCGCGAATCGCTCCGCAGGTTTCTTCGCACAGCATTTCAAGAAGACATCGTTCATCTGCTCCGTCAGATGGTTTGGCGAGCGTTGGTGGAGCGGGCGAGGGTCAAGTTCGCAGATCTGCTCAATCAGCGCCTTGCGGTCCGGACTCATGAAGGGAAGCTTGCCGCACAGCATTTCGTAGTACATCACGCCGAGCGCCCAGATGTCGGAGCGCGGATCCATGAAATCAATCCGCCCTTGGATTTGTTCAGGCGGCATGTAGGGCGGCGTGCCCGCTAGTTTTCGGCGTCCGGCACGCTGCTCGTCTTCGGAAATCGCTAGACCGAAATCAGCAATCCAGGGTCGGCCATCTTCTTCGATCAGAATGTTGTCGGGCTTCAAATCACGATGCAAAATGTCCAATCGATGGGCTGGATCTAATGCCATCGCGATCTCGCGCGTCAGCTCGGTAGCTCTTGCCGGAGACAGCGGGCCTCGTTGCAGAACCTCTCGGAGCGTCAGTCCCTGGATGTACTTTGTGACCAGGTACACCCTGCCTTCGTCGGTCTCGCCGATCTGGTAAACGGGGAGAATGCCGAGGCTTTCCACCTTCGCTAACTTGGCCGCTTCGGTTCTTAGTCGGGCCTGAACCTTTGGGTCGGCAACGTGAGCGACTTTGATCGCGACGTAGCGATCCAATTCGTCATCGTAGGCAAGGTAGACCGAACCGAATGCCCCACGCCCCAATTCACGTTTGACGCGGAACTTGCCGATTTGCTTTGGAGCTGGCAGATGCGGTGCCGGACTCGCGTTTTTTTGCTCGGAAGGCGACGCCTCCGCGTCATCCAGATCCGCTTGTTGCGTGTCCATCGATCGGATCGTGATCGAAGTCGGCTCGGCCGGGGCATCGAAATCTGACTGGTATTCGCTAGTGGGGACTGCCGAATCCACCAGCCACTTCATCAACGGTCCAACGTACGCCTCTCGCTCGTTCGCGTCCAACATCTTCAGTGCGTTTTGCAGGAAGGATGTGTCGCCGGAGGACTGAAGTGTGCGCGCGTGGTCGATCAACTCCTGCAACCGATCCGCATCGATAACGGTCGATGTGCTGGATACCTCGGTCAATTCGGGGTCTGGGATACTGGGCTTTTCGTCACCCCCGTCAGTCATCGATCAACACTCCTGGTTGCGAATCAAGCGTCAGCACGCTTTTGTCTAACAGTGAGTGTAAGTCTTCGGGCATCGTTCAGAAATCACCCGCTGTACAGAATCGCTACGGTGCTCCCACCGTACGGCGCTGGGTCCCCCGGCGGACGCCTTCGCCTACACTGGTAAGGGACCGATCGCACATACATACGGAGAGGCGACATGAGGGATGCTGTCGAGGCGCTGTTAGGCAACTTCACGCACGATCCACACTCAGATCTGGAAATCGTGATCCAAAAGGCACTGCTGGTTGCGCGCCGGTTGCAAACTCGTGCCAATGAGCTGCAGACTCCCGAGGAACGCAAGCAGCAGACGGAATTGGATCGTATGATCCAAAACCCAAGCGACAAAGTCACTCTCACAGCGTTGACGGACCAAGCGTTTCGGTCGCATGAGGCGGCTCGCTCGGCTGACCAGTTGGTCCACATTCTCGATGCGCAAGGCGTGCCGAGATTCTTCAGCCCGCTGGAGCGTTCGCTGCTGATGGGCTTTCAGTCCTTCGGAAGTTACCTGCCCGGCGTAACGATTCCGATGGTCAAAGAGAAGATGCGCCGCGAGACCGCGAACGTGATCATCCCCGCGGAGAACAAGGTGTTGCGCCAACACCTGACTCATCGCCGCGAGGAAGGGGTGCGCATGAATGTCAACTTTCTGGGCGAAGCGATCCTGGGGGCAAAGGAGGCGCAGCGCCGATTGAGACAGATTCTGCAGGCATTGCAACTTCCAGAAATCGAAGTGGTCTCGGTCAAACTCTCGACCATCTACTCGCAAACTTCCTCGCTCGCCATGCAGCACATGATCAGCGAGTTGTGCGAGCGACTTGGACTGCTGTTTCGTGCGGCGCATAAAGGCCGTTTCGTTCGCAGCGACGGAACAGAGGTTCGCAAGTTTGTCTATCTGGACATGGAGGAGTATCGAGACCTCTCGCTGACGGCCGAAGCATTCATGCGAACGCTGGAGACTCTGCAAATGCGCAAAATTCGCGCAGGGATTGTGTTCCAGGCCTACATTCCGGATTCGTTCCTTTGGCAACAACGAGTCTCGGATTGGGCTCGTGATCGCTGGGCTGATGGTGGTGCGCCGACGACTATGCGGATTGTCAAAGGCGCCAACATGGAAATGGAACGAGTCGAAGCTTCGCTGCATGGTTGGCCGCAAGCACCTTACTTGAGCAAGCCGGAAACGGATGCCAATTACAAACGCATGGTCAAGTACGCGTTCACCAATAGCATGCCGCTAAGCGGGTGCACTGGCATCGCGTCTCACAACCTGTTTGACATCAGCTACGGGTTGGTCATGGCCGCGGAGTACGGTGCGTTCGACCGAGTGCAATTCGAGATGCTCGAGGGCATGGCCAACCATCAGCGGCGGGCTTTGCACGAGCTGACCCGAAACCTGTTGCTTTACGCTCCCGCTTGCGACAAGTCTGACTTCATCCACGCGATTGGCTACTTGGTTCGACGACTCGATGAAAACACAGGAGAAGACAACTTCCTACGTCACGCGTTCAACATCAAAGTCGACTCGGAGTCTTGGAAGAAACTCGAAAACGGTTTCCTTGAGTCCTTTGATTTGATTGATGGACTCAGCAGTGATCCGCGTCGTCAGCAGGACCGCAACAGCGAGACATTCGCAGTTCAAGATCCGTCTCCGTGGACTGAGTTTGTCAACGAGCCCGATACCGATTTCAGTCTGCCGCAAAACTCGACCTGGGCAAACGAGATCATTTCTCGTTGGGATTCGCGATGTGAGCAAGGAATTGAAGTTCCACTCTTCGTTGCCGGCGTGAACGTGGAGGACGATCGAGAGGTTCGTGATTGCTGGGATCCCTCACGCGATCTTGCTTTCGGAAAGTACCGCCAAGCGAACCAGGACGATGCTCAACGGGCTGTCGATTGTGCGAAACAGGATCCCGATGGTTGGCGAACGATGGAGCCAAGTGAGCGCCACCGAAGAATGCGAGAAGTCGCAGCCGAGCTGAGGCGATCACGCGGCGAGCTGATGGGGGCCGCGTTGGCCGAGGCGGGGAAAACGCTTGCCGAGAGCGATCCGGAGGTGTCCGAGGCCGTTGACTTCGTTGAGTTCTACTCAGCGACGGCCCAGTATTTTGAGTCCTATCCAAACGTGCGTGCGACGCCGCGCGGTGTGGTTGTGGTTGTCTCGCCCTGGAATTTTCCGATCGCGATTCCATGTGGTGGCATCGCGGCGGCACTGGCGTCTGGCAACACCGTGATTCTCAAGCCCGCCTCCAATGCCGTCCTCGTTGCTCATCAGTTGTGCGAGTGCTTCTATCGGGCTGGCGTGCCACGTACTGCTTTGCAACTGCTGCCATGCTCCGGTGGCGATGTTGGGTCGCAGTTGGTGGCTCATCCGAAGGTGGACACGGTCATTCTGACGGGAGGCACCGACACCGCGCTCAGGATGCTGAAGTCCAAGCCGGAGATGCACCTGTTGGCAGAAACGGGTGGCAAGAATGTGACGATCGTGACCGCGCTCTCGGATCGTGATCAAGCGATCAAGCATGTCATTCAATCCGCCTTCAGTCATGGCGGTCAGAAGTGTTCGGCAACGTCGCTGCTGTTGTTGGAACAGGAGGTTTTTGAGGACGTGAAATTCAAGAACGCTTTGGTCGACGCCGTGAGCAGCCTGCACGTTGGCTCAGCCTGGAAAACAGAAAACCGAATCGGACCGCTGATTCGTCCGCCAACGGGAGATCTGGACAAGGGGCTGAAGGAACTGGAACTCGGCGAGTCTTGGGCCTTGATGCCGCAGAAAGGAAAGGAGAGTCCCGCGATCTATTCGCCGGGCATCAAGTGGAACGTTCAGCGAGGAAGCTATACGCATTTGACCGAGTTCTTCGGGCCGGTGCTGGGCGTGATGCCTTACCGGACGATGCGTGAAGCAATCGCGATCGTCAACGAAACTGGTTATGGGCTGACATCGGGACTAGAAAGCCTGGATGATCGCGAGCAACAGGAATGGTTGGCTGGCGTTCGCGCTGGGAACATGTATGTGAATCGATCGACCACGGGCGCCATTGTGTTAAGGCAACCCTTCGGCGGGATGGGCAAAAGTGCGTTCGGTCCAGGCATCAAGGCAGGCGGCCCCAACTACGTCACGCAACTGATGCAGTTTGAGCCAACGGAACCAGCAGCGAGTGACGCGGCAGTGAAGGACGTGATGCTGGCCGAATTGCTCGAGGGGGCGAAGTCTGGTGAGCAAGAGGACTTTGGAAACCTGCTTGCTGCCACGATCGACTATGAACGAGCCGCAGAAGAGGAGTTCTTGCAGTCACACGATCACTTTCAACTGGTCGGTCAAGATAACCTGCGCCGCTACTTGCCCGTCACTTCGCTGTGCATCCGCGTCACGGAAGCTGACTCGTGGTTTGAGATTGTCGCGCGAGCGGTGGCGGCCAAGACCGTGGGCTGTCGTTCGATCATTAGTGCAGCGCCGGGAGTGCATGAGGGTTGGCTACAAACGCTGCATGACTTGACGGAGACGTGGGCTGGCAACATCGAGTTTGTTCAACAGACCGACCAGGAATTGTGCGAAGTGATTGAGTGGGCGGGTTTCGATCGATTGAGATACGCATGCCCGGACCGCGTTCCGCTTGCTGTTCGCCAAGCCGTGATTGGGCGATACGCTCACATCGCTGACGGTCCGGTGCTGGGGATCGGCCGAATCGAATTGCTGAATTACCTGAAAGAACAGTCCATTTCGTCGGACTATCACCGGTACGGGAATCTCGGCGATCGCAAACCGAATCCTTGAGGTGGATGCATCCGTGCCCTGTCTGCGACTCGTTGTCCTGTCGATCATGTTCGTCGTGAGAAGTGATCTCCAGGCCTGTCGCGACAGCAAGGCCGGAGCAAAACACTCGATTCACTCAATCAGCAGTCGCCATCGGACGACGGTTTGTCCGTCTTCAATCAACGTCACTCGGGTGTAGTGCTTGATCTTCTGCAACGCTCTCAAGAGCTGAAGCCCCTCTTGCTGCGACATCTCGGGCAGGCCTTCGCCTTCGGAGATCAGCGGCGCGTTGCCGGCAGGAAACTCGTTCTCTTCTGCCTCATCAAACTGGTTGGGGTCGACTGGGATCGGAAACGGACCGATGAATACGACGCCCGTTTGTCCCAGGAATGTCTTCTGCATCCCCGGCGTGATTGCCGCGATGTAGTCCGCGACATTGAGGTGGATGTAGCTGGTGACGATGTGATCCTCTTTCAGAAGTGGTAGTTGGCTTTTGGTATCGCCATTGACCAAGTCCACGAGAGTCTCGGATGACAGGCCGATCGCAAGCCAGTTTTCGGTCAACAGAGCTTGGGGAAGAAACTCAATTCGCTTCGGCTGATCCGAGTCGGCGGTCGTGGGTGCCTCCATCGGCAAAGGCCACTTTGCGAACGTACCGTTGTCGCTTTGAGTGATCTGTGGCAGTGGTATCACAGACGCATTCGTCTGCGGTTCGTCTGCAAGTTCAAGGTAGCTGGCAGAAAGCTCGTTCAGCGCGTTCCGCAGGTTTCTAGCGTTTTGTGAAATAGCGGGCGCGTCAGAGATCGATGCAATCCAACCTGCCTTGATCGGATAGTGCTCACTTGTTCGATCTCGCGTGATCGCAAACGCCCAACCCTGATCCCCGAAGCCGGTCAGCCATTGATGCTGGAAAGTATCGACAAGCTGAGTGAAGTGTTGAGAGATTTGATCGATGTGCGAGGACAATTCGGCCAGTTCCTGGTCGGGAGCATCACCCGCGGAGGAAACCATGGCCTGGTAGTAGGCGGCAAAAGATTTGACGCAGAAACTCGCGAAATCTCCAGCCAATTCCCAGAGTTTGGTGTCGACTTGACCGGAGGATGCGTAGACCAGCAGTGGTTCGGAACCGACACGCGACAGAACATCGGGCCGACCTTCTCGGCGACGTCGGTCGATCGCGCCGTGATGATGGGTTTCGCCAGTCACGCCTGCGTCATCCATGAACCACCAGCCAACTTTCCCAACCGCCGGCACGCGGATCGCTTTGGATTGCGAATCGAATTCGCGAAGTGTCGCAGCGATCTGCTGATGTGTGCTTTCTGACAGGACTCCCATCGGCGAATCAGTGGTCGTGATCAGATTTGGGTTCGCCTCAACCAGTTCGGCGAACCACTCGATCATGCTGTGGTCGGACTCGTTGCAACTGGCTGCCCACGGATCGGATCGATAGTCGATCGCGATCGGATGGTCCACCGCGGCTTCGCGGAGCGGTTCCAGTTCTTTGACAGCGAGGAGATGATCCTGAGCCGGGAAGCGTTGCAGCGGCCCTAGGTCTTCTCCAAAGCTAACGATCAAGAAGCCGTCGCGAATGCCCGCCGCGATCGTGATGGAGCGGTCAGAGATCAGTCGCTTGAATCGCTCGGAAGCCAATCGCGAGGTCTCGTCTTCGCTTGAGTCGTCGCCCCAGGGAATCTGGCTTCCATCCATGCGAATCGAAACCACCGGTTCGCTGTCGATCATGTCTTGCTGAACATGCATCCAATCGTAGCCAGAGCTGGAGGCCAGCAACTGGATCATCCCGACGTAGCCCCGGCCAGCGGGCAAGTTGCTCAAACGGGCTCCCAGCACGAAACCAGGAATGGTCAGGCTCGCGAACTCTTCGTCCGGCAAGCTCATGAAAAACTCCTCACTGCGGAAGGATTCATTCGAGTCCGAGGCCTCAGCTGCCATCGCCTTCCAGCGTCTCGTTCGCCGATTCAAGTCCAGTAGCGAAGACTCCGCGTAAAAGAAAATCTCGTCGCCAAGCAAGTTGGTGATCGCATCTCGATACGCCAGCAGCGAGACGGTGTCAGGATCTTGATCATCTAGCGAGACTGTGCCGAGTGCGCTGTAACCATCCAGAATTGCTTTGGCAGCAGGAACACGACGAATCTCGGTCGCAATCTCACTGTTGGCCATGCGTTGCAACGAATCGCGATTGTTCAACCAAGAGTGGAAGAACACAGCATCGCTCGGAGTACGCGCGATCGCGCTCTCCAAGACTGGCGTCTGTGCGATCAACTGCGAGGCCAACAAGCAACCAAGGCTACCAGCGATCAATACGCGTCGAAACATCAGTGCATTCCTGTTGGCATGAATTAGGGACTGAACAATCCGCGAACGATGTCGAGCGCGCTGACGGACTCCACTCGGATCGGAATCGGGCTCGGCGGATAATGGATCGACGCGGTTTCGCCTGCAGTGACAAGCACCTCGTAGTCTTCGCTCGGTGCATCGGTCGAGCTCGGCCATACCTCAATGTCGTACTTCCCTGGCGGCAACTGATCCAAGGTCCAAGTACCGTCGGACAGCCGCCTGTTTTCTCGCATCCGACGTGATCCATCATTGGAAACGTCAACCAAAATGCGTTCGTTGACGTATTTCGGATCGATTGTGATTTTGATCGTGCCGCCTCGCTCACATTTCAGCGTCAGGTTTCCCTGTCGCTCTGCAGATTCGTTTTCGAGTCCACCGTGAGCCGTTGCGGGCAGGTTGCCCCATCGATGCAACAGTGTGATTGAGCCGCCCGTCTGGACCTGATCAAAACGAAACCGTCCGAACTGATCCGTTTTTGCGGCGAGATTTTGGGCAATCTTGCAAGCTCGGTCCGGCTTGTCTGCAAACACGTCGTCCCATTTCAATACGGGCGATTCGTTGGGACGACCGATCACCAATCGGACCGGTACGGAAGAAGCGGGCTTCCCATCGCTATCAAGCAACGTACCGGCAATCGTGGTCACATCTTGTTCTCGAAGCTGTTGCATTTTGAAAGTGATTGCTTCGTCGATATGCTTCGGTCGGACTTCGGCACGACGCAAAATCTCGGTCCGATAGCCGTCTGCAATCACAATCAATTGAAACGCGGCGCCGTTGGCCAAGTCTTTCAACTCAAAACAACCATCGGTGGTCAAGAAATCCATTCCTCCACTCATTCGAGACGAGATGCCGGCGTTCGAGTCGGTGGGCTTGTAGTCTGGCGTGAACCAGCCTCGAACTCGAAACCGTTCGATTGGCTCCTCGTTTTCGTCCACAACGATCCCGCGAATCGCACCAAACGATTTTGACTCGTGGCGATGAGGAACTGTGTCAAAGTCAGGTTGGAAGTCATTTCCGGCGGAGAATCCACCACCGTACAGAGACAGGCTGCATTCTTCGGCAAGGTATTCGACAACGATTCGACCGTCCGAGTCCGACTTTGCTAACGGCATGGCGTGGTAGTTCGCACGGAGCGATACGCCTTTGAGTGGTTTGCCCGCGTCATCGACCACCAACGCTTCATAACGCCTGCCCTTGGTCAACTGAATGCGATAGGGCTCCGCCTTCAACGCATCTTCGGGGGCACGTGCTAACAATTTGAGTGAGCTCTCGAGCGCATGCCCATCTGCTTCGATGACCGAATCGTAACCCTCTTCGTCGACGTACAAATCGTTGGCAATGAACTTGCCGGTGGAGTCCGTTGTTAGCGTCACAGAAGTGAAATACTCGGCGCGAGAGGTCAGCTTGACGGCGACATTCGCTAACGGCTGTTCAAGATGCGAAAGAACAATGCCGGTGAGAACACCGTCCTTGGCTCTCGGCTTCAAGACGATTTGTTTTTCGGGTGAGCCCGCCAAGGTGTTGATTTGTGTGGTGAATGAGCGGAATCCCTTGCTTCGGCTGGAGAGATTCAGCGACGCTTGGCGTGGGACACCGCGGATCTCAAATCGCCCCGCCTCGTCCGTTTTGGCTTGCAAAAAACGGGTGTTCCCCAGCGACACCCAAACCTCAGCGTTCTTGACGGTGTTTTCTTGTTCGTCGCGAACAGTCCCGCTGACTTGAGTGCCAGCGGGCAGCGTGACCTCACGCTCCATTTCTCCAGAAACCTGAGGCGACTCGAACCTTACTTCCGCGTGGCCGGGGGCTCGCACTTTGATGGTCCACGCCTCGCTCGTCATAGGAGCGGTCAACGCGTGCCCGTCTAAACCAGCAGGGCGCCACGACATCCAGCCCGACTTCACTTCGGCGCCGGCGATTGGCTTTCCGGCTTGGTCAACGACGCGCACACGAAGCGGTTTTCCGGCTTTCAGTTTTAGATTGATGGGCTCCGTTTGCATTCCCGAGTCATCGAGCAGCGCGTCATCAATCCGGTAGCGGGACCCCGTGCGGCCGGTTGAAGTGGTCGCCCAAACTTGATAGTTCTGATCTTGAAGCCCCTCGAAACGGAACCTTCCTGAGCGATCAGACTTCGTACGCGTCGTTTTTTGATTCTTGTCGCAGCGAAGGTAGATGGTGGCTTCGGTTGGTTGATCGGATGGATCACGAACAACACCTGAAATCGTCCAGGCCAAAGGCTGGTTTGGCGATGTAGCGACTTCTTGGTTCTCTTCTGCGATCAAGTTTTGGTAGATCGGCATCGAAGCGGTCAACAACAGACTGGCGGCAGCCGTCACCATGAAGAACCATTGCCGCCGATTGAGTGTGGGAGATCGCTTTGTCGTTGTTGAAAGTACCAAGCCGATTCGCTGGGCAAGCTGATTTCTTTCCAAGTCGTTCTTCGGTGTGGATACCATCGAAAGCGAAAGGTGCAGGCCACTGGCGCCGCGATATCGCTGTGAGAGGTTCAGAAGAGATTCGGCATACTCGGTTGCCGACGACTGCGCGACAGCGATTCGATCACAAGCAGTTTCCGTCGTTTGACGAAGCTGAGTGTGCAGCATGCGGACCACGGGATGCCACCAGTAGATGGATCGGACAACGCGGGCAATCGCGTGCACGATTGGGTCACGACGCTGCAAGTGCGCGAACTCGTGCGACAGTACGGCTCGCATTGTCGCGGGCGACTCCGCAGCGAGCATGCCCGAGGGTAGGACGACGCGGGGAAACAGCGTTCCCATCACAACCGGACCGTGAACAGACGTGCTGATTCGGACTCGCCGCAGATCACGCGGACCGAGTTGGAGCCCCAGCTGTGACTGAAGTTCAGTGATTTGGGTTGCCGAGAGCGGCCGGCTTTTCCAGAGCAACAAACGCACCACCGCGGCGCCGGCGAGCTGTCGCAGCAGCGAGGTCGCCGTTCCCATCAGGAGGACACAGAGCGCTAGCGCCCCGCAAGTCTGCCAATCAAATTTCAATGACTCCCATGGCTGAGTTGGAACGGCGACATGATGGGTGGCGATGTCGCTGGGCCGATGGTGCACCACGTCGGGTTCCGTCGAGGCGGGTAGAGAGTCCGCGATCAGTTGATCAGGCATGGCGAACTCGATCGTCGCGTTTGCTTTGGTCGGTTCAACGATTTCGGGAGCTCTTTCAACACTTACCCAACCCGTTCCACTCTGGGCCAGCCCCAAGTGAACGAAAGGAATCAAGAAGACTGCCAGCACGGTCGTCCGATACAACGCATCCGTCATGCTGGGGTGTTGATCGTTGAGGTAGCGGCCAACCCACAGAGCGACGCACGACAAGACCGTGACAGCGATCAGTAGGGTAAGCAGTGAATTCAGGATCGTATCGATCGACATCATTTCCCCTGCTCTGATTCGCGCTGCTTGGCTTGGTCGATCATTTGCTGAATCGACTCACACTGATCGGCGGTCAGCTTTTCGCTCTCGAGCAACGTCAATACCAGCTCATCTGCTGCGCCTTCAAACGCAGACGCAACCCAGCGGCGAAGGTGTTGCCGTCGAGTCTTTTCTCGCGTCACGGCCGCACTGTAGAGATGCCGATTGCCAACTTCACGACGGGTCAGCCAACCCTTCTTCGTCAAACGATCCAGTTGTGTGAGCACCGTGTTGCGAGCCAAGTGCTCGCCAAGATGTTTCCAGATCTCAGTAACACCGGCCTCCCCCAATTCCCAAACCGACTGCATCAGCTCCCATTGAGAGTCCGAAAGCGGCTGCGGGGTCCTCAGCACTTTTTGTTTCTTCGCCATACTTCACCTACGAGTGTCGGTAACTTACCGACGTCCGTAGGTAAAGGCAAGCTCAGAGTCGAGCAATTGTCCGAGTTTTTTCCTGCTCGCAGAGCGAGTCGTCCGAGAAAACAGAATGCCGTCAGAAGACCGTCGCTAGTCTTTGAATTTGACGGTGACGAATTCGGAGTAGCCGTCGATGGTTGCGGCGCCCGACTCGATTTCGGCTTTCTTGAGCTCTTTGAGTTGTTTGTTCTTGGCTTCGTAGTCGTCCGAGAACTTGTACTTGGGCCGCTTCTGTGTCTTGAGCACAAAGCCTTGGTGGTCGAACTGGCCTCCTGCGCCATCGACCGATTGAAAGACCTGTTCCTTCAGTTCATCGAGTTCTTTCTCGAGATTGCTGATCTGTTGTTTGAGTTCTGCGTATCGCTGCAACGCTGCTTCTTGGTCGCTCATGAGGTGCTTTCGTGTGTCGGGGCAGGAATGAAGTTGAAGCGTCCAAACGGGCGTTCACTCACTGACAGCGTGCTCTTGAAGTTCTTCGATCGACGCAAACTCGAGTGTCGACATGTGTGTGGCTTCGAGTACGACCGGTGGTGCCACACCTGCGTCGTAGGCTTCCTTCCAGCGAGCCGCGCACAGGCACCAGCGGTCTCCCGGCACAAGTCCCGGAAAGCGATACATCGGATTCGCTGTTGTCAGATCGTTCCCCACGGACTTGCTGTAGTCTAAGAACTCTGCGCTGACCTGCACGCAAACGGTATGCAATCCCAGGTCATCCGCCCCCGTTTGACAGCAACCATCACGATAAAATCCGGTCATTGGGTCCGTACTGCACGTTTGCAATTCCGCACCCAGAACATTCTTGCCTGCCATCACTCTGCTCCCACGCAGCTTGAGTATTTGCTTGAAGTTCCCAGGTGTTCGGCACGCCGGAGTGGGCGTAAAGAAAAACGAACACGACTTCAAGACAATGATTCCCACAAGCAGCATTCTAACGCAGAAGCTGGTCTGCGCGTTTTGAATGAGCGGAATTCCAAATGGAAATTCGGTTTGTGGGCAAGGCGTTCGTCGAGCTAGCTTTCTTCGTCGCTCAACTGCGCGAGTGCCGCGAAGTCTTCCAGCGTTGACGTGTCGCCGGCAACCTCACGCCCTGAAGCGATGTCACGGAGGAGTCGTCGCATGATCTTGCCGCTACGAGTCTTCGGAAGTGTCGAGGTGAATCGAACATCATCTGGTTGTGCGAGCGCACCGATTTGCTTTCGGACATGTTGTCGCAACTCTTGTCGCAACTCATCGTCTGGCTCGCGATCGCGAATGGTGACGAAGGCGGCAATGGCTTGCCCTTTCAAGTCATGAGGCCGGCCAACCACTGCGGCCTCACAAACGGCGGCATGACTGACCAGAGCGCTTTCGACTTCGATGGTGCTTAGGCGATGGCCCGAGACGTTGATCACGTCATCGATGCGCCCCATGATCCAGTAGTATTCGTCTTCGTCCTGCCGCGCGTTATCGCCGGTCAAGTACATGCCAGGGACGGTCGACCAATACTGCTCGACGTAACGCTTCTCGTCGCCCCAGATTCCACGCAGCATTCCGGGCCATGGTTCGGCGATGCAAAGCATGCCACCGTGGTTGGGGTCGACGTCGTTGCCCGCTTCGTCGACGATTTTGGGTGCCACACCAGGTAGCGGACGTGTGCATGATCCCGGCTTGGTAGCGGTGATTCCCGGCAGTGGGCTCATCATGATGCCGCCCGTCTCGGTCTGCCACCAAGTATCAACGATCGGACATTTGCTGTTGCCGATTTTTTCGTGGTACCACATCCAGGCTTCGGGGTTGATGCCTTCACCGACACTGCCGAGCAAACGTAAGCTGGACAGGTCGTGCTTTTCAACGTGCTCGTCGCCCCATTTGATGAAGGCGCGAATGGCTGTGGGTGCGGTGTAAAGGATTGTGACTTTGTACTTCTCGACCAAGTCCCAGAACCGATCTTCGGCAGGATGATTGGGAGCGCCTTCGTACATCAAGCAAGTTGCTCCAGCCGACAGTGGGCCGTAGACGATGTAGCTGTGTCCGGTGATCCAACCGCAATCTGCGGTGCACCAGTAGACGTCGTCTTCGCGATGGTCAAACACCCATTCGAAAGTCCGCTTGGCCCACAAATTGTA
>JBGCGI010000295.1:0-9528 GCA_045110715.1 Rubripirellula sp.
GGCCCGAAACTCGCGCCTTGCCCTAGAAACCACTTGGCACATTTGTTCTACGGGGGTGTTTCAGGCTCGCAAAGCGAGCCGTGCGCGGGAAAAGAATTGTGATAATTGTTCTACGGGGGTTGCTTCAGGCTCGCGAAGCGAGCCGTGCGCGAGGAAACAATTGGGACAATTGTTCTACGGGGGTGGTTTCAGGCTCGCAAAGCGAGCCGTGCGCGAGAAAAGAATTGGGACAATTGTTCTACGGGGGTTGTTTCAGGCTCGCGAAGCGAGCCGTCCGCGGGAAAACAATTGGGACTATTGTTCTACGGGGGGTGTTTCAGGCTCGCAAAGCGAGCCGTGGGCGGGAAAAGAATTGGGATAATTGTTCTACGGGGGTTGTTTCAGGCTCGCGAAGCGAGCCGTGCGCGGGAAAACAATTGGGACAATTGTTCTACACTGTCGCAGTGCATCAATTGGAGGGTGAACGTCGCTGACCCGCTCTCTATAGTGGTCCGTTCGCCTGCCCAATCCTCAATATGACGACCGATGATTCGCCGCCTCCTAATCGTTACCCTCACTCTCGTGTCGTTTTCTGCCCGCGCCAACGAACCAATCCGCGTGCTGATTGTTGATGGTCGCAACAATCACGCCTGGGAGGGGACCTCTCACTCCCTGAAGCAAACGCTGTTGCAAACCGGTTGCTTCACCGTCGACGTCTCCACCGCGCCGCTGAAATACCCGCAGCCTCACCCAAAGCGTCCGCGTGATCCGTCGCCCGAGGAGCAGGCAGCCTACGAGGCGAATGTGTCGGCCTGGCGAGTCGAGGAACGGAAGCATGAGAAATCACTGGAGGCCGACTGGGAGGCTTGGCGTCCATCCTTCAGCGACTACGACGTTGTGCTGAACAACTACAACGGGCCAGATTGGCAACTACCTGTCCGCGCTGACCTTATTCAGTTCTTGCAGGCTGGCGGCGGCATGATCGTGCTGCACGCAGCCAACAACTGCTTCGCCAATTGGGATGAGTTCAATCGTATGATCGGTCTCGGTTGGCGGAAGAGCGATCAGGGAATTCGCGTCACGATCGATGATGCCAGCGGAGAATGGATTCGACAGCCTTCCGGAGAAGGCCCCAACTCGTCACACGGTTCGAAACACCCTTTCCTGATGACGACGCGAGCCCCCGACCATCCGATCATGCGCGGGCTGCCCCAAAAATGGCTGCACGGTACCGATGAACTGTATCACGCAATGCGTGGCCCGGCCGAAGGCCTGGAGATACTGGCGACAGCTTGGTCCGCCCTTGAGCAGCGTGGCACCGATCAGCACGAACCGATCGTCTACACGACCACGTTCGGTCGCGGCCGCGTCGTCACCAACACGATGGGGCACTACTGGGTCGGAGGCGGAGGTGAGCGGCAACGAGAATCCCTGCACTGTATCGGATTCCAAACCATACTCGCACGCAGTTGCCAATGGGCGGCGGGAAGGGAAGTGACGATTGATATTCCAGACGCTTTCCCGTCGCCACAACAGGTCTCGATCGCGCACCCTGAGGACATGCACTGGACCGCAGCGGGTCAAACGCAATCGCTTGCACCTCAGGCGATTTCCGCTCCGGCGCAACGTGCCGCTTTCAAGAAGACGCGGAACCCCTATTCGCTGCTGACTCCTGTCGAATCGATCGCTTCGATGGAACTTCCGGCAGGTTACCAAGCCCAGGTTGTGTTGTCCGAGCCTCACATTCGCGAACCGGTGCTGGCGGTTTGGGATGGCAACGGAGCGTTGTACGTCGCCGAAATGCGCAGCTACATGCAAGACGAATACGGCACCGGCACAAAATCACTCCGCAACGGACGCGTGTCTCGGCACGAAGATACCAATGGAGACGGCATTTTGGATCGCCACACGGTCTTCGTTGACAAGCTGAACCTTCCTCGGATGTTGCTGCCTCTGGATGACCGCATCGCGATTGTTGAAACCGACACGACCAACGTCCATGCCTATCGCGACACCAATGGCGATGGAATGGCGGACGAGAAACGGCTGATCTACGAGGGCTCGCGAAAGATCGATGCTTCACGCAGTGTGGAACACCAGGATAGTGGCCTGCTTTGGTCCATCGACAACTGGATCTACCTCAGTCGCGGAAGAGAACGGTTTCGGTTCGATGGCAAGCAGCTGCAAAGAGAGGCGATTGAGTTTGACTGGAATCAGTGGGGTTTGGATCAAGATGACACGGGGCGATTGTTCTTCAACGCCAACAGCGAACCGTTGAAGAGCTTCCAACAGCATCCGGTCTACTGGAACCAGATCGCTTCCCGCGCGAAGGGCCGCTGGAGAAAACCGACTCTGGGCGCAGACTATTCGCCGGAATTCTTGACGATGCATTCCACCTGCACCGTCGGCGATCGTGGCGAGAACCATGCTTATCAGTCTTTCACTTCCGCGACGGGCGGCAGCGTTTTCCGCGGTCACAGTCTGCCGTCGGAGATGCGAGGCGACTACTTCATCTGCGATCCGACTGGTCACTTGGTACGCCGCGGCAAGCTGACGCGTGAAGTGGGCAAAATCAATGTGAGGAACGCCTACGAAAAATCCAAAGCCGAATTCATCGTTTCCAGCGATATCAACTTCCGCCCCGTCAGCACGCATACGGGCCCCGATGGTTGCCTCTATGTTGTCGACATGTACCGTGGCATGATCCAGGACGCGCCCTGGGTCAACGACAAGATGCAGGTCATGCTGCGAAACACTGGCTTGAATTTCAATATCCACCATGGCCGGGTCTACCGAGTCGTTCACCAGGACCACGATCCCCAACCTGTACCACGGATGCTGGAGATGGCGACGGCTGACCTCGTTCAACAGCTCGCCAGTGGCAACGGATGGATCCGCGACACCGCCCAACGCCTGATCCTATTGCGTGAAGATCGCGATACAGTCCGGAAATCGTTGGCCGATCTGACAACCTCCGATGACTCGCCACTCGCGCGTGTGCATGCGCTGTGGACGCTGGATGGAATGCAAGCCTGCGGCGCCGAGACGCTCGTGCCCGCGTTCAAGGATCCCGACTGGCGAGTCCGCGAGGCGGCGGTGCGGATCAGCGAGCCGTTGCTCGCGAAGGACAACGCAGACGTTTGGCGCGGGATCGAAGCACTCGTTGACGAATCCGACCCCAATGTTGCTCGGCAGCTGATCTTGTCATTGGGCTGGAACCTGAGCGAACGAGCAGTCGCGCTGATCGACCGCGTGATCGAGAATCACCTGACCAACGAAGTCGTGTTTCTGTCCGCCATGACGGCGCTGTTTCAGCATGAGACACCGCTGATCAAACGCATGCTCAACGGATCCGCGTTTCGCACGATCAAAGATTCGAAACTCCGTGTGAATACCCAGCGCCGATGGAGCCAAGGTATTGCTAACTGGACCCAAGAAACCGCACCTCCCCGCGATCTAGACGACGAGGCAATCGCGTTGATCGAAGAAGGCTATCAGATCTACGCTCAACTATGCATCAATTGTCACGGAGAAGACGGTCGCGGCACACGACTTCCTGGGCAACCTGCGAAAGCGCCTGCCTTGGCTGGTTCGCCTCGCGTGTTGCGACAAAAGGAAGTTCTGGGACGAATCCTGTTGCACGGGCTGAGCGGACCGATTGACGGAAAAACCTATCGCGAGGTAATGGCACCATCGGACAAGAAAGACGACCGTTGGATTGCGGCTGTCGTTAGTTATATCCGCCAGGAATGGGGAAATCTGGCTTCCGTCGTGCGTCCGGCTGACATCGCCGCGGTTCGAGCCAGCAGCAAAAATCGGTACCGCGCTTGGACGATGGAGCAGCTCGCATCCTACGATCTGCCCGAGTTGACCGACCGGGCCTCTTGGATGGTCGACAGTAGCGGCGGCACCGAAGCAGCCGGGAGGGCGATCAACGGCAAGAACGATTCGTGCGATAATCCCAATCAACCCGGACGCTGGTTTCAAGTTGACCTGGGGGAACTCCACACGGTCACTTCGATGGTGCTGACCTCGTCCACTCCGGATCGCTACCCGCGACAGTACGAACTACTGGCGTCCCAGGATGGGCAGACTTGGAGTGAGGCGATTGCCACAGGCAAGGGAGAGGGCGCGATCAATCATGTGTCCATGGAGCCTACCGTCGGACGATACTTTCGAATCGTACAAACTGGCAGTGATCCCCACCATCGTTGGTCACTGAGCGATCTGCGAGTCCACGGTGTCGCCGGCGTTCGAACGCCGACTGCCGAGATCAAGCCAGAACCACTGCCATCGATCGAACAATTGGTTTTGCAGCAGGGCAATGCGCAAGCGGGAGCCGCCGTGTTCAAAACAACCTGCATTCAGTGCCACCAGGTCGACGGCAACGGAACACACTATGGACCAGACCTATCGAAAGTCGGCTCGCGTTTGAAGAAGCAGCAGGTGCTGGAATCGATCCTGACTCCCGATGCGGTGATTGACGAGAAGTACCGTGGCGTGATGTTCGTGACTTCAGCGGGAAAAATCGTCAGCGGCTTTGTGACCGAAGAAACCGATCAGCAAGTCAGCATCCAAACCGCGAACGGTGTGAAGCACGTTTTGAAGCATGACGAGATAGAAGTGCGACGTCCGATCAAGTCGTCGTTCATGCCAACGGGCCTCGAACGAACCATGTCCAAACGACAGCTACTGGACTTGGTCGAACACTTGATGTCGCTCAAGTAGCGATCTGCTTCCACCTTCTCGCTCGCACGCGACCAAGGCACTTAGAACAAGCGACCGAATTCCGACTCTTCGATTGGCACCCACAGCAGCGCCTCTTCTTCTTCAGCGTCGCTGCTTAACACGACGGGGTCAAGTCTAGCCAACTGGTTGATCACCGCGAGCGCATCCAGACTACTAATCCGCAAGTCGTTGGTAACGTTGTAGGCAAACTCTGAATTCAAACCGCCTGCCGCGTCGGAGCCGATCGCAATCGTGCCTCCCGCACGGCTGATCGCATTGAGCACAACGAGAGCGTCAACCGCCGTCACGTCTCCATCACCATTGACATCGTATTCGCTAGCTGGGCGATGATAAATCGACGCGATCTCGATGGTCGCACGCCCGTACGAGATTTGGTTTGGAGTGACGACATCATCGTAGCCAAACACCAAAACACTCTCCGCTGCCGGGGCACTTTCCAGCAGCGCGGTGCCTGGCGACACGGCCGTCATCTGAACCGTTGCGATCAAGACTTCTTCCTGCTGATGGCGTTCCAGCAGATTGGTGACAGCGCCCAACTCATCGATCTTCCCGGGCTCGATCACCCCCAAGTCGACCACGGAGAAGTCTTGATCGAATTCAATCGAATCCGCCCGGACAAGCGAGTCCTCGAACAGGATATCGGCGTAGGCAGCGAAGACACCATCTCGGGTAATCTGGTTGCGATGATCGATCGCGAACACCTTCATCTGAAACGCTTGCCCTTCCACCACCGAACTGATCTCGTTCCCCTCCAGGTCCGTCAGTTGCAGTCGAATGCCGGCAACCGGCCCGGGCGAAACCTCGACTTGGAAGGTTTCTTCGGTCGTGTTGCCGGCTGGATCCGTCAACACCAGCGTGAATGTGTGTGAGCCGACTTGCAACTCGATGGGCGTCCACACGATCTCGCCAGTGTCGGCGCCAATCGATACGAAGTCTGGCGCGCTGGACAGCGAGTACGTCAGGCCCGCGCCCTCTTCCTCTGCATTCAAATCGACTCGGTACGTCTCACCAAATACCACGTGGCCATTCATCGGATGTCGAGTCGGTTCAGGTGACGTGGCGTCGTACACCACCGTCAATTGTCCGATTTGCGTGGCCACACCGTCAATCGTTTCACGCGCGATCAGATCGTATTCACCATCACCCAAAGCAGACACGTTCAGCGTCGTGATCTGCGTGGTAACGCCGGTTGCGTTGGCAGTACCCACCACCACACCGTCATGCACTAAGTCCACGACGGATCCCGACCTCGTTCCGCTGACCAAGAACGTCAGTTCGGCTTGATTGGTGATGTTGTCAGAGTTACTTGTCCCCGAATCACTCCCCGCTTCCAGGTCTAACGATTGCCCGACGAACTCAAAGTCAAGCAACTGCAAGTCGGCGTCATTGATCCCGTTGCCGAAAACACTCGGCCCCGGCCGCACACCAACAGCGACCTGCAGAGTACCCACAAAACCATCGGCCGGCGTCACCGTCAACAGGCCGCTGGCATCGACCGACGCTGTGCCATTATTTCCACTCACTCCGGTGGCGAATTCAACTGGGTCCCCTTCGATGTCCGTGAAAGCCAGCTGAACAACCGCCGGGGTCCCAGCAGGAAACGGACTTAGATCGATCGGATCGAAGAATGGCTGACTGTTCTCGGTATCAGCCTCGACGGTGACGTCGATCGTTTCCGCATACGTGTTTCCGTCTTGGTCCGTGACGGTCAGTGTCACCGACGTCATTCCGCTCGCCCCCTCTTTTCCCTTCAACATCACCAGGGAGTTCTCGATGTCCTCAAACACTTCAGCGTTTGTGATCACCACCTGTGAAACCGGACGATCGTTCAGCCCTGTCGAAACATCGCTGATCGCATCGCGAACGGCTTCGCCTTCGACCAACTGCCCAAAGACGCTGTGATTGAAGTCGAGGTGACGTGTGGGCGTTTCTGTGACAAAAAACTGAGAGTTATTGGTGTCGTCCGATGACTTCGCGAACGAAAGCACGCCGCTGCGATTGTGCTGGAGGTCACGATGAAAGTCGTCATCAAAATTCGGCAGAGAGGACCCCGTCACTCCGGTACCCGCTGGGTCACCTGCTTGAATGATGAATTCATCAATGACTCGATGGAAAATGATCCCGTCATAGAAATCGTTCTCGGCCAGCTCAATCACTCGCCCAGCGGCATCGGGAGCACGCTGCTCAAACAGTTCAAAAACCATGTCGCCAAAATTTGCGACCGAGATTCGCAGCGACCGATTGCCCTCGATCACGCTGGCCTCCAGCAAACTGTCGTCGGCAACTTCCACCGTCACTGTCAGTTCGCCACCCTGCAAATCCGAGGCATCAATTGGCAAGTGCAACGGGGACCCCACCAATACAGTCTGTTCCCCAAGTGTCTCGAAGACCGGATTCGGATCATCCGCCAAGTCACCAGCAAGCAGCCGACGCGGCTCCAGACTCTGGAGCCCTAGTCGGTTAGCCGTGCGACGCTTTTGCCTTCTAGTTCGCATACGATGGATCATTTCGTGATTGCAACGTTTTCACTACCTGCCCCTTTTGGCCGAAATATAGACGTGATGTCACACGTAATTGTTCCCAGAAACACGATAATTGCCAGCCCATCGACCACAACCAAGCGAAAATGCCAAGCCAATCACGGGAATCAATTCGACTCCATCAAAACAGTACGACCGTCAATACCAACGCCTGCGACTACTTGCGCCGAGGGAACAGCCAGCCATAGACGAACCAAGCGACGACGAGCATCGAGCAAAACAAAATCGGCTGCCAAACCGGTCCACCTCCTCGACCATGCGGAAAGAACATCGAAACAGCGAGAAACGAACCGAATGCGCGCTGTGCGATTCGCAGCGCTCTTGAATCCCACCAGGGTCGCCGAATCCGCCTGGCCGATGGCCCGTTCTCCGGTTCAGCTGGTGGCGTGTAGAGATTCACGGACAACGCTACTCCAGCGAGAACTCAGGCCTTCGATTCCATTCTAAACGAATCTCGATGCTGGGACTGGGTTGTCTGCGTCGGTGTGGATGCCGTGGTGTGGGAAGCTAAGACGGAATTGAATTGCCAATCACGGGGACCTTGTGAGTAAGCATCGTCTCATCTCGCTGCAAATTTTCGACCATCGCTGTGGTCAGTGGGCGGCCTTTTGCGACCACGATACCAACGCCTGGCATGCTGATGTCCGAACCGGGAATCATCCCCGCCTCCAGTCGTGAGACCAAGACGTTCGTCAAAATCTGAGCATCGTGGTTGTCGTGCAAGCACTCCATTTGTGCCACGAACTTGTCGCTCAAATCTGGAATCACATTCAAAATGATGGAACTGGCAACCTCAACGGAAAGTCCTTTGTTGGTCAGAAAGTTCCAATAGAAGACCACACGCAACAAAACCGCGGCGATTTCGGTTCGATCAGCTCCAGAGTCGAAGCTCTCTGCTTTCGGTACCGCCTTGAGCACCGCTACGATCCATCCCAGCCGAGGCAGACGCGACAACAGGGCAGCTGAGTGATTGCAGATTTTTGCAAAGATCGCTTTGTGCTCAACAGAACTGGGCTCGAGCGTCAAGAATCGATGCGCCGACTCTCGATCAAGCATCGCGATTCCCAGCATGAAGACTCGGGCTGCTACCGTTTCTTCCCAACCGATTTTGACGGACATTCGCTTCGCGAGATCCGTTAGCGCTTCCGCCATCCTTCCTGTGTCAACCGTTTGCTGTTCCTGGCTTTCGATCAGGTCCGTGATCAACCTGATCGAGCCAGCAAACGTTCCGCTAAGCAGTTGCTTTTCTGCGGTGATCAGATTGTGCTGCTTCTGCGCCGCGTCGATCGCGGCTTCCAGTTCGCTGTTCTCGCAAGGCTTGAGGAGATACCGAAAGACGCGTCCGTCGTTGACCGCTTGGATCGCAGTTGCGACGTCTTGATTGCCAGTCAGCATGCAGAATACCGCCTGAGGCATGCGTGTCCGAAGCAATCCGATGGTTTCGATGCCGTTGATTCTCGGCATTTGCATGTCGACCAGGACTACCGAGAAGTCGCCTTCCTTTTCACAAACCTCCAGAGCCGATTTGGCACCCTCAGCGATATGAACGGTGTACTCGAAACCGAGGTTTCGTTTCATCGTGTTCAAGAGTGACGGATCGTCGTCTACAAAAAGAACTTGGTTACTCATCTGGCTTCGTCCAATGACCATTCGTTGGCGCTGCTGAAAATGGGTTTCTCCGTCAAGCGTTCTGTTTTCGCTGCCATGGAGCTGCCTCGCTCGGCTGCTTAGCAACTAGAAAACCCTTAAGAATGCACCTGATTGCGATCAGGGGTGACCCAACAAATTACAGTATTACGGAGGAAGGCCATCTTATCGCCACTGGGGAAAACCCTTGGTTTCTGGGGAAACCGGCTGACGCCGATCAGATTTTCAGCCCGTACGGTCAGCTCGTTCGCGAAAACCTTGCAAGCCAGTGTGTGAATTCACATCGTCACATGGCAGCGAATTGCCCCGGTCTACTCGGCTGGTGTTGTGATTGCGCGGTAGCGATCGACTAGAATCCCACGTTCGGGACCAAACAAGAGAGCTGCCACCAACTGCAATCCGGCCACGATCACGATCGCGCCGGAAGTTTTGACGCTGTCGACGTAAGGCAGTCCGGTCATCGTGGTAATCGGGCCTGGCAGAGTGATTGCGGCAAGGTGCCCCAAGACGGACGCGGAAATCGCTGCGGCGATGGATACCACGAGCATCGGTTGCAAGCGGCGATTGATGAAGAACGCGGTTGCAGGCGGAATCACCAGCATTCCGATCACCA
>JBGCGI010000296.1:0-14974 GCA_045110715.1 Rubripirellula sp.
GGGCGACCGAGATTTTGGCTGGTTTTCCCCGTGCGTTGGTTTTAGGCTGCATCGATGAAGAGCGAACATCGGTGCGGAACGCTGGACGCCGTCGGCTGCTTGCTGAATCAACTCACCGATGGCGTGAGTGCCGGGAAGTCCGCCTGCCGGATCTGCAACAAGACCGAGCGTGACTTAGATCGAGAACTGAAGTCCCTAGGACGCTTGTTCCTGGAGGATACCGAGAGCATTTCCCCTGGGGAAAGAGCTTCGATCGAAACGACCGAGCAACTTGCCATTGCCGCTGGTGAGAGGGCCAAGGAAGCAAGCAGCTCGGTCAAGCAGGCCGAGGAAAGCAAGCGAAGCCAAGGGATCAGTCGCTTCCCGGTGGATCGAAAACTGTACGAAACCGATTTGGCCTCGGTCTACGTTGCCAAAGATCGTGAGCTGCCGCGCGATGTTGCGCTGCACGAACTGTTGCCACAGCATGCCTACAGCACAACGAACCATGTGCGTTTTTTGCGTGAAGCAAAGATCGCGGGGATGCTCGAGCACCCAGGCGTGCTGCCGATCTACAGCGTCGGCCGGCATCAAGATGGTCGACCGTACTATGTCACGCGTTTGGTGATCGGTGTGCCCTTGAGCGGTGCCATCGAACGGCTGCACAGTCCCGCCGAAAGCGGCAACGCCGACAGGTCGCTGCGACGCCTCTTGCGTTGCTTTGTCGATGTCTGCAGAACGGCCGATTACGCACACTCCCAGGATGTCATTCACCACAACATTCATCCCGACAACATTTTGCTGGGGACGCGTGGCGAAACGCTACTGCAACTCTGGGGACAAGCGTCCTTTCACAGCGACGATGAGCCTGAGCCTTCGTCGCGGGCGCCAAACTCATTGGCCCAACTGAGTGGCAAGCCAGAATTCGCCAGCCCTGAAAGAGCGTTCCTGCCATTGGCCGCAATGACACGACAATCCGACGTGTTCAGTCTAGGAGCCACGCTATGCAGTGTCCTGACGGGGAAACCGCCCTACGAGTCGACGGATCCCCAGGTGTTCCAGCAGATCCGCGAGGGCGCGATTCGATGGGAGCCATCCGATCGCATCAAGGTGCCGCGCCGGCTGGAGGCGATTTGCCGACGGGCGCTGGAGAAAAATCTGGAGATTCGTTACGCGACGGCAGAGGATCTGGCCAGCGACTTGGAAAACTGGCTCGCCGGGCTACCCGTCAGCCTCGAAAGCGATTCGCTGTTGCGAGGCCTGCTACGGCGGTTTCTGAGTTAGCCGGAGAATCTTCCTGCGAGACCTACTTCGCGATCTCGTCTTTTAATCCGTCCATCTTGCTGGCGGCTGCTCCGACGGGGGCCTTTGGCCAGGGGGTTTCGCCCGGTGCCCATTCGGTCGGCTGGGAGGCACGAACCTCGTCGACCGCCTGCTTGAGCCATGCTGGAATGTTCTTCTGCTCCGCTTGGCCGTAGACGTAGGGCAGGGGTGGGTCCATCAGCAGAGGCTTGTCTCCCAACGCTGGGCGTTCGGCAGCGGCCGCTGCCAGCCGCACGCGCAAGTCTTGGACAACATCGGGATGCTGCTTGGCAATGTCGGTTTGTTCGCCGGGATCGTTGGCGATGTTGTAAAGCACATCGCCCATCAATTTGAATTCGCCGCGACGAATGGTTGGCAGTCGCACACTGCCAGAAACGTCGTAGATGATCTCCTGGCGAGGACTTTCGGATCCCTCAAACAGCATCTTGCTCATGTCGATGCCGTCAATCGGCCGCGACTGTTTGTGTTCACCGCCTGCAAGCGTGATGAAGGTTGGAAAGAAGTCGCTGATGAACATCAGTCCTGATTTCACGGTGCCGGGCTTTGTGTGGCCAGGCCAGCGGAGGATTGCTGGCTGGCGGACACCACCTTCGAAGGTCGTATTCTTTGTCCCACGATACGGCTTGCTCATCTCTTCCAACACAGGGCCGTTGTCATTGGAAAACACAAAGAGGGTGTTGTCGCGGAAGCCGTTGTCATCGATTGACCGTTTGATCCGCCCCACTGCATCGTCCAAGCTCTTCAGCATCGCATCACGAATGGCCAGTGGATCATTCTCGTCTCCTGAAAATCCCGGAGGTGGATTCAGTGGCCCATGCACCGCATTGAAAGCGACATACACAAAGAACGGTCTGTCGTCTTGCTTACGTGCTGCGATCACTCGGTCCGCTTCGGCAGCAATCAAGTCAGTTGCATATCCGGGTTCTTGGACCGGCTGTTGATTGCGGTGCCAGTCATAGACGGCGAATCGGGCCGGAGCATTGTGGACGATCGTTTTGTTGTAGTAGTCGATCCCCCAGGCATAGTGCCCGTACTGATGCTCAAATCCCTGTCCCATCGGCAAGTGCTCAGGAAGCCACTCGCCCAGGTGCCACTTGCCGATTAACGAAGTGAAGTATCCCGCATCACGCAACGCCTCGGCTATCGTTCGTTCTTCGGTGTCGAGCGCGTGAATCCGTCGTGTCGGTTCGCCTCGATCGTTCTGTGCCAACTCGAGTCCAAGTTTAGCCAGGTAACTCGGCTTTCCAAAATCTTCCGAACGCCAATCGCTCCAAGTTCGAAACGCATAACGTCCCGTCAAGAACGCCGCCCGAGTTGGTGCACAGACGCTGTGTGTGTAGTAGTCGTTCAGTCGCATGCCCTCGGCAGCCAAAGCGTCCATGTTTGGCGTCAGTTCCGCTTTACCGCCATGGAATCCCGGTTGCCCCCAGCCCATGTCGTCTGCCAAGACAAACACGATATTGGGACGTTCTGGAGTTGCCGCGTTGACACAAAAAGGGCTGATCGCGATGGCAAGCAGCGGCACCAGCAGCCAAGCCGGAGAGTGGCGAGCCATCGATTGGTTGACGAAAGCGTGAGTCATGGGAAACCATCGTGTGATAAGGTAGACCTTCCCGATTGGGAGTCGCGGTTTAGAATTCTCTGCCAACGGGAACGAGCACGCAAGAGTCGAAAATACTCATTGAATTGGAGAATGATAGATGGAAGAAAAAGCGATCTTGGCTGGTGGTTGTTTTTGGGGAATGCAGGACCTGTTCCGCAAGCAGCCCGGAGTCGTGGACACTCGCGTGGGCTATACCGGCGGCGATGTTCCCAACGCAACGTACCCCAATCATGGCTCACACGCCGAAGCGATTGAGGTTGTGTTTGATCCCGACAAGACCAGCTTTCGAGCAGTGCTCGAGTTCTTTTTTCAAGTGCATGACCCGAGCACGGAAAATCGCCAGGGCAACGATCGAGGCACGTCCTATCGATCGGCCATCTACTACACCAACGAAGAACAACAACAAGTCGCGATCAAAACCATCGCCGACGTTGACGCCTCAGGCATCTGGCCCGGAAAAGTTGTGACCCAAGTCGAACCGGCGAGTGATTTCTGGGAGGCAGAGCCCGAGCATCAGGACTATCTGGTTCGCAATCCAGGTGGCTACACCTGTCACTTCCCACGTCCCAAATGGGTTCTGCCCAAGTAGTCCGGACCAAAAAGCGACAGCGCCGTCGTTCCGGCTTTTTAGACCGCTCCACTACCCACTTACCAACCTACTTGTCATGCAGCTTTGTCGACGCTCACGAATCCTCCTGCTTGCACTCGCCTCCCTCGCTGTCTCGCAATTGGCGTTTGCCGATCAGACGCGACCAAACATCCTTTGGATTGTGGTGGATGACATGTCGGCGAACTTCTCCTGCTACGGAGAAGAGACGGTTGCAACGCCGCATGTCGATCGAATGGCCAAGGAAGGTTTGCGATTCACTCGAGCCTACGCTACTTCGCCAGTCTGCTCGACCTTTCGCTCGGCCATGATCACCGGCATGTACCAGAATTCGATCGGTGCCCATCATCATCGCAGCGGTCGAGGCAAGCATCGCGTTGTGTTGCCGCCCGGCGTTCGGCCGGTTCCTGAGTATTTTCAACAAGCGGGCTACTGGACGTGTATCGGCAGTGGTTTGCCCGGACGCGACGCGAGTGGAAATCCGCGCGCTGTCGATCGCCTTGGAAAGACAGACTACAACTTCGACTGGAGCCCAGAGATCTACGACAGCCATGATTGGGCGGGCCGCAAGCCGGATCAGCCGTTCTTCATGCAAGTCCAGCTTCACGGTGGCAAGATTCGCGGCGCCTCGACAGAGAAGTACAAGGCCACGGAGGAACGCATGGTCGCAGAATTCGATGGACCAACCGATCCGAACACCGTCGAACTACCACCCTACTATCCACGTGATCCCGTGCTGCTTCGCGATTGGGCGACGTATCTCGATAACGTCAGAATCACGGATCGTCATGTCGGAAAAGTTATCGAGCGACTCGATGGCGAAGGCCTGCTCGAGAACACGCTGGTGATTTTCTTTACCGATCACGGCATCAGTCATGCACGCGGAAAACAGTTTCTGTTCGATGAGGGAACGCACATTCCTTTGGTGATCCGAGGGCCGGGAGTCAGCCAGGGCGAAACTCGTACGGACCTGGTCGAGCACATTGACGTCGCAGCGCTGTCGTTGGCCGCCGCAAACATCGAAATCCCTTCCAGCATGGAAGGTGACGATATTCTGGCCGATGACTATCAACCAAAACAGGTTGTGTTTGCAGCTCGCGACCGATGTGGTGAAGCCGCAGACCGCATTCGCTCGGTCCGCACCGAACGCTTTCTCTACATCAAGAACTTCTATCCCGAGCGACCGTTCCTGATGCCTTCGGAATACAAGGACAACAAACTGATCATCAAGCGATTGCGGGAACTCCACTCCGAAGGAAAGCTCGGAGAGCTAGCACAACAACTCCTCTTTGCGCCCACTCGATCTGCGGAAGAACTCTATCTCTATGGTCAAGATCGCTGGCAGACAAAGAACTTGGCGAATGACCCGGCCCACCGCAACGTGCTCGCCCAGCACCGCAGCCAGTTGGTCCAATGGATCAAGCAAACCGGCGATCCAGGTCCGGAAACTCCGGAGGTCTACATTCTGGAAACAGAAGATCAAATGCAATCGACGCGAAACAAGACGACGCGAGAGAACTATCGGAAAAATAGCGAGCTGTATCGCCGCTGGGCAAGTGAGGGAAAGTAACCGTGTTACTCGCTCCGCTATCGGGTGGGCGCGTGGTGAATGTTGCGAATTCCGCGTTGATACGGGGAATCGCGTGAGCGATGTGCGGTGGAATCGGTCGTGACTTGGCGCTCGGATTCTTGATAAAAGTCGATGGTGTGCAAACGCAGAGCTGTGCCCATTTCCTTGCAAGCATTCGAGTTGTCATGAGCCTTCACTACGAACAACGATCCGAAACACGTCCGTCCCCGGCGTCATTGGCCTCCGGAACGCTTCGCGTCGATGAAGAGTTTGTCGCGCCCGAGAATCGCTCATCCAAGCGTGCTTTCTTAAACGTGATTCGTAGTCGTGCCGACATCGGCGAGCATGCGTTTGTCGCCGGCAGGACTGTCATCGGTCGCAACGCGGCTTGCACGTTTCCACTGCATGATTTGAAGGTGTCCTCGCGACACGCCACAATCACGCCCGGCTCGGATGGTCAGTTCATTCTTGAAGACCTGAACTCAACCAACGGAACTCGCGTCAACGGAAACTGGGTGGACGGACGCCGGGTGCTTCAAGATGGCGAGAAGATTTTTGTCGGCGAAACCGTGATTCGATTTTCGTTGGCCGATGAGATCGATATCGACTTCCACAGCGAGGTCGCCACTTTGGTGGGTACCGACCCGCTGACCGACCTGCCATCGAAACGAAAGTTCGACGAGTCACTTGAGTTTGCGTTGCAGAGTGCGGTGCTGGAAGCGACGCCGCTTGCCGTCTTGATGATGGACATGGACGGTGTCAAACAGATCAACGATACCCACGGCCACATCTACGGTGCACACGTGATCGGTGAAACAGGGCGTTTGATTTCGGAAGTCCTCGGTTCATCAGGCGAGGCGTGCCGATTTGGCGGCGACGAATTCAGTGCGTTTGTCCCCGGCAGCAATCGTGAGCCCGCCGTTGCGATCGCCGAACAAATCCGTCGTTCGGTGGAAACGGCTGGATTCGAAAAGGATGGGATCGAACTCAAACCGACGATCAGCCTTGGCGTTGCCTGTTACCCCGATCTACCTGCAGACCTGTTGACGCTGGTGACGGCTGCCGATGAAGCACTCTATCGTGCCAAAGCCGCCGGCAAGAACTGCGTACGTACCTAGGCATCCTGTTGACCCTTTGGCCGGTCTGCCTTGGGTTCTCACTGTCGCGATTCAGCCGGTCTTTTAACGTTGGCTGAGAGCGTAGGACAGTACGTCGCTCAGCATCAGTCCGGTTTCAGGTACTTCACACCCAGGTCACGCGGAAGCGGCGTGACTTGATTCTCCTTGGCCCATCGGTCCCAAGCGGCGGAAAGCTTCGCGACGATCTCAGGATGCGCTGTGGAAAGATCGTTGGACTCGATTCGATCGACGTGGAAGTCGTACAACTCCCAAGGCTCGTCGTCCAAAGCAACCAACTTCCAGCGATCTGCTCGGACCGCTCGATTGCCTTGATGCTCGAAGAACAGCATTCGGCTCGTGTTGTCGCCGTTGATCCGCTTGATCAGGTTGGTGCCGCGCAGAGCAAGGCTTCCCTCGTAGTCAGCTTTCGCCACGGCGGCGGCTGTCGGCAACAGGTCGATGAGATGCGCGGGGCGATGATGGATGGACCCAGGCTTAGCAGTCAGACCGGCAGGCCAATGAACGATTCCCGGAGATGCAATCCCGCCTTCGTGGTTGAAGTGCTTGTACAAACGCCAGGGAGTGTTGGCCGCGTTCGCCCAGCCCGAACCAAGGCTGTGAAAAGTTCCTTCCTTCCCCATCTGATCGATCATGTCACCTTTGTGAAGAATGTTCTGATTGCTGGACACAATATCGAAACCAAATGGGTCCCACTCGAAACAGGCACCGTTGTCCGACGTGAAGACAATCAAAGTGTTCTCCAACTCGCCAGCCGACTTGATGTCTTCAACGACCCGTCCGATCTGCTGGTCTAGCCGATCAATCATCGCCGCGTAGATTGCCATCCGACGTGCCAAGTCCAGACGACGATCATCGTCCAGAGAATCCCAAGCCGGGTTCACGCCCGTCTTGGTTTCGCCGTAGTTTCGCCAACGGGAGCGAGCACTCAACTCCGTATGCTCGGGCACGATTCCCAATGCCGTCATGCGCTGGAGTCGTTCGCGGCGAAGCTCGTCCCAACCGCCTTGATACCTCTGGGCGTACTTCTTGATCTCTTGCCGTGGTGCATGCAGTGGGAAATGCGGCGCGTTGTAGGCCAGGTACAGGAACCATGGTTTGCCGGGCGTCTCTCGAGCGTTGGCCAAAAAGTCAATCGCATGATCCGTCACCGCATCGGTTGCATAGAACTTTCCGTCTGCATATTCGCGTTTCGGATGGTCGACGGGAAATCGAACCAAATGATCGGGGTCAAAGAATCGTTTCGCGCTCACAAGTGTTCCATAGAACTCCTCAAAGCCGTGCTGCGTTGGATCTGGCGTTCCCAAATGCCATTTGCCCGACATGAAAGAACGGTAGCCGCTGGGCTTCAACACTTGGGCAATCGTTCGTGCCTGATCGGAAACCACACCGCGATAGCCTGGCTGGCCAAGGTCGTTGGTTGTCATGTGTCCCAAACCGACGCGGTGAGGGTACTGTCCCGTCAGGATGGCTGCCCGCGAAGGACAGCAGCGTCCGGTGTTGTAAAACTGCGTCAATCGCACGCCACCAGCGGCCAGCCGATCAAGGACCGGGGTTTCGATCTCACCGCCGAAGCATCCCAAATCACTGTAGCCAAGATCATCAGCCAGAATCACCAGGATATTCGGACGCTGATCGGATTGAGCGCCGAGTACAACAGTCGGCGTGAGCAATAACGCGAACAGAACCAACAGGAGTGTTGGGGAGGGACGCAGCGTTTTGTCGGAGAGAGCGGGCATGGGTTGGACCGAATGTCAGCAGACCGGAAAGCGGAAAGCAACCATCCTAGCGTCCCCGTTCGACGTCGTGGATCGTGCGAAATCTTGCGACTCGTCTGCATCGCGGCCATCTTGACCGATGGATTGTGACTTTTTCTGTTGACAAACGATTACAGGCGTAGTCCAATGGCTTCACTGTGTTGTTGGATGCCCTTATTTGAGGTGGAGAGCCCTGTGAGTGATTCTGAGCATCCCGGCCTTTCGGCGGCGGAATGGGAAGTCATGAAAGTGCTGTGGGAGTCGGGGCCCTGCGCGGCCCGCGATGTCTACGCGTTGCTGCCGGAGGACTGCGGCTGGGCTTACAAGACCGTCAAGACGTTGTTGTCTCGCTTGGTCGCCAAAGAAGCTCTCGAGTTCGACCAGATTGGCAACTCGTACTTGTATCGAGCGGCCATTGATCGCGCCGCGGCCACCCGGCAGGAAGTCCGCGGCGTGTTTGAGCGACTGATGACCGAAGCGTTCTCGCCTGTGTTGGCTCACTTTATCGACGAAGCCGAGTTGTCAGACACTGAGATTCGTGAGCTGAAGAAACGCCTTGATCTGAAACGAAAGGCAAACGATTCCACCAAGTCGCGGGGCAAGAAATGATGGCCGACTGGCAGGAACTTTCCCAAGGCTGGGCTGATTGGATGTTGGCGTCCAGCTGGCAACTCGCGTTGCTTGTCGTTGTGATTGCACTGTTGGTGCGTGCCACGCAGTTGATTCCTGTTCCCGGCGTGGCCAGGTTTCGTCATGCGTTGTGGTTGATCGTGCTGTTGAAAGTCTTTTTGCCTCCAAGCATCGCCTTGCCCAGCGGTGTTGGGAATTGGGGTATCTCACCGCTGGTTCGCAATCATCCGACAGCAAGCCGACTACTGCAGCCTGACGCGATTTCACAAGCGATGGTGAGTGCCAGAGCCCCGTCGCAAGCAGGGCAGCCCGGCTCTACTGCCGGCCGGCAGTCGGTCACCGTGCTATTGATGTTTGCTTGGGCAGCCGGCGCGGCACTGTTTTGGTTTTCGGTCGTTCGTCGCCATCGAGTGTTGACCCGGGCAATCTCGCAACAGCCTTCGATTGATGAGGGCCCGATTCGCGTCGCCTTCGAGAGAGCTGCCGTCCAACTTGGAATCAGTCGGAGCCCAGATCTGCGAGTCACCAATGCAATGACGAGTCCGTTTCTATTCGGAGTCACGCAGCCTTGCGTGGTTTTGCCGCAACGTTTTGTCGACCAAGCATCGTCGTCGGAGTTGTCGGCCGTACTGACCCACGAGCTGGTTCACCTGCGTCGCTGCGACACGTGGACGGGCTGGATTCAAGTCATCGCTCAGGGGCTGTTTTGGTTTCACCCGATGGTTTGGTGGGCCAATCATCACCTGCGGCAAGCTCGTGAAGAGGTGTGCGATGACTCCGTGCTGAGAGACGGGGGCATCAGCCCCGAAACCTATGGCGAATCGATGATGCGCGTGCTGACTGCCGCAAAGGCAAAGTCGATCGTGGAAGGGAGTCTAGTAGGTGTTTTTGAACGAGGAACCAACCTTCAAACTCGATTGGAGAAAATCATGAACCATGATCCAAGCAACCGTCCCTTCGGAATCGTATCCAAACTAGCGATCTTGGCGATCGCGATGATTCTGATTCCGATGGCATCTAGCACAGTAGCAACGATCACTGCCCAGGATGCCAACGGTGGCCGCAAGGCAAACCGGGCCAAGACGGCATACCCGTCAATTGTCAAAACGGTTCCCGCGGTCGGGGCAACGGACATCAAGACAACGTTGAAAACGATTCGCGTGACCTTTGACCGAGACATGTCTGGTGGGATGAGCTGGACCGGCGGTCCGCCGTTGCTCCCGCCGCCCGACAAGTCCACGAAGCCACGGTGGATCGACAAAAGGACTTGCGTGCTGCCGGTCAGTTTGGAGCGAGGAAAGTTCTATCGACTGGGGATCAATTCCAAATCGTTCCAAAACTTCAAGTCGGCTGACGGAACGCCCGTCCCTCCATCGACGATCTACTTTGCGACCGAGGGCGCTTCGCCCGAAGTCGTCGCGATGGCTCAGACGCCAGAAATCGTCAAGCTCGTTCCGGCCAACGGAGCAAAGAATGTCGACTCCAAACGAGCGAAAATCAGCGTGACCTTCAACATGCCGATGGGCGCTGGGATGTCATGGACCGGCGAGCAGTTCCCCCACGACGGTGGCAAGCCGTCTTGGTCCAAGGACAAACGAACATGCACCGTTCCGGTCACTTTGAAGCCCAATCAGTCCTATCAGATGGGACTGAATAGCCGAAGTCACAACAATTTCCAAAGCGAGGCAGGCGTCCCGCTGAAGCCCGTTCGCTACCAATTCCATACCAAGTAGCGACGACAAAGTAGACGATCACTCTCGATCGGGATCAGAACCCATCAGTCAGGAACGCATCTTTCATGGCCTCGTCGATCAATTCTGACGTCCATGATTCGGCTTCTTGGCCCGACGATGCTTCGATCTCGATCGATGTCGCTTCCGTGTTGCTGTCCGAGACACTCCAGTCCAAGGGTGCCTGCACTGCTTGCGTCGCATCGAGCGCTACTGGCGACTGCTCGAGATCCCGTTCGGCGGTTTCGGACAAGGTCGCCTGAAGAGGCGCGATCAGCTCTCCCTCGATCTGTTCGCCGCTCGGTTGCCGGCCCAATTGATTGATCACACGCAGCGCGTCCAGAGCGGTGATTCGCAAGTCGCGAGTCACGTCATAGAAGCGGAACAAGTCCAAGTCGATGGTCGTCACGTCACGGACGCCGCCTTCGGGGTTGGCTTGCCCATCACTGAAAGCGCGACGACTGAGTTCGTTGATGATTTGTAGTGCGTCCAGCGAGCTGATGTCGCCACTGGCGTTCACGTCAAATTCGCTGAGCGGGTTGGTAAAGTCATCAGGGCCGGTCAAGCTGATCGACGCCCCGAGTTGTTCGAATCGGCGAACCAGTTGCCCATTGGCAAGCACCGCTTCGACGAATTCCCAACCGTCGTCAAAGACAACGGTATCGCCTGCATCCGAAAGGACGCTAATTGCTCCGCTGGCGAATACCTCGCGAATTCGATCCACATCCAGCATCAGCGTGTTGTCACCGGTGCCACGTATGTCGATCAGTTGCACGCCGTCCAATTGCGAGTTCGACTGGGTCAAGAAGAACGTGTTGCCACTGCCTTCCAAGACGATCGCTTGAGCGGTAGGCAGGGTGACGGTCTGGGTCAAATCAGCGGCTGCAAGGTTTGCGTTGCCAGCAGCGTCCGTGACGACGTCGGCAGCCAAACTGAGCGTGAACGCCCCCTCGGCGAGACCCGTGAGCGTGGCAATGAATCGGCCGTCACCACGGTCCGAGATGTTTTCAGTGGAGCCACTGCTGAGTACCAAATCGCTGGCCTCGAAGCCGGACACGGGCTCGCCGAAGTCCACTTCAACATTTCGGGTGGTTTGATTCCCAGGTGAACTGTCCAGAACGCTGAAGGCCGGGGCTGGTGCAGCGGTATCGACGACCACGTTCAACTGAGCCGAAGTCAAAGAACTGTTGTTGGCAGAGTCTTGTGCGGCGGCTGCCGGAACGATCAAGGTCACTTGGCCGTCTGCGGTCGCAGTGACCGAGGCAGTGAACGCACCGTTTCCGTTGTCGACCAAGTTCGACACCGAGCCGTTGATGACCGTCACGCGGTCGGCCGAAAACCCAGTGACCGTTTCGCCGAAGTCGATCGAGACGTCAAATGCACTGTCTGTCGTTGGGCTTGCTTGCGAAGTGCTGAGCGTCGGAATCAGAGCCGTGCTGTCCACGGTGACCGATACCGGCGTCGCAGAGGTGTTGCCGTTCCCTGCCAAGTCCGTTACCACGCTGGCTCCCATCGAAATCGTTGCGGTGCCGTTGTTGGTTTTGGTGATTGGAACCGAGAATCGCCCGTTGCCAAGATCGACAGGGGTGCCGGCGCTCGCTCCGGACGCATTCAAATCGGTCGCCTCAAAGCCTGTGACGGCTTCCCCGAAATCGACGGTCACATCAAAGGTCGAGAGATTTGTCAGTGAGCCAACGGTTGAAGTAATCACGGGTGCAGGCGACGTGGAGTCGACGGTCACGCTGAGTGTCGATGACTTCAACGAGTCGTTTCCGGCTGCATCTTTGGCAGCACCGGCGGGAACGATCAGGATCACTTGGCCGTCGCCGCTGGCAGTCAGTGTGACGCTGTACTGTCCGCCACCATTATCCACGAGGTTCGAGCTCGTTGCCCCAATCAGGGTCAGGTCGGCAAGTACAAATCCAGTGACGGTTTCTCCAAAGTCGATCGCGACGTCAAAGCTGTTGCTGGTCGTTGGGCTTGAAGCGGCCGTGGTGACCGTCGGTACAAGAGCCGTGCTGTCGACGGTCAACGTCAGTGGCGTTGCTGCAGCGTTTCCGTTTCCGGCTCCATCATTCGCCACGTTCGCACCAACGGCGATCGTGACCGCTCCATCAGCGGAGGCGGTGATGGGCACGGTGAACAATCCGTTGCCCTGATCCACAATTGTTCCAACGGTTGCGCCCGTTGCCGTCACATCAGCAGCAGCGAATCCGCTCACGGTCTCACCAAAGTCGACCGACACGTTGAAGCTGGTTTCGCTGGTCAGGTTCGGTTGGTTCGTAGAGATCACCGTCGATGGTCCGGTTGTATCCGGGATGGACGTGATCGTGATGTTGAATGTTTGGACAGCCGACGTTTCCACGCCACCACTGTCTCGAACTTGAACCGAAACCGTTGCGGTTCCACTGGCGACGGCTGCTGGCGTGTACGTCAGAGTTCCGTTGCTGGCGATCTGCGGTTGGACCGCAAACAACGAGTTGTTGTTGTTCGTGACGACAAAATCGTTGATCGTTTGAGTGGCTTCATCGGCCCCACCGCCCGGAGCGAAGCCATTTGCAAATCCAGCGACGGTGGCGGCTCCACTGTTTTCCTGAGCGGACTGGTTGCCGCCAATCGTGATCGAAGGTGGGTCATTCACGGGAGTGATGTTGATCACGAAGGCCGCACTGGTTTGCGAGATCCCTCCATTGGCCGACCCACCGTTGTCGCTGAGCGACACGTTGACGGTCACCGATCCCGCGGCGTTTGCAGCCGGCGTGTAGGTCAGCTGGCCTGTGGCACTGATCGCTGGCGGAGTTGCAAAGAACGAGTTGTCGGTTGTGACAGCGAATGGATTCCGAGTCTGGCCGGCCTCGTCCGAGCCACCGCCAGACGAGATGCCCGTGACAAAGTTCGCGATGGTTTGCGCTGTGGCGTCTTCGTTCACGCTCGTGCTAGCGGGCAACTGGAAGGTAGGCGCGTCGTTGACGGGCAAGATGTTGACCAAGAAACTGCCAACAATCGAAACATCGTCGATCGTATTGAAGGTCTGGTCGGCACCCGCGTCGGTCACCGTCACGGTGATGGTCGCTGGGCTGACAGCATTGGCAACTGGAGTGTACTGCAACGTTGCAGTCGAACTGCCGTCTGTATGGGCAACCGTCGGATTAGGAATGGAAGCCGTATTGGAACTCGTAGCGGTGATTTGCAACGCCGGCCCACTCGGTCGCCCCTTCGCGAGCCCCGTGAGGGTAACGGTTTGGGTCAACGCATCTTCTACGATCGGGCTGGGGTCTGAGATCGGATCCAGCGAAGGCGGCAACGTGCTTGGTTTCGTGCCGAAATTCAATTCCGTGACCGCTGTCGCACCCGAAATTGAAATCCTGTGAGCTCCATCGACCAAATTGTTCTTCAAGACGCGAACGGAATCCGTGAAGCTATTGGCGATTACCAAATCGGTAGTGCCATCTCCGTTCAGATCGTCGGACGAGAACGAGATTTGCTCCGCAACTTCCGCTTCTGCGACGCCGAAACTCTCAGCAGGTTCAAAGACAAGATCGCCGCGATCGGGCGAACTTCGCAAGATACTGACTTGTTGTGAAAGGAGATTCGTGACAAGCAAATCGGTGTCGCCGTCGTTCTCGATGTCAGCGGTGCCAATTTGAATCGGTCCCTGACCAACTGCCAATGCGTCGGGAAGCACGGTGAATGTTCCGGAGACGCTGCCTCGTAACAAGGACGCGGTATTGGACAAGAAGTTTGCGACGGCAAGGTCATCTTGGCCGTCACCGTTGAGATCTTCTGCGACGATCGAGATCGGGCCATTGCCGACCGCATAGGTCTGATCGAGTGTGAAGTTCGCACTGCCGCCGTTGAAGAACACAGCAACGTTTCCGCTAGTGCCAGTGCCCAAGTTGGTCACCGCCAAATCAACAATGTTATCGTTGTTGAAGTCACCTGAAGTGATGGAAGTTGGACTGGCGCCATTGGTATTGATCGACGTAACCGCGCCAAAATTTCCACTTCCGTCGTTGAGCAGAATCCCAATCGTGTTGGTCTGCGAATTCACCACGGCGAAATCGACACCGTTTTGCCCATCAAAGTCGCCCGTCGCAACGTCCTGGGGCGTATCACCAACCGCGTAGAACGTCGTTGATTCAAATCCTGATCCGTTGAAGTCCAGTAGCACCGCGGCGTTTGAACTGAGGTTGTTAGCGACGATCAGATCGACGGAACCTTGGCCGTTCAAGTCGGCAACCGCTATCGAGATGGGGCCGGTACCAAGCGGTGATACAGAAACGGAAATCGGCGTTTCACTGAATGTCCCATCTCCTTGATTCAGGCGGATGGAAATCTCATTTCCCTCAAACAATGACAGGATCAGATCCGGGAAGGAGTCTCCGTTGATATCGGTCGTCACGACATCTTGTACATTCGTGAACTGGCCGATCGAGGTTTGGACGGTGAGCACGTCGGTCGTGAAGCCACTGCCGCGGGGAGACGTTTGCACGGTGGTCTCATCGAGTTCGGTGCGCACAACGTACGATCGAGCGCCGAGCCCCTCGAACAGGCAGGCACCCGATTCAGTTGTCAATTGTTGTGGTGCGTTGAAATTGCGAATTCCATCGTCATTGCAATCCAAGAAGACCGTTGTTCC
>JBGCGI010000297.1:0-12041 GCA_045110715.1 Rubripirellula sp.
TGGCCGGTGCCAGGCGCCGTTTTGGTGATGGACGACGTGGCCTACTTCGCTGCGGGTCGCCAACCACTGGCGGATGGCGGAATCCTTGTGTTTGCCGTCGACCCGATGACGGGAAAGCGACATTGGGTGCGGCGAATCGACAGTGTTCCGCAGAAAGGCTTCTACGAGAACTCTGGATTGGAGTTTGATCCGTTTGACATTCTGCACGCCGAGGGCGACAAAATGGCAATGTCCCGTTGGATCCTGTCGCTGGACGGAAAGGAAGTCGACGTCGACAAGTGGAACGCGTTTGCGAAGCTCAGCACCGGTGATGGCGAAGTCTGGATTCCTCGCGGTTCATGGACCTACGGTGCACGGCACCAAGATCGTTTCCAAGGCGAAGCACCACGACGCCCTTTGAGCGTGTTTCGTGATGACAACGTCTACAGTTCGTTGAACGGTAGCACGGATGTGTTTCGTCGCGACTTTAGTGAGGAAGACACCGATAAGTTCAACAGCAAGTGGATCACGGGTTGGGAAGCGGTCCAAACGGCCCGTCGCGGCGGCAAACCTTTCCGCAGCAATCGTGTTGCCGAGAACGCACAGTGGACCAAGGACCCGTTTGCGGACCCGGACGGTCCAGTGAAAGATGCGCCCAAGTACGGCACGCAGTTGGCCAACGACATTCACGCGATGGCATTGGCGGGCGATGGCAAGCTCTATGTCGTACACCGAGACGGACGCCTGAAGGTGATCAACACTGAAACTGGCTACGTGATCGACGAAACCAAGGTGCCACCACCGGCCTGGGACGGCCTGGCAATTGCCGAAAAGCGGCTGTATCTGACGACTCAGACTGGCGAAGTGATTTGCCTGGGTGAGTAGTGGGTTTAGCGGAAACGCAGCAGGCTGTTCAGAAAACGGGTAGCCCTGCTGACGACGGACATCTCTTTCGCTTCGATGCGGCTGACGGCGGTCGCGCCAGCGATCATGGGCATGTCGACGTCCTCCAGTTCCAGGCGGACGACGTAGGAGGTGGCGGGTGGTTTTTCACGTCGAGTCGCTGAAATGTCATCTCGTCGCTCAGCGTGTTCCTGAGCCGTCCACTTTGCCCGAGCGATGTCGATCACAACGCCTTTGAACTTGGTTTCGGGCATGCTCTCGAGAGCAAATTTGGCGACCGAACCGATCTCGAGGCGTTGGATCTCGGACTGATCCAAAATCATCTCCGCGTCCCAACCGGGATCCGTCGCAACACTCATCAGCTCGTGCCCAGGCTCCAGAAGGCAGCCCGAGTTGCGTTTTTCCGTTGGGAATCCGTGCCAGCTGACGAGTCGTCCAAGCTCTTCCTGCTCGGCAGCACGGTGCGGTGAGGCAATCAAGGTTCCATCGGCAGGAGCCTTGAGGGTCAGCCCATTGCGGCGGGATTCTCTGGTTGCGAGTTGCTTCTTCAAGTCCTCCAGCAGGGCTTCTTGCCCGGGCAAGTCGTTGGCCGCATCTGGTGTCTCGATCGCGCTGGCGCGAATCGCATCGACGATCTGCTTTTGAGTATCAAGCCGACCCTTGATGGTCAGGTATTGGATTTCAATGTCGCGATTGATCAGAGTCGCGATCTCGTCGCCCTTCTTGACGGTATCGCCGGGCAACCGTTTGAGTTGCTGGAGCTGGCCAGACGTCGTGATGTAGATCGGCGTTTCCGCCCGCGGTACGATTCGCGCTGATCCCGATACACCGGCGGGCAATGGATAGAACGCGGCAGCGATCAGACAGGCGATCACCAACAGCGAAGCGAATGTGCGATTCATCTGAATCTGTTTCCTTCGAGCAGGGTTGCGGAAGAATTTGACTGGCCCGCGAAAAAGAGTGAACACGAGTCCGCCAGCGGCGAACAAACACAGCACGCGGCCAATTGACTCCAATCCGTACGGTCGCAGAATCAATGACACGACATACAGAATCAGTAGAGTGAGGCCCCAACGGTAGATTGCCGCCATCAAGGCATAGGTCAGCATCCAAAATCTCGCCCAGGCCGTCATTGGCTCGGGCGGCAGTTCGTCGATGCCAAACAACAGCTGATTGGTATGTCCGGCTAACAACTTACGCGAGCGTTCGCCAAGGTTTGGAACATCGCAAAGATCGCTCAACACGTAGTAGCCGTCATAACGCAGCAGCGGGTTGGCGTTGAACAGCAACGTGCTAACGCTGCAAACCAGCATCACGTTCATTGCGATGTAATGAGTGATTCCCGGGGCGGTCGAGGCCCAAACGCAGGTGGCGATGGCAGCTAGCAGCACTTCCGTTCCGATACCCGCCATGCCCACGGCGGCTCGTTGCCAACGACTGGGCAGCATCCATGAGTCCGAAGTGTCACAGTACAGTGCCGGCGTGAACACCAGCAGCATCGGGCCGATCTGATGGCATTCGCCGCCGAAGTGCTTGCAGGTCAGAGCATGGCCAATTTCGTGAAGTACTTTCGTGCCGCCAATCACGGCCGCCAGAATCAGCATCGAATCCAAGCGGATCCAGTCATGCATCTGAGGAAATTCAGCCGTGAAGGAATCCCACCGCGTCGCGAACACGACTGCCGCGAATAGACAGAGCATCGCAGCAACCGCCATTCCGAGCCAACTGAGGAATGGGCGAGCAAGCGGATAAAGGCGTTTCAGGAACGGTTCGGGGTCGACACCGGGAAACCGAATGAACAGCACGCCGCTGATGTGTTGCATCCAACGTTGCTTGCGATCTTTTCTTCGACGATCGGTCAAACGGTCGCCCTGCATCGACGAATCGGAAATCGTCAATCCGCTCTCGTGGAATCGAAACAGAAGTTGGTTCAGTTCGGCAGCGGTCACCTTCTGCGGCGGAAAGGTTCGTTGGTACTCGTCGCAAATCTGCTCCAGCGACAGTTCACCATTCAGACTCTGGAGTACGAAGTATTCATCCGGACGCATGCGGTGGTACTTCATCGCGATCGGGTCTTTGACCACGACAGCGGACTCGTGCTTGTGCTTGGTCTGCACTGCCTTCAAGTCCGGGCGACAGCGAACTGCCAGCGGATTCCGCGTCAGGGAGGAAATCGATGGTGTGCGAGGCTGAGACATGCGTTGAAAGGTTGTGCCGCGATCACACGGCGAGGGTTATGCAAGAGTCGGTCGTCGCGGAAACCTTCCCCGCATTCGCAACGACGATCATGTCGATCGGACTAGAAGTAGAACAGCACGTTGCGGTGAACGAAATCGAACACATCGCTGAACCAACTTCGCAGCACGCTTCTGGGACCACAGTGAATCTTGGCAGTCACGTCGGCGCCGATCTTCATTTCACTGGAAGTGAACGCATCTAAGCCTTCTTCATCATTGCTGGTGCCGATCACATTTGCTCGGGCATCAATCAGATGCTCGCCCATCTCGTCCAGACGTGACGCGGTTCCAATCGATGCCAGCGAGGCAGCAAAGGAGGCTTCTGGCTGAGTTGCGACTGCAAAGTGAATGGACAGATTGGGGTCTTGCTCGGCCGCTTTCAGGATCGGGCCCGCTTGATTGTCTGGCATCGTCAACCGCAGCGACCATGGTCCGTTGTGGTCAGCCACGCTGACCAACAGATTGCCGCGAGTCACGGGGCGATCGGCCAATCGCCGATCCAACTGCCAACCCACGATGGTGCCGTTGATAGGGCTGGTGATGATCAGGTCTGCCTGCTGAGCCCGCACGATTTTTTGCTGTGCCCGCAAGTTGGTCAGCTCACTGGAAATTTGGCGCTCTTCCAAGGCCATTCGCCCTGACTGGCCATTTTCCAAAGAGTCGCTCAGTCGTACCGATTGGATAGCGGCTAAACGCTGAGAGGCGGTTTGGATCTCTCCTGCTAGGGTTTCGGCACGATTCTCAAGCTCGGCGTTTTCGAGTTCTAGCAACACCTCGCCCGCTTGAACGACTTGTCCGTCTTCCACTCGAATCTGTTTGACGACTCCATCGACTGCCGCAAACACTTCGCGTCGTTCGGTCGGCTCAACGCTGCCGGTCGCGACCACGTAGTGCTCGACCTGGTGAATCATTGATCCAGCCAGAAGAGCAGCGCACAAAATCAAGCCGCCGCAAACCAACGGCATCCGACTGGACTGAAGTAATCGACCAACGGACTTCCAAAGGCTGAGGCCAAAGACCTGCTTGTGTTCGAGGGAATTGCCAAGCGCCAAAGTGGCTTCGGTGGCGATCAACGTCATGGCAGGACCGATGGTCGCCGGAACGTTGCCGGAAAAGTACTCCATCATGATCACGCCGACGACATCGCCGGAGCCATTGAAGGGGTCGAGCTGGGCGGCTTCGATGCCCTCGCCATCTTCATCATCGTTGGCAAACAAGGGCAGCATCACGGTCGACATCACACCGGACTCGTCCAAGTAGTCATCCAGTGGTTCTTGAATCTGTGGAGGCAGTGGTTCTTCGGTCGGCAAGACCAACGGCCGTCCCATCACCATGGCAGCCTCGGTCAAACGCTCAATCGACCGAATCGCGTTGCTGCGGCGATCGACGACAGAGACGCCACTGACTGCTTTGACCTGAAATCGCCCATGTTTGGGAACCAGAACCGTGGTTCGGTCGCACTGCAAGAGTTGACGCGACTCGTTCGCGATTCGATACGCCGTCGCGTTCAAATTCAGATCGAGATGGAATAGTCGCAGTGAGTTGCGGTTGCGCAGAACATCGCCCACTTGAGGCTGTGCAAGTTCGCTGGTGTTGGGCATCAAAGAAGTGCCGCCCACTGGAATCAGTGGGGCCACGCTGCGAGTCGAATCCGCGTACAGGCTGAGTTGTTTGAGGTCGGCAATCTGTTCAACGGCGGTCGGACGCTGGCGATTCGCGTAAACCATCAAGACGCTCGATCGCTCGGGCACCGAGGTCAATTCGATTCGTAGTCCACGAGCTGATTCGTCGCCATTGCCACCGCTGATGGGAACTTCGCATGCGATTGGCATCGAGTTCGCCGAGCCCAACAGGTCTCGCAACGCGTCTCGTTGAATCTGCTCTGATAGCAAGTCGTCGGTGACCAGCATGATCGGGCTGGGCCAATGCGATGCTTGAATAGCAACGATTGCAACTTTGAAATTTGAGCGGAGCTCGTCAGCCAGGTTCTTGAGGAACTCAGAACGATCCGCCGACCCGTTGGCTAGTTCCACAACGCGATCGTGGACCAGCATCGCATCCGAAGATTCGACTTGTTGAATAGAACCAGTTTCAGTGGATTCAGATGAGGTACTCATCGAGCCTGGACATTCAATTTACGAGTGCAAGAAGGGGGCGACTGAAGAATCCCAAGTTAGTTCACTCTGGAGTAGGTGCCCCGAGAATACACAAATCACAAGGCTCCGACGCAATAAAGTGCGTCAGTTAGATGCACTGAGCAGCTTGCAGGCACTGTATAGGGAAGGATAACTATCCGGATTGGGCAGGAAATCCGGATGGGAGGTGTTTTTCTGTCCACATCCTAGCAAGGGTGACTTCGTAGGCAACACGAAGTAGTGGAAAACGCCAATTCAAGAGGGACCAATGCCCCGATCCAGCCAAGTCGAAGACTTGACGTTAGCAAAGGGAGCCGGAGTGATCGACCGCAGAGAAGAACTGACTTCCTGTCCTGCGAATCCTCTTCACGATCGGCCAACCTCGCGCGGCTTCAATCGCGAGACCATCGCAGCTTCGCTCATTTCACGCCGTGCAAGAGTTCGTCGAAGTTCAACTCCAGTTGCGTCTCGCCATCGTCTCCACCCAGCTCGCGGTACAGCAGGCTTGGCTGTATGTCGCGGCTATTCTGGTACTTATCGCTACAGTATTCCTCGCATTCGCCGTGCAATTGCATGTAGTAGATCTGGCAAATCTGCATTCCTGGGTAAATACGCACTGGCTGAACGCAGTGCATTTCAAGTGTCCAGGTGCCGCAATATCCGGCATCCCCGACGCTGCCACCTGGATTGATGAACAAGCCCAAACGGCCCAACGAACTGCGGCCCTGAATCATAGGGACGACATCGTGGGTTTCGGTGTACTCGACCGTGCGGCCCAAATACAAGCTGTTGGGCTGCAGCGTCAAACCCTCGGGCGGGATCGCAATTCGCCGATATCGATTGGGGCTGGCCGCGTCGAGCACAACCTCTTCATAAATCAGCAATTCGTCGTGCAAGGCCAGGTTGTAGCTATTCGGATTCAAACGGCCTGGATGGAAGGGATCGATCCGAAGGGTGCCGTCTAATCGCTCACGTATCTCTTGACCGGATAAGAGCATGGAAGGGTGATCCTAGCTTGCTTTTGAGAGAAAAGTTCATCTTGGAGTGAGTGCCCCAACCTTCCCGGCAAACAGTAGGCCGGCCGCCGGAAGTGACAATTGTGTGGCAAGTGCGACCGCTCGTCAATCATTTCCTCTCCCACGACGGTATGCATCCGCGTATATTTGTCGTGTGTGATTGGTACGATCGGTGTGAAAAGATTTTGTTACCAAGCCGGACATCCGATTCCACCCACTTTCGCCTCCCATTTGTTGGTCTCTTCGGCGACCAAAGTTACCAGGACTCATAAAATGCAAATTGACAGCCCGAATCCATACGCGGTTGGATCGATGGATTCACCTGTTGCCGCTTTCGCGGAAGATTCCGAGCGACTGGGATTCATTCGGCGCACCTACGCACACTTGACGGGTGCTGTGCTGGCTTTGATCGCGCTCGAAACCGTCCTGTTCATGGTGGTCCCTGCCAACACGATGAACGCGTTGGTGACCCGAATGATGAGTGGCTACGGATGGTTGATCGTCCTGGGCCTGTTCATGGGCGTCAGCTGGATTGCCCGGATGTGGGCGACAAGCAACACTTCCAAGGCAGTCCAATATGCGGGCCTTGGACTGTACGTCGCTGCGGAAGCCGTGATTCTGCTGCCGATGCTTTATATCGCGGTCCGAATGGATCCCAACATTCCCGTCTTCGCAGCCGCGATCACTTCGATCTGCTTCATCGGCCTGACGGTATTCGTTTTCGCAACGAAAGTTGATCTGGCTGGCTGGGGCAAGTTTCTTGCTCTCGGCGGGATCGTCGCGTTCGGCGCTATCGCTGCTGGAATCGTGATGGGCTTCTCGCTGGGACTGTGGTTCAGCGCCGCCATGGTTGGATTGGCATGTGGCTATATCTTGTACGACACCTCCAATGTGCTGCATCACTATCACACTTCACAACACGTTGCTGCATCGCTTGCGCTCTTCTCCTCTGTCGTGCTGCTGTTTTGGTATGTGCTTCGCATTCTGATGATGTTTGCCAGCGACGATTGATTTCCCGCGAAAGTGGGGCCCTGATATCTCGATTTTTTTGTTCAGCCGGCGACGTGATGGATAACCTGGACGACGTAACCAAACTGCCCGACGATTTTGATGGAACCGTGCGTCTGTTCCCATTGCCGGAGCTGGTCGTCTTTCCCCACGCGATGCAACCGTTGCACATTTTCGAGCCTCGCTACTGCGAGATGCTGACCGAGTCGCTGGCCGCAGATCGCTTGATTGGAATGTCCACTCTTACCGGTGGCATTCCGGCGTCCACGAAAGAACACTCGCCGATCGCGTCCACCGTGTGCATCGGTAAGATCATTTCCCACTCGGAAGTGGATGGCGATAAGCACAACATCTTGTTGGTTGGAACTCAACGAGCGAAAATCGTTCGTGAGTTGGATGCGGGCCGCCCCTTTCGAATCGCGAAAGTGGAAGTGATGGAGGACATCTATCCTCCCGCAGGCGCTGGACGTCGAAGGCTGCTGAAGGCAAAGCTGCTGGAAGCCTTTTCAGACATCATTCCAACAACTGCCACGGTGCAAAAGAATTTGCATGAGTTGATGGCCGGCCAAATGGGACTGGGCCCCATCACCGACATCATTTCCTACACACTGCCGTTTGCGGTGGAGTCCAAGCTGCGATTGCTCGCTGAAGCAAACGTCGATGCACGTGCTCAAGAACTCATCGAACTGCTCAAGTCCGGCAACATTCAGCTCCACAGCGTCGCTTCTCCCGAAAACGCGGCGGCGGACAATGAGAGATTCCCACCACCGTTCAGCTTGAACTGAATTCTCCGTAGGCCGGATCAAGAAGCGACAGTGCCGCCGCTCCGGAATTCGAGCGTCGTGTCTACGTGTTCATCGCACAAACGTGAACGCGATTGACAAGTTGCATACCGGCAGCCACTCGTCGCACCGTCTCGGTCGCAAGCTGCTTGTGGTAGAAGCTGCGAACTTGCCCCGAAAGTTTGATCTCTGTGGCGTTCCCATCGACTCGAAGTTGACGTAGTTCGCGAACCGAGCTGTTTGCCAAAATATCAGTGGCAGCTTGAGCGACTTCTTCTTGCTGATTCATTTCCATCATCTGCTTGTTCCCGTTGAAAGACTCGGGAAGGCAGGCTCCATTCTCGCAGTTCGCGAAAACATGCCAGCCATCCATGACGAGCTAGCTAATCAGAGAGATGTGTGATCAACGATGCTCATTCAAATATCACACATAATTCGAAACTTGCCTACGCGAATCTTGACGGATTTGAATCCTTCACACTTGAGTCGAATGTAGGGCCGTTGTGGCCACCGCATTGCTAGCATGCGTGTTTTTGGGAAGCCCTCTCGTGACAGTTGTAGTGTTTGGCTCGATTGGTTTGCCTCCCCTGGCGACTCGGCATGGAATCTGTGTGCGACTCGCCAGATCGCGTTTGACTGTCGCACCTGTGAACGTATCGAAAGGAGGTCGATTTGCTGAGCACCCCTATTTGAAGAGAAACGATTATGTGGCTTGATGTAGCACTTGCGATGAGCTGTGGTGGCAGCGGAGTCGTCTGCGGCTGGATCATGCATGCGATTGGTGGATTCAGCAACGAGAAGCTCGTCAGCCATGCCGCTGCAACGGTCAGCAGTGCCGGGGGGACTGTCACGGCTGATCCGCCGACGCAACAGCGGATCACGGAAGTCGCCGAGCGATTGAAAGAGCATGCGGTCAACATGTCTGCCGACGTGGATGCTCACCAAAGCAAGATGCAAGCGGTCAACAACTCGTTGATCGAAGGCGGCGAAAACTCCCAAGAAGCCGTTCTGGATGCCGTCAATCAGTTGATTGCTGCCAACCAAGTCATGCAATCGCAACTCCAAGTGGCACAAGATCGTATCCACGAGCAATCCGAACAATTGGAATCTGCCGAGCGGCGCGCCCACACCGACGCGTTGACGCGAATTCCAAACCGTGGTGCGTTCGACGCCCATATCGCTCAGCGTCATGCTCAAGGGGCCGATCAAGCCGGTACTTTGGCACTGTTGGACGTCGACCACTTTAAGAAGTTCAACGATGTTTACGGACATCTTGCCGGTGACGAAGTCTTGCGAGTGGTCGCCAGTGTGCTGAACGCCCGCCTGAAACCGCACGGACTGGTTGCACGCTACGGTGGTGAAGAGTTCGCCATGATCATGGATGGTGTTTCCGTCGAAGATGCGAAAAGCTTGATGGAATCTGCTCGCGTTGCCGTTACCGAACGCGAAATCTTGTTTGAGGATAAACGACTTCGCGTCACGGCGTCCATTGGCGTCGCCGAGCTCGCTGAAGGTGAGACGATTGAAGAATGGATCGCTCGCGCTGACAGCGGCTTGTATCATTCCAAGGACCATGGCCGCGACTGCGGTCACTGGATGGACAGCGAAACCCCGCGTCTGATCGAAATCGGAAAGCAGGCCAAGGCAAAGAAAAAGCACTCTGCTGCGAGTTCCAAGCCAAAATCGACGGCGGCTGAAGAAGGTGAAGAGACTCCCACGTCCGCGTCTGTCGAAACGGAAGAGCCAGAAGAGAAAGACTTGGGCGCATTCTCTGGCTTGCTTGATCTGCCGGCCCTGACCGAGGAGTACGATGAAATTCGACAGCGAACACAATCCAATCTCGAAGTGTTTGTGATGGCTGTGGCGTGTCCGGAGGAGGCGCCCGATGCGACGATGCGATCGCTGCTGCAGATCACTCGCGCGACGCTTCGCTCGGTTGATCGACTCGGTTGCGAAGATCGTTCGACGCTGTTGATCTGCATGCCAAGTGTGGACCAAGAGACCGCCTACCAACGCGGCGTTCAGATCTGTCGGTCGGCTCAGTCGATCGGCCTAACGCCACAAGGGCCCGGCGAAAATCCGATTGCAATTGGTGTTGCTCAGGCGAACGAATCGGAGGATTTCGGCAACGCGGTTGCCCGTTCTCTTCACCTCTCCAAGGTCGCTCGGCAAGAGGGTGCGGACCCGGTTTGCCTGGAAGGCCGAGAAGCCGCCGTTTAGAATCGCGGCAAGTTAGGAGTGCGCGTTGCCGGACCGTTTTCCAACGTCAAGGCTCGCTCGCGATACCCAACGCCAACGTCAAAGTCCAACTCTCGCTGCGCCAACGTCTCCCAAGGAGTCCCCGCGTTCTCGCGGACACAGCGGCGTAGCAGGTCGATGCTCTCTTGAAGTCGGGCTTGATATTCTGAACCGGAGCGGAACTCCGAACTGTCGACGAAAGAGACGTAATTTGTCGATCCCGCCAGCACGCCTGGCTTCGTGATGTGATCCAGCGTCAGCCGATACTCTTCTAAGCGAACACTGGTCGCCAGCAACCTTCCTCGGGTCAAGTCGTACCACGCTTTCCACCGCGGTGACGTCTCGTATCGATACAGATCCTCAAGACTGTCCAACGGGTTCTCGTTCTCGCTGACATGCTTCAGAGCGGTTTCAATCAACCGCGAATAGCGGTTCACCTGACCGGTCAATCTGCGTTTGGAGGAGCTCAGCTTTGCTCGGAATTCAGCCGGAGCATAATAATACCGCATGAAGTCAAACACGCGGGGCCCCGTTTTCTTCGTGAACAGCATCAAGTCAGGTGCGTCGACGCGTTTGCCGTCCAGAACGTTGACCGCTCGCATCACCGCGACTCGCAGCGGGTGCGAGTTGGTCTCTTGCCGATAGTCATCGATCGACGCATAACTCGGAGCGTACTTCATCATTTCGTTCAGATCGAACGGACCGCGATCTTCACGCCTGTCGAAGATCGTGTACGAGCCACCGGTTTGCATTGCCAGTCGCGTCAACGCGTAGGGACTGAAACTGGTCAGGATGCCTTCCAAGTCTTGGCCTCCAACCCATGACGGCATGCCACCTCGACGTCCGCGTCCCCACCCCGTCCTGTACCAATAGCCCAACTCAAGACGCTCTGGCATCGCGGTGTCCGGACCGCGCCGGACCGGCAATTGATAGACGGATCCTGACTTCGGGTCGGTGTAGGAATGCAGGCCAGTATCCGCACCCAGCACCGACGACGGTCCCACGACCGACACCGAAACGCTCTGTTGCCGACATGTCTCGATGGTATCTTCTAAGTAACGGACATCATCGCCGGACTCATCGGTCCAAATGACGAACGTCAGTTGCTTGTCCCATTCGCTGCGGTAATGCGCCGCGCACTTGGCGACCGCATCGAAGATCTTCTCGTTGCCCGTGCGATCCACTGGCAAGTCGTCCACCGCCGAAATGATCTTTTGGCCAAACTCGGTCGGACTCACCCTTTCACGCATTTTGTCACCGAAGGAAACGACCGCACTGCGCAGTTCATGCCGTCCCGATCCAGCGACGATGCCTTCATAGAAGGGCGTCAGTCTGGCGGCGACGCGTTTTCGATCGTCCACCAGACTGTTGGACGAATCGAGCAACCAAACGACTAACAAATCGTCCTTCGCGAGTTTTGAATTCAGTTCCGCGGTGATTCGGTCCACTGCCGATTCAACACTCGAGGTGGTTGCCAATGCCCCGTCGGCCAACTTCGTCGGGACAAAGGAAGCCATCGACGTTTCTGCTTTGGCATCGGGCAGCACAAACTCCATTTGGGGAACCTCGAACTCAGCTGCCACTTCGATCGGAACATCAACGACTGTGACTTCCGGCTGAGGAGCATCGAGAGATAGGTTAACGGATTCCAGCAGGTAGTCGGTCGAATCTCCAACCGAGACATCTAAAATCTGCTTGCGAGCGGAGTAAACCGGCAGCACCCAAAGTGATAGGATCAGCAGC
>JBGCGI010000298.1:0-12008 GCA_045110715.1 Rubripirellula sp.
TCATGCGAGCCCAGGCATTCTTGATTCGGACCACGAATTTAGAAATCGCGTTTTCGAACGGCTCGCTTCGTGCGCGGCACACAATTGAGACAATTGCTCTCCCGTTCGTGAGTTGCGGTCATTGTCCTCTCGCAATCGCGCCGCTTTGCCTGAGCGATTCAACGTGATAGGCGAACCAAATCGGTCCCATGCGTTGCATCATCTCGTTGCGTTTATGCCCGAGTCCTTCGAGCTCGATGTACGTGTGGTCGATACCTAGCTTCAGCAGATGATGATGGAACGCTCGCACGGTTTTGAGGTGTCCTGAATCCTTCGTGCCGCAGGCGATTCGGATGCGCACCTTCTTCAACGCTGCCAAGTTCTTTTCGGCCAAAGCGTACACATCGTTTTCCTCCCAGTTCTGTCGATTGTCACCAAGTAAGAGTCCCGCTCGGTCTTCTTTTGGAGCTTGGTCGTAAATGTCCAACAGAGCGGGCACGTTGCCGGCTTGGCAAAACAACGAGCAGAACATCTGGGGATATTTGGCAACCAATCGAGTGGATCCCCGGCCGCCCATCGAGAAGCCCTCGATGCAACGTCCCTCTTTCCGAGCAATCGTACGGTAGTTTGCATCGATCATCGGAATGAACTCTCGGATAAAGATCGACTCGATAGGAAATTTGCCGTCCGCGCTGTCTTTGTAGAACGTGCTGTGACCTCCATTTGGCAACACCATGATCATGGGAGGAACGATACCTTCGGTGATCTGCTGATCCAGCAGTCGAATTGAATCAACCGAGGTAAACTCGTTGCCTCCGTTGCCGTGTAAGTTGTAAATCACGGGGAATCGAGTGTCCGAATTCGCGTGATAGGCCTCAGGTAAATAGAGGCAGTAGCCGATGTCTTCGCCGGCCAGTTTGCTCGAGAATGTCCGATGCGTTGTCCGAGCTGGGAGAGGCAGTTGTCGATCGGATGCTTGGTTGACCCAAACGATGGACGCTCCAGGCTTCTTTTCTGCAGCCAAGGTAGACGAACAGAGCGCGCAGAGCAGAAGCGTGGTCAAAGCGGAAGGAGCAAGTCGCATGGTGGCTTTCGGTAACAGACGAGTCGAGGGCTCGGGAAGGAATCACAATGATGAGTGGCGTCATTGTAGTCGTACGCGCAAGTCAAGGCATTCTCGGAAATTCGCAACGTCGCCGTCAGCACGGATCTATTTCGAATGGGATTCGAGACCGGTCTGTTCCTAGCTTGGATCTCTGATTTCCTGCGACGCGTTTTGAGGACAGATTCGATTCTTGGTGGTTCTCGGCTGAACCGCATTACCATTACATGGCTGCGGCTTCCAGCGGCTGTGCCATATTGATACTTTGAGTGCAGACCTCAGCCACGTTGATGACGTTCGTAGAAGGGTTCGAGTGAGATGAAAGTTTCCACGCTGACATTGATTGGATTGCTGTGCCTCGTTCTCTCGAATTCTGAAAGAGTGAGAGGTCAGGGGGATGAGCCTTCTCCAAAACTGGTGATTTGCGGCGGCGGTGCTCTACCGAACAGCGTGTTCGATCGATTTTTCGAGCTCGCTGGCCCGCATCCAAGCCTTGTGGTGATCCCAACTGCCTCTCGTCGTGAACTGGATTTGGACGCCACGGAGAAACTGTGGCGAGCTCGTGGGTTTGAACAGATTCACGTCCTGCACACGGTTGATCGCCAAGTCGCCGCCACGGAAGAGTTCGTGGCACCTCTCCAGAAAGCAACGGCTGTTTGGATCGGAGGTGGATCGCAACAACGCATTGCTGATGCCTATCTGAACACGCTCGTCGAAACGGAACTCCACGCGTTGCTTCAACGTGGTGGCGTGATCGGCGGTTCGTCAGCTGGGGCGGCGATACAAAGCCGCGTCATGATTGCAAGCGGCACCAGTGAACCGGAGATTTCGGTTGGCTTCGACTTGCTGCGAGGCAGTGTTGTCGATCAGCACTTTCTGAGAAGAAACCGCATTCCGCGACTGATCGCGGCCATTGAGCAACATCCCACCCTGATCGGATTCGGATTGGATGAGGGAACCGCGATTGTACTTTGCAACGAGAAATTGGAGGTCGTGGGAAAATCGTACGTGGTGCGGATTGAGTCTGCAGAAGGCAAACTCAAGGTGGACGCCTACAACGAAGGCGACAAAATTCCGTTTCAGGTCTCGCGTGACTGAGGCGATCAGTGACGTCGGTTGAGTCTGTGGTTGGAAACCTCACTCATTTCCGAGCGCTTCGAATGGTGGTGGATACTTGACCGTACCCGACACGCCCTTCAGCGCGTTGGGTTCAAACTCTTGTGCCATCCAGGCGTCACCATCACCGAATGGCGAGATCAGTGGCTTGGCGAGTCCACAAGAGAACCCGAATCGTGGATAGTACTTCGGGTGGCCGAGCACAACCGCGATCTTGTGTGCTTGTTGTCGGCATTCATGCAAAGCTGTTTTCACTAGCTTGGTGCCGATTCCTTGCCGCTGATGATCGGCATGAACAGCCATCGGGGCAAGTGAGATTGCATCCACGCTTCCGTCTTCCGTGATGATCGCGAGCTTGCTGAACAAGAGGTGTCCAACGAGTTGTCCATTCACAACGGCAACCATCGAGAGTGTCACGAACCCACCATCGCGAAGCGAGTCCACGAGGTTTGCCTCGTCGTCACCGCCAAACGCGGATTGATTGAGCTGGAAGATCAACGCTTGATCCGAATTGCATTCGTTGCGAATGGTCACACTCATTTGTCTGCTCTCTTTGGCTTCGTGGATGAGGCAGTTTTCAATTGCAGTGACCTGGCAATGCTGTGTCGAGGAGCCTTTGCCGACTACAGTCGGCGTGAGTCGCGTTCGTTTGCGTCTCGATAGGCTTTTGCCGGCCAAGCGCCTTCAGAGAGGTAGACTTGGTTGTAGTGCAGCAAGGATCCCTTGGCGTTGTGGATCTGCTTGATCGCCATCATGTACTCGATCAGCGAACGTCCATATTGAGTCTCGGAGTCTGCCAATCGTGTTTGAGCGTCTAGCAGTTGGTCAAGCAGCACGCCCTTCTGACTTTCTTCCGACTGGTTGTACAGCACTTCCGTGGCATTGAGCTGCTCTGCTGCTGCAATCCGACGGTTCAAATGGATCTGTGCGATGTCGTAGGCTCGATCGAGTTCCGCGATTGCTTGACTGATCTCGAGCGTGACCTGACGCTGTTGCTCATCCAGGACTGCCTTGTCGCGAACCAGACTTAGGCGAGCATTTCGGACCGCTGCGTAAGCTTGGCGGAAACCGATCGGGGCTGAATATTCCAATCCCAACTGCCATTCCTGGAAATTGCCGTCGACGAGATTCTGATAGGCATCATTGAACTCAGGGTTGTTGCCGCTGGGGTCCAAGAGGTTGTGTCCGAGTCCACGCCAGCGGTATCGTCCGATCGCATCTAGTTTTGGACGCAAAAAGCTTTTGGCAGCGACGACTTCCAATTCGCGTTTCTTGATTTGCTTTTGTTGACGACGAATCTCGATGCGCGAGGTGGTCGCTTCACTGTGGATCTCGTTCCAGTCGAAGACCACGCTTGCGGGCGTCGGCTCGGTTACTGGACGCACCAGGCGACCGTCGTTGATCGGAACGCCCATCAGCAAGCGAAGGTTGCGCTCTTGAGTGTAGATGCCGCCTTGGCCGCGAAACATCGTTGCGCGACTTCGCTCTTGGACCTGGCCGGCAAGCAAGTTCTTGAGTTCCGCCTCGAATCGATAGTATTGCTCGCGGGCGCGGGCTTCGCGTTGTGGCGTTCCACCACGCAGGCCGTTCTTGCGCCAAGTTTCGATTTGTCGCCATGTCTCCAAGGCGCGGTCACGTGCTTTCACGCTCGCATCGTACGCCCGATAGGCGTAGTGAAGTTCCCAGTACGCGGTTTCCACGTCGCTGACCAAGTCACGAATGCCTGCTTCGAAGTCGATCACGCTGATGTCAGCATTGACGCGCGCAATCAACACGCCGTTGTACACACCCGGTGTTGCGTCGGGGCCAGCGATTCGATTGAAGTCTGCACCACCACCTTGCATCAAGGGGTGCCGCATTTCTAACTCGAAGTCCGTTCCCCAGGGGCGATTTGGCGTGTCGTTGCCCGGTGCGTTGTTGTAGTCGTATTCGATGTTGTGACGGGCGGAGAGCAGCGTGCCGGCTGCTGTTCGCTTCTTGAGTTCAGTTGTGTAACGCCCAAGATCCTGCTGGAAAAGTCGTGTACCACCTCCCAGCAAGATGTTGTTCAGTGCCCGATCGTTGTTTTCAAAGAACAGTCGCGATGAAACCGACGTGTCGAACGCACTGAGTGCTGCTTCGATGCCGAATCGCGGATCTGTTTCTTGGATCGCAGGCGAGTCGCTGGTGGTGACAGATCCGGGAGAACGCAGGGCGCGTCCGCCAAGATCACGAATGATCTGAGAATGTTCGAGCGCGTACTGGATCGCTTCTGAAAGTTCCAGTTCCCAAGCTTCCGCTTCGGCCGGGTTCTGCGTCGATATCGGCCGTGCGCTCTCGGTCAACATCACTTCGGCTTCGCAACTTGGGTCGCAAAATATGTCTGTCTCTGGCTGCAGGATCTGGAGATCGGTGAGACCGCCACCGCCCTTTGAATTGGAGAGGCTGCAGCCGACAACACCTGCGGCCATGACGCACGTCAGGAAGCAAGCAGCAAGTGAGTTTCTGTTGGTAAGAATTCGGTAAGACAGCATCTTCTGGCCGAGCTCGTTGCGGAACCATTGGGAGCGAATCGTCGCTACCACCCAGACTGGTTATCGGCGCCTCACAATCGGACTATCCTGCGTTTGTGGCAAAATCGGCACGATCCGCGGTTGAAGTAGAACCGGTTCCCCTTGCCTATCTTGTGCTGTGTGTCTGAATTTACATGCCTCTTGCTGTATTCTGCGGCGTCGCTTGGGCAGATCGATTCGGTTGGTAGGCTCACGCCGACGGAACTTCCTGCGTTCGCTTAAATAGTCGCCTCAAAATGAGGGAGAGCAGATTAGGCGAGTTAAAATGCGGGTCGGTATCAACGCACCCCCCTGACCGCACGGTTGAGTACGGCATTGCAGGCATGAACGTGAACGCAGATCCTGCGAGCGAAGTATGGCAACAGATTCAGCGAGCGGTTGAATCGCTCAGCTCGATTGCCAGAAGCGATGCTGCTCCGGATCTGTTCTACGGTGAATTGGTGCGAGCATTGACGGAGCTTACATCGGCTCGTGCCTGTCGAGTCTGGACTTGTGAAACTTCGCCTTTTAGTGAAGCGGGCGAATCCGACGAAGCGGAACAGGGAATCGAAGGCTCTTGGGTGCCCATCAAAGCAACCGTTGAGGATCCCGCTGGGCGTCGATCAAAGCGAGCGAGCGAGGCTCAGTTTGCGACGCTCGTGGCCAAAGCAGCGAAGACATCGCAACCAACGATTGTGGAAGCGGGACAGACCGGCATCGGGACCGCAAGCCTTAGCATCGCCGACGATACACTGTTCCAGCCTGTCATTGTGGCGGATGAAGTCGCCGTCATGATCGAATTGGCCTACGACAAGAATTGGGCGCCGTCTCAGCGAGACGGCGCAAAGCACTTGGCAACGGTGTTTGCCGAGATCACGTCCGACTTTCAACGAAACTGGCAATTGCGTCAATTGCGTGATCGTGAGGAAAGACGGGAAAAGCTAGATCGGTTCACCGACCGCGTGCACCACAGTTACGAGCTACGGCGTGTTGCTTATGCGATTGTTGCGGAGGGGCGTGAACTGATTGACTGTGACCGGCTTTCGTTGGTAATCCAGCGCGGAAGGAAGTCTCGAGTTCTGGCAGTTAGTGGAGTACAGAAGCCGGATCGTCGATCTCCAACGGTTCAGTGCATTGAGCGATTGGTCAAATCGAAGGTTCGTCGTGTAGATCCGCAATGGTTGGAGTCATCGTCGGTGGACGAGAATGACACGGCGGCTGCGAAGTACTTCGCGGAGTCCAACGCCAAGCAGGTGGGATTGTTGCCAGTCTTTTCGCCTGCCGATGAGAAACGTAAGCCTGAGAGAATTGCGACCCTGTTGGTGGAGACGTTTGAAGAGACGGAGGATGCGAGCAGTGGCCTGATGCGTTCGCGCGCGAATTGGATTGTCCGCCATGCGTCGAACGCTTTTAGCAACGCAGTGCATGTCAATCGCTTGCCGTTTTTGTCTTTCAGCCGGTGGCTGGACCGCAACATGACGCGAGGAAAGCGGATACCTTGGTTGGCGATTTTGACAGTTCCGCTCGCGGTCGCACTTTGGTTTGCCGCTTGGAAGCCAACGGACTTTCGGATCGAGGCACGCGGCGAGCTCGTTCCGGTGGAACGCGAGTCGATTTATGCGCCCCGTCCCGGGACAGTTGTTGGGTTTCCGCTCTTGAAAGACAGGGTCCGCGGCGACGACGAGGCTCAGGGTACACGCGTTGATGCGGGTGACACCTTGGTTCGATTGGAAAATGCGGATCTTGAGTATGAGCTGACGTCTTTGCTAGGTGAGCAAGCCACGATCGATCAACAATTGGAGACGATTGCGGCTTCAGTCGGCCAGTTTGGTGGTTCCCGAGACGCGGAGTCACGTCGGCGATACGACGATCTGACGGCTCAGGCAGCCGAGCTACGGGTCAAGCAAGCGTCGATTGCGCGGCGGATCCGGTTGGTCAACAAGGAACGCGAGCGGTTGACCATCAAGTCGACCATCGCGGGCCGAATTCTCACTTGGGACGTTGTGAATGAACTGATGCTTCGTCCAGTCCAGCAAGGCGACTTCCTGTTGGAGGTGGTTGATGTCGAGGGCCCATGGGAGATTGATCTCTATGTCCGAGATCGACACATCGGCTATGTGAACGAGGCTCAGCAAGATCGCTCGGACCCACTTTCCATTTCGTTTTTCCACCGTTCCGATCCAGAGCAGGAGCATTTGGCACAGATCAAGTCGGTTGCGATGGCGACCGAGGTCTATCCGGAGTACGGATCTGCCGTTCGAGTGACGGGAACGCTTGAACACACGGACCAGTTGGAAGACTACCGAGCGGGAATGACCTTGATCGCGAAGATCGACTGCGGGAAAAAGCCACTCGCCTATGTACTCTGCTACGACTTGATTCACACGATTCGGATGTGGGGACTGTTCTAATGCTGCACCTGCCTTGTTTTTCGATCACTTCTGTTTTCAGACCCACACTCCACCATGCTGCGATGACCATCAGGCAACCTCCAAATCGAATATCGAAACCAGGCGTCGCGTTCGGCTGCGCGCTTTTGGCATTGTTGTGTGGTCCTCGTGCTGGGTTGGCGCAGTCCACGATTGAGGTTTCCGACGCTTTGGTAACCGTGATCGAACAAGTCCGCGTTCCAGCGTTAAGCGAGGGCGCGGTGATCAAGTTGAATGTCTCCGAGGGAACGGTGGTTCAAGCAGGGCAGTTACTCGCCCAGATTGATGACCGCCAACCACGTCTGGCCCAGGCCCGAGCGAAATCGGAGTTCGAGAACGCGCTGAAGGAAGCGGAGAGTCAGTTGGAGATTGAACTGGCCAAGAAAAAGTACCAACTGGCAATGGCTGATCTTCGCCGGGTCGAGAAAGCTCGTTCGATGTTGGCTGGTTCCGTTCCGGACGAAGAGTACGAAAGTCGCAGGCTGCAGGTAGAACGCACGGAACTGGAAATTGATAAGTCGAAAGAGAATCGTCAAAACGCGATCGCACAAGCGAAGCTGTACGCGAATGACTATCGTCGTGCCGAGCTTGAAATGGACCTCACCGAAGTGGTTTCGCCGATCGCTGGTGTCGTGGTTTCGGTGGAGCGACACGAAGGTGAATGGGCGAAGACAGGCGAAACGGTACTCGAAATTTTAGGAACGACCAAACTGCGAGCGGAGGCGATGATTGACGTGTCGCAGATTCGGAAACCCTTGGTGGGGCGCCGCGTCGTGTTGCTGGCTCCGTTGCCAAACGGAAAGATGGAGAAGTTTAGAGGGCTGATTCGCTTTGAGAGTCCCGAAATCAATCCGCTTGATAATCGAGTCAGTGTGTGGGCAGAGATCGCCAATCCAAAAGGCGCATTGCGGCCTGGAATGCGAGGCCGGATGGTGATTGACATGGCGGGCCCGATTGCGAAACAGACGGCAGTCTCACAGCCAACAACCACGCGAACTGAGTCGGCACAGAAATGACGACGGTACGCGATACCGAAACTGTCTTACCCTTTGTGCGCCGTGCCGATTTGGTCATTCAAGAATTGAGCATTGGTGGACGGGTACATTGGACCGTGAAGGATCCCGTCTCACTGGCGTTCTTTCAATTGCGTGAGGAAGAACACTTCGTCTTCAGTCGACTTTCCAATGGAGCAACGGTGGAGTCCATCGTGTCTGCATTTGAGAAAGTCTATTCGCCGGCACGCTTGTCGTTGACGCGGCTGGACTCCTATCTACGCTCTCTCTTGGCGATGGGGCTGATCGTGAACCGTTCGAGTGACGGAGCAGACTTGCTTGCTCATGGAGATCGTGTTCGCCGAGCAACGTGGCTCGCATCTCTCGGGAATCCCCTGGTGATACGCTGGCGTGGGTTCAATCCGCGACTGCTGATCGATTCGCTGTATCCGGTCTTTCGCTGGTGTTTTACGACGACCTTCGTTTGGACCGCAATCGCGGTGATGGTCTTTGCGGTTGCGTGGATGTTCGTGCATCACGAAGAGGTCGTGCTGCGGTTGCCTGCGATGTCGGCCTTCATCAGCGTCCACAATATGATTTGGATAGCAGCCGCGATTGGTGTCGCGAAAGTGCTCCATGAACTCGGACATGCGCTTGCGTGTAAGCACTTTGGTGGCGAGTGTCGCGAAATGGGAGTGATGTTGCTGGTCTTTACACCCTGCCTGTACTGCAATGTTTCCGATGCCTGGCTGATGAACAATCGTTGGCATCGGATTGCGGTCAGTGGAGCGGGGATTTTTGTGGAGTTGTGCCTCGCAGCGGTCGCGAGCTTGCTTTGGTGGTTTAGCGAGCCCGGTGCCCTGAATTCGATTTGCATGAACATGATGATCGTCTGCTCAATCAACACCGTTATGTTCAATGGCAACCCTTTGCTGAAGTACGACGGCTACTACGTTCTGACGGATTTAGTGGGTGTTCCCAACTTGGCATCTCAGTCAAAGAGTCGTCTGTTGGACGTGATCGTTCGATCGACGTGCGGAGTTCGATTCGCAAATCCAAGAGCGCTTCCGGGGCGGGGTGATCTTCCGTTGATTCTGTTTGGGGCGGCTTCGTTTGTTTATCGCTGGTTTGTGTTGGTGCTGATCCTTTGGACATTGCATCAGCTTCTGCGCCCAACGGGAATGGTGGCGATTGCACATGCGATCACGGCTAGTTGTATCGTCACCTACGCGTTTGCCTCGGTCCGCTCGTCCCGGGCTTTTTGGCGAAAAATTCGATCGCTTCCGACCAACAAGATTCGCATGGCTTTGTCGTTGGTGATTGGCTACTTCGCGTTCATGGCTTTGATGAACCTGCATATCCCACGCCACGTGTCGGCTCCGGTCACAGTGGCACCAACGGACTCTGCTTTTGTGTACGTTGAAGAAGGTGGGAGGATTCCGCCGCAGGCATTTGAACGTCCGGTGGTCGGAGACCGAGTTGAACGCGGTGACGTGCTGGTGGTTCTTGAGAACCCAGATCTAGATCGCGAGATTCTAAAACTCCGAGAGCGAATTGAAGTCCTGCGTCTGCGTGTCGAGAGCATGGAGTCCAGCGAACTCCGCAACGGGAAGCCCAATGAGAATCTCCCAGCATCGAAGGAGTTGTTGGCCAGTCTTGAAGAGCAAATGAATAGCTTTCGTGCGCGGCATGACAAGTTGACTCTTCGGGCGCCGATGAGTGGTATTGTTCTGAACGATCAGTGGCGCAACGAGATGTTTGTGCCTCATCGATTGAAAGGCTGGGTCGGTTCGCCGTTGGTGTCGTCCAGCATCGGTTGTACCCTTGAGCGGGGAACCACGTACTGCCTGATCGGCGAACCCGAGCAGTTGTCGGCGACCTTGGTCGTGGATGAATCGGATATCGAGTTGGTTGAATTGGGGCAGCTTGCACGTGTCTGGCTCCGCGAACAGCCTGGCGTGGTCGTGACCGGAGAGGTTCAAGAGATCTCGACGGCCGAAATCGAACGGGCACCTGCGTCTCTGGTCAGCAAAGACGACTTGAAGATGATCGACGACGGCGGCGGCCGGCAAAGAATGGCAAACATCGCGTTCAATGTGCGAGTTCCATTGGATGCCGATGGTGCTTCGATCCCGGTTCGCAGCACGGGTTGGGCAAAGATCAAAGTCGCGAGTGTAAGTATCGGTGATCGGATCAAACGGTATTTACTCAGCACGTTTCGCCTGACGTACTGAGGTTTGTTGAACGCTTTTCAGCCCACGATCGCTCCTAAATGACAACGTTGCCGAATCAGGATGTATTGCCGCTGGCTCCAACACGTGCTGGCTGTGAGTCCGGATAACGACTGCGGCACTCCCGATCGCCGTAAAAGATCTGCACCGGATTGCCTGGTGGCCGCATCAATGGAAACCGAGCGCAAACCACAAACTCGCGGTTTGCGTTTTATGACTTTCGCAATCTTCTTAACAGTCGTGATACGCGGTCCATCTTGAGCATGGGCTGCTCCCCGTTTGGCTGATTGCGAGTCTTCCAAGACTCCGATGAACGTGAGAGAGCAAGCGATGCGGCGATCATGGGAACCGCAAGACGACCGAACTCTGGCATTGCTGGCTCCCGCGAGACTTCCATCCCCGCAGGAACTGGCACCGCTTCCGCCTCGCCTGGTTCAGGCCCCGGCTGTTCGCCATCGAAGTCGTCGGCTGGGTCCACCTGCTCGATTGCAGTATCGCTTGAATACAGGATCGTCTCGATCTTTCCGTCAACGACGTAGATCTCGAATAGTTGCTGAAAAGAGTCTGAGCCAGGTTCGCGATAGAGAATGCGGTAAACATCTGTCGGCAGCCCACGGAATCGATCGAACAACGAGGCATCGTTCAGGAGGTCGATGTCTAGCTCAAACTTCTTTCCAAGCTTTCCGTTTGGCAGCACGACGTGAAACAGTAGTTCGCCAGCATCCGAACCAAACTCGGAATCGGAGCTAACATTCTTCGACTGCCTGGAGCCAGCTTCCTCGACTTCGGCACTTCCATCGGACGAAGACAGCGACTGTGTTGCCGAAGTCGAAGACGTGCCACCAGATTCCTGGCTTACGAACCCGATCGCGCCCACCGACTCGTTCCCCGCACCACCTTCGCCACCTGCTGCATCGGGAGACCCGTCGGCCGGCGAGTCTGCGGGTGCCTGAGTCGCGGTGTTCGATCCCGAACCAGAGCCCGCATCTGCACCGCCGCCACCGCCAGAGTCGCCTCCACCGCTCGCATTCCCGCCAGACGCTGTGGTGGGCACCAAGATCGGAACGGTTGACGTAAGGATGTTCTCGTTGATGGCCTGAATAAAATCAGGGGTATCGTTGTCTCTGATCGTCAGAATCGTACTTTCTGGCTCAGCGACAATCCGTGATCCAAGCTCCGTGTCAACCGTCACGAGAGCCGCTACCAGTTCGGTCAGTTCCTCAATGTCGTCATCGATCACATTGATACTGAAGTCCTGACTCTGTTGGCTTCCTCCAGTGAAAGTGATCGTGGGTGTCACAATCGATAAATCATCTGTGGAAGACAAGAGAATCGAAAGCGTGGTGTCGATGTCGATCGCGTTGTCAATTGAAACAGTGAAAGACACGACGCCGTCGCCTTCTCGCACGACAATACCCTCGACGGAGAATGTTGCGGTGTCGTTTTCAATGATCTCAACCTGGCTCAGATCGCTCGCATCGATGTCGCGGTCGCCAAGATCCGTCGCTGCAACGAGTCCAATTTCAATGATCTCATCCAACTCGACAAGCTGGTCATCGTTGACCGTGATCGTGATCTCTTGCGTTTCGGTGCTTCCCGCTAAGAATGTGGCGGACGTATCGATAAAC
>JBGCGI010000299.1:0-16020 GCA_045110715.1 Rubripirellula sp.
CGTTTTTCTGTTCAGCGATCAGCTGCCGGCAACCGATCACGCGAACACTGGGGTCACGGTCGTCGACTCCTTGCAAGACACGATCCTGCAAAGAATGCAGCGTCATCAGGTAGGCGCGATCGCGATCATCCCAGAAGGGCCCTACGTCGTGCCCCATTTCTGCGGCTGATTGTCTGTCGTGATTTCAGTCCAAGCGGGCCGATTTGCCAGCGTAAGCCGACATTTTCCAGTGATTCCGCTGTCTTCGCCCCGATTTGGCGTTGGAAGATGCCTACCGCAACTTCCACCTGGGCGGGTATTCTGTGTCCATGTTCGCTCAAGCCAGCCAAGCACTCTTTTCGTCAGGCACTTTACTGTGGCTGGTCGGATCGTTCATCGTATTCAGCCTCCTGTTCGGGGCCATCAACCGCCGACGCACCAAGTTGACCGAAAGCCTGCGTGAATTTGTCGACCAGACCCAAACGGCCAACGGCACGAAGAAAGATCCCGACCAACCACCTGCTGACGAATCCTAGGAAGGAAGCCCGCCGGAGATGGAACTGGCTACAGAGGTCTTGAATACTGAGTCGCTTGAACACGATTGAGGGCGACACGAAAAAAGCGTAACACGAATGAAGGGCTTGGACTCAAATCTTTGCCGCATGTATCGAGTGCCAAAAACACGAAAACTGGGCACCGCCAGAATCCAACGAAACAATTGAAGATGAATAAAAAAGTCTACATCAAGACCGTCGGCTGTCAGATGAACGTGCTGGACAGCGAGATGGTGATCGCTGACCTGAAGCGTCATGGCTACTCGGTTGTAGATACACCCGCCGAAGCCGATTGCGTGCTGTACAACACTTGCAGCGTCCGCGAGCACGCCGAAGAGAAGGTCTATAGCGCCCTTGGAAAAGTTCGCCAGACCAAAGAACGCGATCCCAGCAAGGTGATCGGCGTGATGGGTTGCATGGCGCAGAAAGACCAAGAGATCGTTTTCAATCGAGCACCCTATGTGGACCTTGTTGTCGGCCCAGGTCAGCTGCATACGATTCCCGATCTGTTGACCAAAATCCAGGCCGGCGAGGGTCGCCAGATGGCGGTGTCGCTGTCGCGCAATGAAGGATCGCAGAAGGTCATTGCCAGAAGTCATGAGACCTTCGACCCACTGCGGGATCCATCGATGCGCCCGACGCCTTTTCAGGCGTACCTGCGAATCCAAATCGGCTGCGACAAGTTCTGCACCTACTGCGTCGTCCCCAACACTCGCGGCCCCGAGCAGGGGAGGCTACCCGAACAAATCTTGTCCGAAGCACGAACGCTGGCGGAGCAGGGCTGTCTGGAAATCACTCTGCTCGGCCAGACCGTCAACAGCTACAAGTTCAAGCATGACGACGGCACGACGACCGACATGGCCAGCCTGCTGGAGCAATTGCAGGAAGTGGATGGCTTGGAACGAATCAAGTTCGTGACGAACTATCCCAAGGACATGACCGAACGACTGCTAACAACGATCCGCGACCTGCCGAAGGTTTCTCCGTACCTGCACGTTCCAGCCCAAAGTGGTAGCGATGTGATGCTGAAGCGGATGAAGCGAGGCTACACCGTTGCTGACTACATGGAAATGTTTGAGCGAATCGAACGCATCTTGCCCGAGGCATCGGTGAGCAGCGACTTCATTGTTGGATTCAGTGGAGAAACCGAAGAAGACTTCCAGCAAACGATTCAGATCGTGGAACGCTGCCGGTTCAAGAACAGCTTCATTTTCCAGTACAGCGAAAGACCGGGAACCAAAGCGGCCAACCGCTTGCCAGACGACATTCCTCGTGAAATCAAAATCCGCCGCAACAACGACCTGCTGGCGGTCCAAGATGCGATCTCGAAAGAAGACAACGTGAAGTTGATCGGCGATACGGTCGAAGTCTTGGTCGAGGGTCCGAGCAAGAAGGCCGACAAAGACCCCGAAGCTCATGTGGTCCAGATGACGGGCCGAACGGACTGCGATCGAATCGTTGTGTTTGACGGCAACCGTCGCCAAGCCGGGCAGTTCCTGAACATTCAAATCGACGATGTCAGCAGCCACACGTTGATTGGCCGCGTGAAAACGGTTGATGTGGTTAGCATCGGAATGCCCTGAACCCTCCAACTTTCCTGTCGCTCCGCTGGCAGGAATCAAATCCATCCAACCGGTGACTGCGAGCGGAATCGCAGTTCCCCCTTTCTTTGACTTGGAGTTCCTCCGCTGAATACTGCTCCTCCCGTGCCTTCCACGATCATCACCCGAACGCTGGACAACGGAATCACGTTGCTGGTCCAGCCCATGCCTTGGCAAAGAACTGCGGCGTTCTCGCTGTCCCTTCATGGTGGGATTCAATATGAATCGGCCGAACAGGGTGGACTGAGCGGCCTGGTTTGCGAAATGGTCCAGCGAGGTGCGGGAAGCTATAGCAGTCGCGACCTGGTTGCTGTCCAGGACAACTTGGGGATTGATCGCAACTCCGGCGTGACCTCGGCAATGGTTTCTTTCAGCGCCGCAATGCCCGCCGCGTCGCTGCAGAAAGCGATTGCCTTGCACGCAGACGTTGTTCGTCGACCACACATTCCCAGCGACCAACTCGACGACGCGAAGATGATGTCGATTCAAGAACTTCGCGCGATGCAGGACGAGCCCACACATCGCGTGATGCGGCGTCTTCGGGAACTGCATTACGGAGACAAACTGGGCCGATCGATTTACGGAACCGAGGAAGGCATCGCGGCAGTGACAGCCAAAGACGTCTCGGATTTCTTTGAGAGTCGCTATCACGCCGGCGGAGCCATCATTGCGGTCGCCGGGAATGTCGAAGTGGACTCTGTCGCTAGCTGGGTCGAAGCATCGTTTGGCGACTGGAAGAGCGGCGAAAACAACCCACTGGAGGAGCCTGATGGAAAGTCTGTTTACGAGCACATCGAATCTCCTTCTAGTCAGACCCACATCGGTTTCGCATTCGGCTCGATTCCTTACGGTCATCCCAACTACTTCAAAATGCGTGGTGGAATTGGCATTTTGAGCGATGGCATGAGCAGTCGCCTGTTTGACCGCGTGCGGGAGAAACGCGGGTTGTGCTACACCGTGTCGGCGAGCTGCCACTCACTGAAGAACGCGGCTGGCGTGTTTGGATACGCGGGAACGACTCCCGAGCGTGCCCAAGAAACCTTGGACGTGACGCTTCACGAAATCGAACACTTCCTGGACGACTTGGAGCAAAGCGAACTTGATCGCTGGAAAGTCCGAATCGAAAGCGGCCTGATCATGGAACAAGAGTCCAGTGCTTCGCGAGCTTCCTCGTTGGCATCGGACTTCTATCAAGTTGGCCGTCCGCTGACGACGGAGGAGTTGAGCACGGAAATCGAGTCATTGACACTGGACCAAATTCGCGAGTACTGGCAGTCCAACAAACCGACCAACTATCGCATTGTCACGCTTGGCCCCGATCCACTCAGCACGCCGCATTGACCCTCCGACCGACAATCGACGCCGCTCGCAAGCGTCACGTTTTCTACAACTTTTGCAAATGAACCATGCCTGAATTTCGTGAAGCAACTTTGCCCAACGGTCTGCGAGTCGCAGCCGAAGTCGATCAACGTGGGTACTCGGCAGCGTTCGGCTACTTCGTTCGCGCTGGATCACGCAATGAAGTCGACATGGAGTCTGGCCTAAGCCACTTCCTCGAACACATGATGTTCAAGGGAACGAGCAGACGCAGTGCGGAAGACGTCAACCGAGAACTGGATGAACTCGGTGGCCAAGGAAACGCTTACACCACCGAGGAGCAGACCTGTTATTACTCGACCGTGTTGCCAAAGTTTCAGGATCGAATGGTCGACCTGCTGACTGACATGCTTAGCCCAAGCTTGGATGAGGGGGAATTCGAGACTGAGCGACAGGTGATTCTGGAAGAGATCGCCAAGTACGAAGACCAGCCACCTTTCGGAGCATTTGAACGTTCGATGGAAGTCCACTTCGGTCCGCGAGGACTGGGGCGGCGTGTGCTGGGAACCTCCGAATCAATTCGCGAGATGACTGCCAGCGCGATGCGAAATTACTTCAATCGGCGATACCGCCCTGAGAACATTGTCTTGGCCGCGACGGGAAACGTGGACTTCGATGGACTCGTTGCCCAAGTCGAAAAGCAGACCGCTGGCTGGGCAGATCGAGCTTCCTCTGAAACCCCAGTCGCCGATCAGACCGAAACGGTACCAGCCGGTATCCAACTGGATCGCTCGATCGAGATCGCCGATGCACACCAGGCTTACTTGATTCGGATTGCCCCGGGTCCCAGCATGACCAGTGAAGATCGATACGCGGCTCGCGCGCTGGCGTCTATCTTTGGTGACGAAGGTGGGAGCCGACTGTTCTGGGACCTGATCGATACCGGCTTGGCCGAAGTCGCCACGGCTTGGCCGCAAGAATTCACCGACGTTGGAGCTTGGTTCACCTACCTGGTCTGCGCTCCAGAGGACGTCGCGTCAAATCGCAGGCTGATCGATGAGCTGATGCACGAGACGTCCGACTCGGGTGTGACCGAGGAAGAGCTGGAACAAACGATCAACAAAGCATCCGCCTCTTGCATCATGCAATCCGAGCGTCCCAGCAACCGACTCTTTGGTCTTGGAAGTCGCTGGCTGACCTGTAACGAGTACATCAGCACGGACGACAGCTTGGCCTTGTTGCGTGGACTGGATGTGGACGCGGTGTCAAATGCCGCCAAACGATACCTGACGCCGAATCCAACCGAAGTACTCGCAGCAGCAACCACCGAAACGGTCCAATGATCACAGTGAAATGGCTCTTCGCGCCGAAGCGACTTTGCCAGCTCACGAGCCGTCCTCGTCGCAAGCTGGAATCTTAGGACACTTTGTCTTCCAAAAACGGAAGAACGGAGCCCTGTGGACTCCGTGTCTGTGTGTTTCAAGTTGCAACGATTGCTCAGCGTTTCCGCTTCTACGAAATCGTGATTTCGTAGTCCACTAACTTGGAGGTGTTCGGTGTCACTGGACTGATCACAAGGCCTCCGTCTAGCTCGATTGTGTAGCTTCCACTGGACAAGGACCCTAAGTTGAACAGGAGCGTTCCGTCTTGCGACACCTCGAATGTTCTCAAGAGCGTTCCAGCCCCATTCAGCACTCGCACGTCGAAGTCAAAGTTTCGGCGTGAAGTAGAGATCGTCATTGTCGCAGTGCTAGGCCCTGTCGATTCGATTGCCACAACGTGCGACTGGACTGGCACCTGACGCGGCAAGCCACGGTATCGTGAATCGTAGGGAAGCCCAAACGAACCGGTTAGCGATTGGGCAATCTCATTTCGATCAAAGCCGGTTCCGGAGACAGAGAACTCGCCTCGGTTGCTTCCGGACCCAAATCGGTTGGCAATGAACTGCAAGTCTCCTCGTGCATATCCCAATTGAATTTGCCCAACCACGCCTGTCTGACCTTCCAGGCTGGAGATTTGATCGCTCCCAAAATCGATGGTTGCAATCAGCACATCCGTCGAAGCGGGCGTAAACGCTCGTAGCGTTTCGTTGTCGTCATAGTACCAGACTCCATTTTGGTGAACGACAGCGACCAAGTGATCGGCGACGGACCCAATGTCCGTCCATCCCTCTCCAAATCGGCTGGGAAGTGACTCGGTGCTGTGCAACAAGTACCCAAGACCCGTTCGAGTATCGCTGGCAGCGATACCGCGGTTGATCACACCCACACTGACGTCGTAAGCAGACACAACCCGTTCATTGCGGACGAACGAGTTCCCGGCGACCATGAATTCACCGCGATTGATTCGACCGGCGAACTGGTTCGCATGGAATTGCAAGTCGCCTGATTGGTAACCAAGTTGAATTCCGGCGATCACGCTCTTCTGGCCTTCAAGGCTGATGATCGTATCCCGCGAAAAGTCGATCGAGGCTAGCAGGACATCGGTGGGTTCGATAGAGAACTCAACAAGAGTCTCGTTGTTGTCGTAGAACCAGACTCCGTTGATAGGAACAACGGCGACAATGTTGGTGGCGATCGATCCGAGGTCGGTCCAATCCGCCCCAAACCGATCAGCAAGCGTTTCTTGCGAGTACATCAGGAACCCAGTCCCCGTGCGTGTATCACTAGCCGCGATTCCTCGATTGAGCAGCCCTACCTGAACTTCGTTTGGATTCACGCTGACGTTTTCGTTCGGTACGAAATGGGTGCCGTTGACGAAGAACTCACCTCGATTGGCCCGACCGCCAAATCGATTCGCCTCAAACGTCAAGTTTCCAGAAACGTAACCTGATTGAATGCCCCCGAAGACGCTCCGCTGACCTTCCAGGCTCACGATCGTGTCCAGGCTGAAATCGATCGTCGCGACGAGGACGTCGTTCGCTGTGGCAGTGAACTCGCGCAGAGTTTCGTTGTCATCGTAGAACCAACGACCGCCTTGATAGACGACAGGGACAAAGTGCTCTGCAACCGAAGACAGGTCCGTCCAGTCGCTACCAAACCGTTCGGCAAGCGGTTGGGCCGAGAACATCAGGTACCCCTGACCGGATCGAGTATCACTGGCGGCGACGCCACCATTCACCGATCCAACAAACACGCCCTCTTGGTTGGGGACGCTCGCGTTCAACTCGAATTCAGTGCCCCGGATCGAGAATTCTCCTCGGTTGACGCTGTTGCCAAATCGATTCGCCTCAAACACAAGATCCCCCGATGCGAAGCCAAGCTGGATTCCAGATACCATTGCGGATTGACCTTCCAGGCTGGAAACCGTGTCCCGCGAAAAGTCAATTCGAGCTAACAGCACATCGGATGACCCGGGCGTGAAGGCAACGAGGATTTCGTTGTTGTCGTAGTACCATGGGCCATCCTGGTAGACGACAGGAACGACATGCTCGGCAACCGCCGCCAAGTCGGTCCAACTGGCACCGAATCTTTGTGCCAACGTTTGCTGTGAGTACATCAGATATCCAGTGCCGGTCCGCGTGTCGCTGGCGGCGACTCCGCGATGGACGTTTCCAATCGGGATCGAATCAGAGTTGTCAGGATCTGGATCAGGATCTGGGGTTACCGAGGACTGGTTTTCAAAAATGATCACCTCGCCGGCATCCCGCAGCGTCACGATGATGTCTGGCTTCCCATCGTTGGTCAGGTCGGCGATCGCAAGTTCACGGACGTCGCGATAGGATCCTGGCAGGGTGTGGTCGGTAAAATCACCCGCGCCGTCGTTCTCGAGCCAGTGAATCTTTCCAGTCGCGGAGAATTCACCGTAGGCCAAGTCGATGTCTCCATCCAAGTCAATGTCGCCAACGGCAACGTCGAAGGATCGTTCGGTTCCAAGCGCGGCATTCGCGGAATCAAATTCGCCGGTTCCATCATTTTTCCATTGATGAACGAGCGGATTCGAGAACCAGCCAAATGCGGATGAAACCACATCGTTGGAACCGTTCCCCTGAAGATCGGCGACCTCAAGTCTCGTTGCAAAATTGGCGCGGCCGATGTTCTCGAGCTCAAATCCTCCACTCGGGCGACTTGAATAGCTGGAAATGTGGCTGACCGTGCGAAACGAAATTCGGTGGGCTGCCATGATGATCTCTTCACGACCGTCACCGTCGAGGTCTTCGATCTGGACGTCCCATGGGTCCGCGTCTCGTTCGAGGTTTCGAACGATCATTTGGTTGGCGAAGCTAGGTGAATGACTGCTCCCGACGTTTTCATGCCAATACAGTTTTGGGAACACTGCGTCTGCTGACGTATGGGCGATGTCCAGGTCGCCGTCACCGTCCACATCACCCACACCCACGCCGTAGATCGCGCCTCCCTGTCCAAGTGTGCGTTCAACGAAACTGGCTTGCCCATTGTTCTCAAACCAGGAGACCCGACTCGACTGGGCCGCCACGAAGTCCAGGTCACCGTCGGCGTCCATGTCGACTGGGACAATCTCGAAGACAAGGCTTCCGTTATTGCCAATCGAGGATTGAGAACCGTCCGAATCGATCAAACGCAGACCAGAGCCGCCAATGATGGCTTCCACTTGGCCGTCTCCGTCAAAATCACCTGCCGCGACCGCTTGTGCTCGTGAAACCCCACTCGCCAACACCGTTGGGCTACCGAACAAATCTTGCGGTTGATCAAGTGCAGCCGTTGTCGTGTCGCCCGCCATCATCTGACGAGCTTCAAGCCGCTCGCACTGCATCCGTTGACGACGATTCTTGGAACGGTGATTTGAGGATGGAGCAACGAAGCCTTGGAGAAGCTGGACGAGGGTTTGCCGCTTAGCTTTCGCTTGATTCTTTTTCATCAGTGACATTCCGGCTGCGAGAGGAGCACAAGTGAAATCCTTGAGTACAAAGCACTTCGCAATCGTGTGACAGCGTGTCAGGTTTTCCTTGTCTCCCGTCCAGATTTCAACGCAATTCTGTTCAATAAACCTCGCAATTCACGGGCAATTCGGGATGTCGTTTTTTTTCCAACAACGCTTCCTGCAGCGCACGGACCAGCCCTAACGTGGCTGCGGATTCCAGCTGCAGTTGCGTTCGTCAATTCGCTGCGGCTGGAAGCCGCAACCACGCCGTTAGAACACTTGCCAACCGTGCACGAATCACAAGCTGGAGCTAAACCAAACCTGACAACACACCGTCGCCGCAGAAGTCCGGATTGCCGAACGAATCGACGGGATGCCCCATCGCTGCAGAGATGCTCATCAGCAATCGGTTGTGCGGCACGCTGTCAAACTTCAGTGCACGCCCGGTCTTGTAGCGGAGGCCACCACCGACCATCACGAACGGAATGTCGTTGCGGGTGTGCGAGTTTCCTTTGCCAAGTTCGTTCGTCCAGATGATCGTGGTGTTATCCAACAATGATCCGTCGCCGCCTGGCTCGGGCGTTTCCGATAACCGCTTGGCCAGGTAAGCAACTTGCTCGCTGTACCAAGTGTTGATTTTGATCAGCTGCTCGTACGCCTTTTCGTTGCTGTCGGGCTCGTGAGAAATCGAGTGATGACCGTCATCGATATCGAGCCAACGCATCCGCGGGTTGCCAACGCTGTTGGTCACCTGAACGGACGCGACACGAGTGAAGTCGGCGGTAAAACTATTGACCAACAGATCAGCTTGCATGCGACAAATCTGCGGCATGTTGTCGTTGTCTTCCTCCACGTTGGGTGGCAGCTCAGGCACGGCATGTCCGACCGACTTGTCGGTCTCACCGCTGGCGCTACTCGTGCTTTCCAGTTCCAACTTCAAATTCTTTTCAACCGAGCGAACCATGTTGACATGCTTTTGCAACATGTGTCGATCTTCAGCGCTCACCAACGCCTCGATTTTCTTGAAGTCGTCACTCAAGTCATCCAGCACGCTGGCCAGCATCGCTTGATTGTGCGTCTGCCCGTAGAGTTTGTCGAACATCTGGTACGGGTCACTGATGGGAGCGACCGGTTCGTTGGGGCCGGTGTAAGACCATCGTGTCCAGGTGTCAGCGCGATCGGGAACCATCACCCCGAACTCCAACGATCCAAATCGAGTCCGCGTTGACTCGCTGGCTTGAAACTGGTTTTTCAAATGCTGGTCCAACGAAATTCCCATCGACCAGCCAGCAGGAGTGTCGGAGCCTCCCTGAACGTCTCCGGGGAACAGCTCGATGCCCGTCAGCAGGCAGCCAATCCCGCGCATGTGACCGTCGCCGTCACCCTTGATTTTGTTGTCGATGCCATTCAGCGTCAGGAGCTGATCCTTGAATGGCTCGAGTGGTTTGAGAATTCGCTTGAACTCAAGTTCTTCGTCTTTTTGCTCGGGCCAAAAGTGTTTCGGAATCACCCCGTTGGGCGTGAAGACGAAGACGACGCGTTGCTTGCTGGATTTGGACGCTGCCCAACCCAAACTTGGCAATGCGAATACAAAATTGGCCGCTGCAGCGCTGACGCCCAAGTCCCGAATGAATTCTCGACGTGTCTTCATGGTTAGGTTCCCGGAGTGGGATGGAGGGAATGTTGAGCGGCGGTCATCGCGATCCAAACGATCAACTTGCGGACATTGTACCCGCTATCTTGAAACTGCTTCGTCAACCGCTGGGAAGTCTCTGGACCGTACGCAGCGATCGGCTGTTTGACAAAATGTTCGAAAGCCGCGTCGACGAAAGCACGATGGCAATCCGGGCTACCCGCCAGAAAATCGCCAAGCTCTCGAGCGCCATCGAAATCGTGTTTCTCGCCAGCCGTTGAAAGGTAGCCGCCGCGAGTGTCGATTGGTTTTTCGTTCTCGGTGGTTCGGAATCGTCCGGTCGCGTCAAAGCCTTCCAACGCAAAGCCCATCGCATTGATTTTGGAATGACACACCTGGCAGTTGACTTCGTTGGTTTGCAGCTCGACGCGTTCACGCGTGGTCAACGCTGGATGCAGGTCTGGATTCAAGGGCGAAAAAGCGGCATTGGGAGGGCGGATCACTCGCCCCATCACGTGCCTTGTCAGGAACACACCGCGGTGAATGGGCGATGTTGTTTTGTGGTAGGCAAAGTTGCTCATCACCAACGGATGACTCATCACACCAACATGATGCTGTGGATTGCCAACGCTTCGAAACAACGACTTGCCGGCATCTTTGGGATCGGCTGGCTTCCAGGAATCACCGTAGTAGTTTGCGATCCGATCGGAGCTGATCATCCAGTCTGCCTGCAAGAGCTGACGGAAATCGCTTGCTTCACTCCAGACCACTTCATCCAAGAAGGCATCGAGCGATTTCTTCAAGTCGCCCACCAGCGGCTTGTCAAAACCGGGAAAGGACTCGGAGTCCTTCGAAAGCTCATCCAAATGCGACAAGTCCAGCCACTCATACAAGAAGGCGCGCGTCTTGGCTCGGCTGCGGTAGTCGTTCGTCATTCGCCAGGCCGCGTCTCCAATTTGCTCGCTTTTCTCAAGCTGATTCTTCTCAATCAGCTTTCTCAACCAGCGATCGGAGGGCAGCGAATCAAACAGCACCAACGCCAAACGATTGGCCGCACGCTGGCTCTTCGAGCGGTCTCGATCCAAGGCGGGATAAAGAAACCGAGGTGACTTGATCGCCATCAGCGCCGCTCGCTTGATCGCTTGCGCGTCGTCGGCAGCTTCTGCTAATTGCCGATCGATGTAGAGTTTCTTGACGTCATCATCCAGCGGCCCTCGGCAAGCCGTCTCGACCAATTCGGTCAAGAACCCTCGCAGCTTTGCCCGGTTCTCGTCGGAGTCCTTGCGGTGCCTGCGACGATACTGGGCGTACAGTTCATTAGCGGCGAACTGACCAAACTCGATCGCCGCAGCGGAAGTCGAAGCATCCCAGGATTGATTGATGGCCGTCCCGCGTTCGTACCCATAGCTGCGATCATCGGCTGGCAACTTGGTTTGCAAAGCAAACGTCGGTGGCATCATGTCGGGGATCAAATTCTGTGGCGGAATGATTTCTTCGGAATCGCCGGGCGGTACCCAGGACAGCGAGACTTTCGCAGCAGGCTGCTCGGTCTTGCGTTTGCGTTGAGTGAACTCGATCACGAATGGGTAGCAGCGTCCTGCCGTCAGATGCAACGTGCGTCGGAATTCGTCCTTGCCCTCGGACTGCACGTGATTGTTGATCAAGACTCGGTCGTTAGCGCCGAAGTCCATGACGCAGGAACAGGAACTTCGCAGCACGATCTCGTATCGCCCGGTGCGTTCCACCTTCAGCGAACCGGACCATTGAATGTAAAAGTCTTCTGGGTTGATCTTCTTCTTGTCATCTTTCTCACCAGGCGCGGGTCCCTCATTACCGAAGTCAAAGTCGATGATCGGATCGACACGTTCAATGCGAATTTTTTCCTTCTTCCACCTCGCCCCGTCAAAATAGACAGCTTTGACACCGCGTTTTTCCTGAATCCATGGATCATCCTCAAATCGCCCATAGAGATCCGCCAAACTTTGACGCAACTGCTCGCCAGTCAGACGCGACAGCGTGGTTCGGGGCGGGCGATTGCGAACCTGAGCTGCTTCGCTGTAGAAGGCGTGGTGAACGTAAGCGGCGACAGCCCCGGCGTCCTCTGCCACACAGGTATCGGGATCTTCCTCAGGCATGGTGTCGGCGATCACCTGTTTCAGTTCGCCAATCGTCAGGTCTCCCACCAGCGGATCGGCGTAGAATTCCTCGACCCCTTTGCCTTGCTCACCATGGCAGCGGGTACAGGACGCTCGATAAATCTGCTGGCCCTTGGCGATCAACGGATCTTTCGAGGCTTGTTCGCCGCGGGCGTCAGCGGCGAGCCCGAGTCCGAGACCGATCGCCAGGACGGCGGCGTGAACCCAGAGGTCAGCGGCGAATTTCAGAAGATTTCGCGGCATCAACGGACAGCTTTCAGGGAGGCGAGGACGGGGCAACTGCGGAACAGCAACGGAGATACAGAACCCGGACTAGAAAAAACCAGCCAATAAAAAGTGGGCGATCAACATAAATCCGAAAGGGCGGGACCAGCGAGGGAAACCAAATGATGTCGTGTCGGGTTGGAGAGCCCAAGTTCCTGATTCGCTGGCAAGTTTATTATAGCTAGTCAGCAATGATCGAAAAATGCGTGGTTCGGGCCGAAAACGGGGCTCACCCGGAGGGCCAGATTCGGCCCCGGGTTCTCCGATTGAAAGCAAGTGCGAAAACCCAGGGGATCTGGCGAGCGGCCGGGCGGGGGCCAGAATCCAGGAATGGTCACATCGCCCCGCGTTTGGGCTTGCGTGGGCCACTTCTTCCGCCATACTTACTCGCTTCTCGTCAGCGCCTCCAATGGGTGCCGCTGGCGATTCGAATGTAGGTAAGAAATCGAATGATCGGTAAGGTTTGGATCTGATGGCCGAAGTTTTAGAAGTAGAAAAACGAGATCGCGTTGGCACAGGAAGTTCGCAAAAGCTGCGTCAAGCGGGTCGCGTTCCTGCAGTGTTGTATGGACACGGCGAAGCAAATGAGCATCTGTCCATTCCTGTGATGCAAGTCAAATCACTGATTCGCCACCACAGTAAAACCGTGGAATTGGCCGGTGCGGTCAAGGACACCGCGTTGGTAAGCAACATTCAGTGGGATCCGTTGGGCATTGAGGTGCTGCATCTGGATCTGATTCGAGTGAACCTGAAAGAGCTCGTCGAAGTGACGGTTCCGATTCACTCCGTCGGTGACGCCGTGGGTGTTCGTGAGGGTGGAATCCTGATCGAGAACCTTCACCAAGTCGATGTTAAGTGCTCGGCGGGATCCATTCCTGACCACCTGAATGTCAACGTCAACGAGCTGCAATTGGGTGCCAGCCTGACTGCGGGCGACCTGGATTTGCCGGAGGGAGTCACCCTGCTGACCGACAAGGACAGCGTTGTTGTCCACATCGAAGAGCCGCGTGGCCAAGAGTCCGACAGCGAAGAAGCTGGCGAGCAAGAAGTGATTGGCAAGGGTGGAGACGACGCGAAGAAGGAGGAAGGTTGATTTCGGTGCGAAGATGAAGCTGATCGTTGGGCTGGGAAATCCCGGCCGCAAGTATGAGCAAACACGACACAATGTCGGCTTCATGGTCGTCTCCAAAGTCGCTGGACTGATAGGAGCCGGGCCGGTAAAAGAGAAATTCAGCGGTGAAGTCGCTGAAGGAATGGCTGGTAAGTCAGGGTTGGGGCTTAAAGTGGTTTTGCTTTGCCCCCATACTTTCATGAACGGCAGCGGAAAAAGCGTGCGAAAAGCATGCGATTTCTATAAACTTTTACCGGAAGACTTATTGGTCGTCTGCGATGATCTGAACCTGGGAACGGGACGCATCCGAATTCGAGCAACTGGTTCTGCCGGTGGTCAAAAAGGCCTCGCCGATACCATTCGACACCTTGGAACCGAAGCCTTTCCAAGATTGCGAATTGGAATCGACCGACCGCCTCCTCATTGGGACGTTCCTGACTACGTGTTGGGGAAGTTCGCAGAGGAGGAAAAAGATAAAGTAGAGGCTTCAATTGACGCAGCTGCACGAGCCGCTTTGGATTGGGCTATCGACGGGATTGATGTCGCGATGAATCGCCACAACATCAACCCCAAGGCAAAACAAGCCAAACCGCAAAAGCAAAAAGACACGACCAAACAACAAAACACTGATTCGATCAACAAAAACTCACCCAAATCTGAACAGAGAGACTGACTTAACGTGGCAAACAACACTTACGAAACCCTGCTGATCCTGGACAGCAACCACTACGCCCGCGATCCCGGTGGCTTGAGCAAGACGATCAATGACATCGTCGTCGAAGCTGGTGGCGATGTCGCTGTGAACCGATTGTGGATGGAGCAAAAGCTTGCCTACCCAATCGACAAGCACCAAAAAGGCACCTACTGGCTGACCTACTTCCAGATCGATGGGGTCAACCTGCCGAAACTGGATCGAGCACTGAAATTGTGCGAGCCTGTCCTTCGCCACATGACCATTCGACTCGAGCCGCGTTTGGTCGAGCCGATCCTGGCAAACGCCCGTGGTGAAGCCGTCAAGGTTTCCACGCCACAGGACACCGAAGACGAAAGCCCCGCTGCTGACGCAGCCGAGCCCGAAGTCGCCCTGAAGGCTTAAGTGCCGCTAACCCCAGAACCCTCCAAAGGGTAAGACCATGGCCAGCTACAACCGCGTCGTTCTCGTGGGCAACATCACTCGCGATATCGAACTGAAGTACACACCCGGCGGCACCGCGGTGTCCGAAATCGGTGTGGCTGTCAACGACCGTCGAAAATCAGCCTCCGGTGAGTGGGTCGATGAAACGACGTTTGTCGATGTCACGCTGTGGGGACGAACTGCAGAGGTTGCCAGCGAATATCTCGGCAAAGGATCACCGATCTTGATCGAAGGTCGCCTGAAACTGGATACCTGGGAAACCGATGGCCAGAAACGAAGCAAGCTCCGTGTGGTGGGCGAGCGAATGCAAATGCTAGGCGGCGGACCTGGTGGCGGCGGAGGCGGCGGAGGAGCAAGCCGCTCACGTGGATCCCGAGACGCTCAATCCGAGGGCCTCTCAACCCCCGGCCAACCTGCCCCCAGCAACGAAGGAAACGCAGGACAGCGAGAAGCACAGCCGACCGGTGGTGGAGCGGGATACGACGATCCAGATATCCCCTTCTAACAAAACATCAACGCACCCTTCATGGCGTGCACCAACCAATTCACAATATTGAATCGATAGATCGAGACCTTGCAATGGCAACCAAAACACGAAGTAACATGTTCAAACGACTGCCCAAGGGTGAGAACGGGATTCAGTTGCTACTGATCCATAACGTGGAGCACCTCGGCAAACAGGGCGATATCATCGAAGTGAAGCGAGGCTTTGCTTTGAATTACTTGCTGCCACAAGGCCTGGCAACTTTAGCCACCGATCACCACAAGCGAATGGTCGAGAAGCATCGCGAAAAATTGCGTGCGATCGAACTGGAAAAGCTAAGCGAGTTCCGCAACCTGTCGGACGAACTTGCCAAGCAGTCGATCACCATCGAAGCGAATGCCAACGACGACGGCCATCTGTACGGAAGTGTTGGGCCTCACGAAATCGTCGATGCCCTCAAGGGAGTCGGTTTCTCGCTGGCGCAAGACCAGATTCGCCTCGAAGGCCCACTCAAGGAACTCGGTCTTTACACCGTGAAAGTACACCTTCACAGCGAAGTCGACGCCAGCGTCAAAGTTTGGGTCGTCCCTACCGCCTCCGAAGACACTGGCGCGTAGCTGAACCTCACGATTTGGCAATCGAAACTGCGGCTGGAAGCCGCAGTCACGAGGGAGACTCATTTCGAGCTCCCGCTGGGCCTATAAATCGAACGCGAATTCGCTAGAATTCCGAGCAAGAATCAGTACAAGACGCGGGTGTGGCGGAATTGGCAGACGCGCCAGATTTAGGATCTGGTGTCCCTAGGACGTGGAGGTTCAAATCCTCTCACCCGTACTCAACCCCGGTAGCACAGCAAACTGCCGGGGTCCTGCCCACAAGTTTCCTCACTGACGAACGGCGGCGAGCTTCCAGGGAAGCTCCAATCTCTCCGCCAATCGATGCGGATC
>JBGCGI010000300.1:0-5814 GCA_045110715.1 Rubripirellula sp.
TCAATTCTTCGGCAGAACTCACTCGGCTTCTAGCTGAATCAGAGCGTATACTCGCGGCCCACAAGTGTACTCATGAACACCGTCCTGAGCCGCTGATTGCCTCACGCCCCCCCCCACTACTGGAAAAACCCACCAAACAACCTAAGATACCAGTCCCCCCTAAACCCCAGCCTGGAATGCCTCGAAAGAGAAGACCATGATCCGTTTCTTCGGTAGTAAGCGCAAGCGAGTGCGAAATCAAAACCAGTGGAGCCTTTCAACGCTGGAGAAGCGTCTGATGCTGGCGGCCGATTGTGGCGCTGCGATTGGCGAAACCGCTGGTGTTGCGTCTGCCGAAGTTGGCTCTTCCGCGCCGATCACTTCCCAGCAGTCGTCACAGATCGTATTCATCGATGCGGGTGTCGATGCGGTGGATCACTTGGTCGACGGTGTGGCCAAGGGACACGAGATCGTGTTGCTTCAAGCAGGACGCAGTGGCTTGGATCAAATCAGCGAGACCTTGGCTCAGCGCACGAATGTTTCCAGCATTCATATCGTTGCCCATGGTTCCTCAGGAAAACTGGAACTGGGCAATCAACAGGTTGATCTCGAGACCATCGATCGTAGTCAGATGCAACTTCGAGCCTGGGCACAGTCGCTGACCGCCGACGCTGACATCTTGCTTTACGGTTGCGAAACGGGTGCCGACTCGCGCGGACTGCAATTCGTACAGAGGATGGCTGAGCTGACAGGTGCAGACGTTGCGGCGTCCACCGACACCACAGGCGCGGCAGCGCAGAACGCGGACTGGGACTTGGAGCGACACATTGGAACGATTGATGCTGGCTTAGCATTCAACGATTCGGCGCGAGAGAGTTACCAAGCGGTGCTGCCGATCACCATTCGTGCAGCTGGATCTACTGGCGAAGAGCAGATGTTGCTGCAGATCGATGGAACGACCGTTGGGACCTTCGATAACGTCAGCACCAACTTCCAGGAATACACCTACAACGTTGACGGAATCAATGCGGATCAAGTCCGCGTGGTGTTCACCAATGATCTTTATGACGAGCCAAACGGATTTGATCGCAATCTTCGCGTCGACAAAATCACGATCGATGGTGTTGAATACGAAACCGAGGCACCAGAAGTTTTCTCGACAGGGACTTGGTTCCCTGAAGACGGCGTTGTGCCTGGGAATCGCGAATCCGATACTTTGCACACCAATGGTTACTTCCAATATGCAGGAACCACCGTGGATCCGGGCGGCGATCCCTCGCTGCTTGTGATCAACGAGATCCATTACAATCCCGGGCCTGATGGGGTCGTGGACGGAGACGCCGAGTTCGTGGAACTCTATAACTCCGGTGACGAAGCTGTCAATTTGGGCGGCATGTCGTTCGTTGGATTCGACATGGTCTTCTCTGCGGGAACCACCATCGGCGCGGGTGAGTACGCGATCGTGGCTCCATCGATTGCACTGGCGGAATCCACGTGGGGCGTCACTCCAATCGCAGAATTTCAGGGCGGTGGCATCAGTGGTGGCGGTGAACTGCTGCAGTTGCTTGCTGCGGACGGAACGGTGATTGATGAAGTCTCCTACTTGGACGAGGCCCCGTGGTCCAGCCTTCCTGACGGCAATGGTCCATCGCTGGAGCTTCGCGATTGGGCTCTTGATAACTCCGACCCAACCAATTGGGCACCATCCACTGGGGACCCAACGCCTGCGGCCGAGAATTCGATTTTTGGTGAGGAAGCGGTCGAGCCGATCACGGACATCGTCGTGGCGCCTGGAGTCGTGCTTCCCAATCAGAGTTTTTCGATCAGTGCCAACATTGAAGGTGCCACCACCGCCAGCTTGATTTACAAGGTCATGTTCGGCGAAGAGCAAACGGTTGCGATGGTCAACACCGGTGGAGACTCATGGCAAGCCACACTTCCGGGAGCAGACGCAGGTACTTTGATTCGATATCGGATTGAATCCGACGTTGCGGTCGCTCCCTTCAACGACACGATCAACTACTTCGGTCTTGTCGTTTCGCCGACCGATATCACAGACAACCAACTGCCCTTGTTCCAGTTCTTTGTCGACGACGCTGAGTTCACAGAGCTCACGACAACCGATTTGGCGCTGACCAATACGAAAATTGCAGCAGTCGTGTACTACAACGGGGATGTGATCGATAACGCGACCGTTCGAGTGCGTGGCGGCGATTTTTCTCGTCAGTTCTACCCCAAAAAGAGCTTGAAATTCGAGCTGCCCAAGGGACAAGCGATTGATGTGGGAGCCGAGGGTTCTTATCCGATCGACGAGTTTGCGATTCAAGCTGACTTTGGAGACTGGTCCGTCGTGACTCCGGACATCTCTTGGGACGTGTTCAACAACGAAACGGATTCATTCGAGACCTCGTTCATGGTTCGCGCCGAAGTGAATGGCGATTTCCATGGCGTGTTCCGCTTCCAAGAGCTTTACGATGGCGCTTGGCGAGAAGCCAACGGCATTGATGACACCGACGAGCTCTACAAGGCAGACCGAGGCGCATTCGGTGGCTTCCCCAACTTTGACAAAAAGAGTCCTGACGACGGTGATTTCTCGACGATCATCGAACTCAACGACGTCTTAGCGTTGCCATCGTCGGAGGCCAAAACGTCTTACTTGTACGACAATGTTGATGTGGCCAATGTGATCAACCACATGGCCTTGTCCGCGCTGATCCGACACCACGACCAGATCGTGCAAAACTTTTACATGCTGTACGACTCCGAGACCCAACTTTGGTCGATCGTCGAATGGGATCTGGACCGAACCTGGGTCAGACCATCAGATACGGTCAACGGAGACTTCACGAGCACCGAAACACTTGGCCACGAGTTGTTTGATGCAATCTGGGAAGTCGATGAGTTCCGCGACATGTACTGGCGACGCATGCAAACGATCGTGGATACCTATCTCAGTGACGACAGCCTGATCGATCGACGGACCGAATTGATCAACCAAGTGGGTGCTACAAATTCGTCGTTGGAGTTTGCCAAATGGAATCGCAACGACATTTTCGCCAACCCGTTCTGGACCACTCAATGGCAAGAAGCGATCGATGGACGCCGGGCAGCCTATGCGGCAGAGACACGAATGCCAGGCACTGCCAGCGGTAGCTATGACGTCGTGATCAACGAGTTGCATTACAACCCGCTGGATGGCGACGCGGAGTTCATTGAGCTCTATAACCGCAGCACGACCGAGTCGGTCGACCTTTCGGCGTGGACCATCGATGGGGTGAACCTGACCATTGGTTACGGAACGGTCTTGCTTCCTGGCGAGTCCGTGGTGTTCACCGACAACTTCTCGCGGTTTCGTGCTCAGTATCCAGGTGACATCTTTGTCGCCGGAGAATATTCAGGCGGTCTGAGCGGCGGTGGTGAATTGATCACCCTGTCGGACGCCGCTGGTAATCTGATCGACTCCGTCGAATATGACGATACGGATCCGTGGCCGACTGAGCCCGACGGAAATGGTTTTACATTGGCATTGACTGACCCAGCATTGGATAACAGCTTGGCTAGCAGCTGGGCCGCCAGCAATCAGATCAATGGAACACCGGGTGCAGCGAATGACTCAACTTTTGAGTCAACACTGCTGAAAATCTATGCCGCAGGCACGACCGGTGGCGAAATCCTGGCTTTGGAAGTTCAGGGCCAGCAAGTCGCGATCTTTGACCTCTCCACGTATGGCGGTCAGGCGGGTGACTTCAATGATCGTAACTTTGTCGAACTGAGTTGGGTGACCGAAACTGCGATTGATCCGGGCGATGTCCGAATCTACTTCACCAATGATTTTGTCGATCGAGAGGCGGGCATCGACTCCAACGTCAAGATCGATCGGATCGAAATTGATGGTGTGGTCTACGAGACCGAAGCACCCGATGTGTTTTCCACAGGCTCCTGGCTCTCTGCAGACGGCATCGTGCCAGGTTTCCGTCAGAGCGAGAACTTACATATCAATGGATATTTCCAGTTCGCCAGCGTGGTTAGCAATGAGCAGCCGATCGCCGTCAACGATGACGCAACAACCGTTGCGGGCAGCCCGGTTTCGGGCAACCTATTGACGAATGATTCGGATCCCGATGGCAACACGATCTCAGTTGTCTCGAACACGGATCCCGCCAATGGAACGGTCAATGTTCAAGCGAATGGCGATTACGTCTACACGCCCAACACTGGATTCTCTGGCGACGACTCCTTCAACTACACAATCACCGACGGTAACGACGGAACCGCCTTCGCCACTGTCTTCGTGACCGTCGATCCGCTCATTGTGCTTGCTGACGGAAATGTGATCCAGCTACTGAACTTCGACTACGACGCCTATTTGGCCTCGATCAACCGGAATGCCAGAACGACAACGTCAAATAACTTGGCGACTCATTGGGAACTGATTGATGTCGGCAACGGAGATTTCAAACTCCGCAACCAGAACGACAATCGGTATTTGGATGGTGATCGCTTCGACATTGATACCTCATCCAGATTCAATGCCTTTGGCAACATCTGGCGATTCATCGAGTACGGTGGCGGACAGTACTACATGTACAACGTTGCCTACAACGACTTCCTGGATGCGAACGGGCGCAATGCCTCGGTCTACTATGACCCGGGCGAACTCGATCCAGATGACCGTTGGATCCCAATTCTGGTCTAGGCGGCTATTCTTCCGGTGCCCTAGCTGAACTGTGCCTCGAAAGTGTCGCTGAACGCTTGCAACTGATCGGCGGGCAGTTGGTTGATGCCAGCGGCTGCTTTACGACCGCCGCCGGTTGGGAACTTTCGGCAAAGTTCATCGGCGCCACTCTTCGTGGACAGAGGCGCCCGAACGCTGACGAGGTAATCGCCCGACGGCAACCGACTCGCCAACGCGTGCGCGCGGTTGGGATTATCGCGTGCTAATTGGTTGCTGTAGACACCACTGACACGCCGCGAGAACGATTCCTCGGGAAAGACAAACAACGCGCATTTTGCAGCGTCGACCGTTGGTTCGATAGACTTCGCACGCTGCATGTCACCGTCATAGCCGTTTTGCAAAACCTGAAACGTTTGATCAGACGCGATGAACTCGAAGGGGTCCTGATAGGGTTGAACTTTTCGATACAGTTGGTCGGGTGGAAAAAACAGATCCTCCAGAGTGCTGCCATAGCCGTTGTAGTTGAGCAACGTCCCGAGGGTTTCCAGTTCACCCAGCTGTGATTCGCTGATGCCAAGTGGCTCCGCCGCCTTGCGCGCGGCATCGTGGAGATTATCGCCAAACAAAGCTGTCACCGCCCAGGGCAGGAACGCGCTCTTCAAAAAGCGATTGACTAGCAGTCCCGTACAAACATCACCGGCCGTATCGATGTGAGCGGTCAATTGGGCGGACTCGGGAATTTCTCCGGCGAAGTGATGATCGAAATACATCACCTCCATCTCAGCAGCGAGCAACCGCTGCAAATCATCACGATTCTTGTCCAGCGAGATGTCCAGTACGGTGGCAGAGTCGCCTTTCTGCGCAGGCACCTGACGGACCAAGTTGATGTCCCGCTTCACGCCGGTCACCAGCAAGCTATCGCGCGGGTCGGCGAGTCTCAATTGGTGCAAGGCGCAGATGCCATCTGCATCGCCATTAAAAATATCGTAGTGGGTCATCGGTCATTCCGTACTTCGCTAGTCGTCAAACGTTCAACGCAGTGTATTCCAGTGTAGAACAATTGTCCCAATTGTTTTCCAACCAAGCTCGCTCTTCAAGCGAGAAACAATTGGGACAATTGTTCTACAATCTTTGCTGTCGCCGTTTGGCGCGCTTCATGG
>JBGCGI010000301.1:0-12793 GCA_045110715.1 Rubripirellula sp.
GGTCCTTCGGCTTCAAACCGAGGGCAATCGTTTGCTTCTCGCGGTCGATGTGCAGAACTTTGACTTCGATTTCTTGGTCGATCGAAACCATCACGGTTGGGTGGCTGATTCGCTCCCAAGCCATGTCGGTGATGTGAAGCAAACCATCGATGCCGCCAAGGTCGACGAACGCACCGAAGTCGGCGATGTTCTTGACGATACCTTTGCGGACCTGGCCAACTTCCAGTTCCTTCATCAAGTAAGCTTTGTCTTCTTCTCGTTGGCGTTCGATCAAAGATCGACGGCTGATCACGATGTTTCGACGTGTGTCGTCGATTTTCAAGACTTCGGCCTGAATCACGCGACCAATGAAGTCGCCGATATCGCCTGGACGACGAATGTCGACTTGGCTGCCAGGTAGGAAGACGTTGACGCCAATGTCGACCAACAATCCACCTTTGATTTTGCGAATGACAGTACCGGTAACCACTTGGCCTTCGCTGATTTGGCCAATGATCTTCTCCCACTCGATGATCTTCGCAGCTTTGTTCTTGCTGAGCGAAATCATGCCGTAGGGGTCGTCGGCAGCACCGAGCTCGTCTTCCATCTCTTCAATCAAGACGGTGACGTTGTCGCCAACTTTTGGCTGTGTCTCTTCAGGTCCCCACTCATCGAGGGCCACGGTGCCTTCACTCTTGAAGCCAACATCAATGAGAGCCCACTCATCATTGACTTCGACGATTCGCCCTTCGACGATCAAGCCTTGGGCGTAGTCCTGCTGCTCACGATTGAGCCATTCGAGTAGCCATTCATCGGCTTCTTCTTCTGGAGCAAGGACTGCCAGTTCTGCGTAGATGTCTTCGTCGTCGAGGTTACGGATGAGGTTACGATTGACCATGTGAAAATTCCGAGGGTTGAGCCGTCGAGAAATCGACTGACCGGGTCGCCAGAGGGCTCAGAGGGTTAGAGTATGTAGGTCGATGGCTGGACCCGTCGCCCAGCGCGTAGCGGGGTAACCTAGCAAAGCAAAAAAATTGCCACAACAGCTAACTCTGCTGTTTCACGCTAATTCTTGCTGTCGTTGCCCCTTTTTCGTCGCCCCGAAGAGTACACCCTGGGCAGGATTCGAATTCGGCGTTATCACTTTTCGGTCGTTTGCTGCTGGCCGACTCCTCACAGTTTGATCTCGAATGTCTGAATCAAATCCAAACCTACCGTCATCCCTCCGCGTTGCCCTGGGGGGAGATCACGCCGGCTTTCCGCTAAAACAAGCCGTCGCAGAGCGTCTGGGCACCCAAGTTTCGGCACTCATCGACTGCGGCACCAACAGCGAAGCGAGCTGCGACTACCCCGATTTCGCCATCGCGGTCGCCCGGGAATTGATCGAAGGCCGAGCAGATCGAGGGATTGTGGTCTGCGGCAGCGGAGTCGGCGTCAGCGTGGCAGCGAATAAATTCCCAGGAATCCGAGCCGCGATCTGCCATGACACCTACTCGGCACACCAGGGCGTCGAGCACGACGATATGAATGTGCTCTGCATTGGCGGCAGAATCATCGGCTCGGAGCTGGCCTTCGAAATCATCGACGCCTTTCTCAGTGCCAAGTACGAACCGCAGGAACGACACGCCCGTCGCCTGGACAAGGTCCTCGAAATCGAGAAAAAGGGCTTGGACGTGCTGAAGCCCTAGGCCCCGGGAAGGCCTCTGATTCAGAACAGCTTTGAGACGCTCTCATCAAGCTGCTGCGATTGGTGCATCAACGCGGCATTCATCAGCTCGATCGCCATCCGAGATTCCAACGTCACGCCAGCTCGCACGCCCACGCAGGGATCGTGCCGACCTTTCTCCAATTCGAAGTCGATCTCTTCCAAGTTCTTCCGAACCGATTGCTGTGGCTTGTTGATCGTCGAAGTCGGCTTGAATCCGACTCGAAACACCAATGGCATTCCGGTCGTGATCCCGCCGATCAATCCACCGTGCGTATTGGCGACATAGCCCGACGAACGAATCGGATCGTTGTTCTCGCTTCCCTTGCGTCCGATCACATCAACGCCGCTGCCGATCTCACAGGACTGCACCGCGTTGAGACCACCAAGAGTGCCCATGATGCGAACTTTCAAGCTCTGGTACAGCGGATCACCCAACAACGGCGGCACGTTCAACGCGACAACCTCGACCGCCGCACCCAACGAGTCGCCATCCTTCCGCGTCTCTTTGATCATCTCGGCAGCCTGGCTGGCAAAGTCCGTATCGATCGAATGAATTTCACTGTCGCCCATCTGGGCAACGACCTTCTCAATTTCGCCAGCAGCGACCTGCAAGCCATCGGCACTGGTCAGACGCTCGAAGTGATCTGCCAAAGTAACCTTCGCCTTCAATTCACCGACCTGCGAAATCGACGACAAAATGACGGTTCCAAACTTCGCTTGCAGGAATGCCCTGGCAATCGATCCGCCAATCACATCACTGATCGTCGAGCGATAACTGGATCGACCACCTCCGCGCACATCGACGAAGCCAGCTGATTTGTGGAACTTCACCAAGTCGGTGTGCCCCGGCCTGACCTCGCCAGTTGGTCCGGTGAACTGGGTGTAGTCACCGGACTTCTTCGATGTCGAAAGCACGATCGCTGCAATCGGCTCGCCCGTTGAAAAACCTTCCTCGTAGCCTTCGGTGTCCGACCTCACACCATCCGCCTCGACTGAAATCGTCGAGCCACCCAGCAACTGGTCGTGATCTTCTTGGAACAGGCCCGACAAAAAGACGACCTTATCTTTTTCGTTGCGAGGCGTTCCGTGCTTGTTGCCGCCCGGACGTCTGCGATCCAAATGAGCTTGAACATCCGCACGACGAATCAATTGGCCTGGCGGACAACCAAACACAATGGTCGTCACTGCCGGACCATGCGACTCACCCGCACCGGCAACGGCAAACAAAGGACCGCCAAGAATTTCCATCAATCAAAAGTCCGCAGAGGAATGAAACGCAAGCTGGAGGACTTGCCGTCCTACGCCCTCCAGCATACCTGCGAACATTTTTTCAAAGTAGGCCGGCTTACTTTGACTTGATCGCGTGATCCAACAGCTTGCCCACGTACTTGCCTAGTCGCACCGGTGGCTTCTTGAGCTGACGGGGAAGTTCGCCGAGTTGTGACTTGGTTTGATCATTCAATTCTGCGTTCATGTCCAGCACATTCATCGCCGCAATCGACGCGAAGTGCCCAGTCTTTTCCACGTTCGCCAGATCCACCAGACGCTCAATCGCCTGGCTTCGCAGGGCCTGGTCCCCCGACTTCAGCAGCCCATCGCAAGCAGCAATCGCGACGCTCGGTGACTCATCGCCCATCGATCGCTGCAATGCGGCATCGCGTTCCGCACCAGACCGCAGGGCCAAACCGCGGACTCCCCAAAAACGCACGCCAGCGTTCTGGTCGGTCGCCAGTTCAGCGCACTTTGCCACGCTCGAATCATTTTTGTCCATCGCGGCGAAAGACTCATTCGCCAGCTGGGCAAACAGCTCACCGTTTTCAAGCGTGAAAGTTCGCGGTGGGCTGCCCGCTGAAGCTCGGTGCATTTCGGCTTCCGTCAACAGTCCGCAGTCCCGTGTCTCGGCCATCCAGTCCTTCAACCGCTTGCGCATCTTGGCAACGCGTTCTGCATGCTCTGGTTGGTCGGCTAGGTTCAGGACCTCGTCGGGATCCTGCTCGAGGTCAAACAATTCTTCGACTGGCTTGTTCCCCCAGAATTTCGCTTGTGCCTCATTCAACTTACCCGCATCAAACAATTCTTTCCAAACCCGAGTGGTGGGCGTCTGAAACATGTAGTCGACGTGCTTCAAGTAAGGTCGGTCAGGATAGAAATGACGCATGTAGATGTAGCGACCATCGGTACAAGATCGAACCATGTCGATTCGCTCGTCCATTCGTCCGCGATACCCGAACAAGTACTCTTTGGATTCACCCGCATGCACGCCTGCGAACGGTACACCCTGCATGTTGGCTGGCGGTTTGGCTCCAGCCAAACTGATTACCGTCGGACCAAGATCGACAAAGCCAACAAGTTGCTCGGTCAAACCACCTTCGGCGTATCCTTGCGGTGCCAAGTCTTTGAACTTTGCAGGAACATGCACGAGCAAGGGAACTCGCAATCCTGAATCGAACGGCCAACGCTTGCTTCGTGGCATCCCGCTGCCATGATCGCCGTAATAGAAAACGATCGTTGAATCCGCCAACCCGTCGGCTTCCAACTCTTTCAAAACGCGGCCCACGTCGCCGTCCATTTGCGTCATTTTGTCGTAATACTGAGCCCAGTCGTGTCGAACTTCCGGCGTATCGGGATGGTAGCTCGGCAACGGAGCCTTCGACGGATCATGGATCAGTTCATGCGGTCGGGTACGAATCTTGCTCTCATGACTGATGGTAAAATTGAAAATCGAAAAGAACGGCGTGTTCTTGTTCGGCCGCCCTCGCCAATGCGATTTCTTACCATTATCGCTCCAGCCTCCGCTCTCACCATCGAAGTTGTAGTCCGTCTTGCTTCGATTGGTGCAGTAGTAACCAGCCTCGCGGAGAACCTCCGGATAGAGCTTGATGTCCTCCGGAAGTTTGACACCACTGCGCATGTGATGCCCTCCCAGACTGGTGGCGTACATGCCTGAGATGATCGTCGTCCGAGCTGGTGCGCAAACAGGCGCATTGGACCAACAACGTTTGTAGCGAAGAGATCTCTCGGCCAACGCGTCAATGTTTGGCGTGTCGGCGTAGGAATCACCGTAGCATCCAAGTTGCGGTCCGTTGTCCTCGCTGGTTAGCCACAGGATATTGGGCCGGTCGGCTGCTGAGGCAGCCGAGGCAAGGAGTAAGACGAAGAGCGAGAGAGATCGGTGCATCATGATGTCGTTTCGAATTCATGCGACTCCGCTTCCAGCGCATGGAGGTTGATATTCTCTGCCAGCGGAGAGGCAGAGCCATTGTTCTAAGCAAAAAGATCGCCGACGACGCGACCATGGACGTCCGTGAGGCGAAAGTCACGTCCAGAATAGCGAAAGGTCAGCCGGGTGTGGTCGATCCCCATCAAATGCAACACCGTCGCGTGCAAATCGTGGACGTGGACTCGCTTGTCGACCGCGTGCATCCCGAAATCGTCAGTGGCACCATAGGTCAAACCGCCTTGGATTCCACCTCCAGCAAGCAGCATCGAAAAGCCTGTGTGGTGATGATCGCGTCCGGCCTTCTTTTGATTCTTCGACTTGTCGACTTGTGCGTAAGGTGTTCGCCCAAATTCACCCCCCCAAATCACCAGCGTGTCGTCCAACATGCCGCGACTCTTCAGGTCCGACAAGAGCGCCGCTGTTGCCTTGTCTGAATCAGCGCACAGCGTCTTGTGACCATCGTTGTTGTTGCGATGAGTATCCCAAGGTTGCTTGGAGCCGTTCTTCACATAGAACACCTGGACCACACGGACACCTCGTTCAAGCAATCGCCGCCCCAGCAAACAACTGCGTCCGTACTCAGTATCTCCGTAAGCTTCCCGTGTCTTGACCGATTCGCGGGAAACATCGAAAGCCTCGGACGCTTCCGTTTGCATTTGAAACGCGAGCTCCATGGAACGAATGTGAGTTTCCAAGGAAGCCTCGCCCTGCCGATCTTCCAAATGCGCCGCATTTAACTTCCGCAGCAATTCCAATTGCCTGAGCTGAGCGGGTGCTTGCATACGAGGATGACGTACGTTGGCAATCAGCTTGTCGACCTCGGTATGATTCGTGTTGACCTCCACACCTTGATGTTGACCAGGCAAGAATGCGCTGGACCACAATTGTGGTCCAACCACAGGTAGGCCGGGGCAGAGTGCCACGAAGGCGGGCAGATTCTCGTTCTCGCTTCCCAGCCCATAGGAAAGCCATGACCCCATGCTGGGGCGTATCGGCTGCTGATTGCCCGACTGCATCAACAGCAATCCGGGCTCATGATTGGGTACATCGGTATGCATTGACCGGACGACGCACAGGTCGTCCGCGTGTTTCGCCATGTTGGGAAACAGCTCACTCATCACCATGCCGCTTTCGCCATGAGCGGCAAATTTGAAAGGTGATGACATGTAACCGGCGGCGCGGTTCTTTCCAGCAATGTCTTCTTCGGGCTTTTCTCCTTCGTACTCGGCCAAGGCGGGTTTGGGGTCGAAGGTGTCAACATGAGACGGGGCACCGTTCATGAACAGAAAGATGACTCGCTTAGCGCGAGGGGGATGATGCAAAACGCCGCCGAGCGAACCAACTTCACTGGACTGCGTCTCTTGCAATGCTGATGCCAAACCGATTGCACCGAAACCGGCTCCGGATCGACGTAGCATCTCACGACGACTTGTTCTGACTTCCATCACTCAATCCACCATGAACATTTCGTTGCTGATCAACAGTGCCTGTGCATACTCGGACCAATCATTGTCTTCCGCCCCCTCAACGAAGGCCTCCCCCAACTCCAATTCCAGAGCGCTGGGCAATCGAGCGTACAGTAACTGATAGGCATATTCAATTTTCGACCGATGGGATCCGCCATAGCTTTTGACTCGATCCGCCAATGCATCCGCTTGATGCACCAAGAACGGACTGTTCAGCAAGAACAACTTTTGCAATGGAGTTGTCGTCTCGTACCGTGCCGCGCTGTGCACGTTGGGATCCGGAAAGTCGAATCTCGCCAGCATTGGATTCAAGTCCATGCGGCTGACTTCGCTGTAAACCGTCCGCCGTTGATTCTTGGGTTGATCCGGCTGAATTGACTTTCCTCCTACAGTCGGATTCAATTGCCCAGCGACTTGAAGTACCGCGTCTCGGTAGCCCTCCACGTTCAATCGTCGACGCGGCATCCGCCAAAGCAAACGGTTGGTGGGATCGAGCTCAGCCTTGCTCGCATCGAGCTGGCTGTTCTGTTGGTAGACAGCAGATAACACGATTTGACGCTGCAACCACTTCAGCGACCAGCCGTTCTCCATGAACCGCACCGACAAATCATCCAGTAGATTCGGATGGCTGGGAACTTCCCCCAGGGCACCAAAGTTACTCGTCGTCCCCACCAAAGGACGCCCCATCAGTTGGTGCCAGACGCGGTTCACGATCACACGCGCCGTCAGCGGATTGGAGCGGTCGATGATCGCTTCGGCCAACTCCAGTCGGCCGCTTCCCGACTCAAAGTGAACCGGTTCTTGACTGACCACCGTCAGGAATCCGCGTTTGGCGAGTGGTCCCTGATTCTGCACGTCGCCACGAATCATCACATTCAAATCACGCGGCTTTCCTTCACGAACAAGATGGTACGCATCCTGAGGCTTCTTGGCTTGGCCGCCTTTCTGCTCGACCGACTCATTGATCGGTCGATTGAACATCTCAGTGCCGGCAAATACTCCAGCTAGCGCGTAATAGTCCGAGGTCGGAATGGGGTCGAACTTGTGGTCGTGACACCGCGCGCAAGCCACGGTCAAACCAAGTAGCCCGCGTGAAACCGTATCAACGCGGTCCTCCCATTCGTCAGCCATCACCTCAGGACTATTGCGGCGATAGTACTTCGGCCCCAAACCCAGAAAGCCAAGTGCCATGTGTGAATCCAAATCTAACGGGTCCACTAAGTCGGCTGCTAACTGAAGACGCACGAATTCGTCGTACCCGATGTCACTGGCCAACGCGTTGATCACCCAGTCTCGATAAGCATAGGCGTTGGGATAGGTGAGTGCGTCGTTGCTACCGACCTTATGAGCCTGGTCTTCGGCATACCGAGCGACGTCAAGCCAAAGCCTCGCCCAACGCTCAGCATGCTGCGGAGAACTCAACAGACTGTCAACCAATCGCTCCGTCGCAGACGGTCGTTCGTCAGCCAGAAACGCATTGACTTGATTGATCGTGGGAGGCAACCCGATCAAGTCAAATGACAACCTGCGAATCAGTGTTCGCTTGTTGGCGGTAGGATTGGGAGTGAGCCCCTCGTGCTCCAGGCGCGCCAATACGAAGCGATCGATTCTGCCTTGAGGCCAACCAGTCGCGACAACAGAGGGAGGCTCCTGAGTTCGCGGAGGCTGGAAAGCCCAAAACTCTCTCGCGGATTCCCAATCGATCGACGCGGCAATTTCGGTATCCAAATCGGCATCGTGTTCACGTGGATCGACCGCGCCCATTTCGATCCATGTTTCAAAGTCTTTCACAACCCGCTCGTCCAATGGGCCATCCGGCGGCATTTCAAACTTGTCGTAACGGATGGCAGCCAATAGCAGACTTTTGTCAGGCTTGCCCGGCGTCACCGCCGCGCCTGAGTCGCCTCCGCGAATCATCGCACTGGGATCGTCCAGGCGAAGCCCTCCCTGGATCAAATCCGCGTCTCCGCCGTGACATTCGTAACAATGCTGAACCAACACAGGACGAATTTTGCGTTCGAAAAACTCCGTCTCAGAGTTGGGCGGCGCCGCCAGGCCGACATTCCCAAGGCAAACCACCACTCCAATCAGCATGGAAAGTAAGCGATAGGCAGGGTGATCCAACACGTTCGATCCGATTGGGAGGAAGGGAACGCGAATGAGATCAACGTTCGGCGGGACCACCATTGTAGCGTGAAATCCGCGATCGCTCCAGCAATTCGGATTGCGACCCTAGTTCAGCAAGTTTGCCAGCACTTCATCCACTGCAGCGAAGCGTTCGTCTTCGTCGTCATCGTCTTGCAGGAACCCGATACTGGTCTCGTGGACGGTCTGACGGGACACGTGGTTGATGATCATCAGGGCGTCGATCGCGCTGGTCCGACCGTCGCCATCAACGTCAGTCGAGGCCCGGTTGAACGCGGCCAACTGCTCGCCCTCGGGAGCGATACGCCCCATCGCGTTGATCACTCTTAAAGCATCGCCCATCGAGACCCGTTGGTCTCCGTTCACGTCCAGGCGAATTGCAGGATCACCGTTCTGTAGCACGAAATCGATGGGTTCTGCACTGCCGCCCGAAAGTACGATGCTGCGTTCTGCGACGTCGACCAATAGGATCGTGGCAGTGCTGGGCAACACATAGCGTCCATCCGAATCCGTTTGTCGGTAGAAATTGGCCACAGCAATGTCATCGGCCAAGTCGTTGTTGAAGTCGGCCACAACCAGATCGGCTGGCGCGCTCACTTCTTCGACAGTTGTTACGAGCGCAAATCGTCCCGTCCCATCACCCACGTACAATTCAATCTTCTGGTCGCCCAAGTTGGCGACAGCGACGTCCGTCAATCCATCGCGATTAAAGTCGCCAACGTCAAAGGAAGTGGCCCCGTCGCTGACACCAAACGAACCGACTTCGTTCAACGCTCCATTCTCAACGTTATAGATCAGCATCGAGCCGCGTTCTGAAAGGGCGAAGACCCGGTTTTGAGAGTCCAACGGATCCTCATTCAAATCGACGATACGCGCTGAAGCCAAGCGGTTGAGGTCACCCAAACTCACGGGATCAGCGAAATCGCCCGTGCCGTCGCCTCGAATCACGACGAGTTCTGAGGTGTTGTCATCGTAACCATATCCGGCAATCACAATGTCTTGGTTACCGTCCCCATCTGCGTCCCCGGTATCCACCGTGATCACTTGCGCAGCTCCATCGATCACGATCGGCTCGGCCTGACCATTTAACAGCAACTGCAGATCCGACGAGCGAAAGGCAGCCGTGATCACATCCACCTCGCCATTGTTATCGAAATCGTCCAACACGACCTCGATCGGCCCGTTGCCAGCGCGGACCTGAGAAATGCTGAATGAGTTGTTCAGCATGTAGATCGAACCACCGTCACTCGGTGTACCAGGAGCTGCAACAGCGATCGTTGGGGATGTCGCCCCCGTTGGTTGGAAGGCGGCAACACTTTGTGGGCGATCACCCAGGTCGATCTTCTCTAGCAGGGTGAAATTGCCCTCATTATTTTCAAGCACCGCGATGTTGTTGCTGATCTCGTTGGCTACCAAGAGGTCCTGGTCACCATCGCCGTCGACATCGGCGGACGTGATCGAACGGGCAAGATCACCCACGTCAATCAACATGCGCAACCCAGCGTTGCCGACAAAAATTCTCGCAACTCCTGGCAGCGACGGAACCGAATTGCAATTTCCGGGGACTTCCGCCACGACTTTCAACGTCGGATCGATCACGTCGACAAAGGCGTAATCACCGTTGCTGTCAGATAGCGTCGACAGCTCGTTGGCATCCAACAGACGGTCATCGTCCATGTCCAAGAAGACTGTCGCGCCGACGACAGCTTCGCCGGCATCTGCTTGCCCATTGCCGTTCACATCACAAGAAACGTGACCAGTGAGTGAAAATTGTTGCTGTTGGACAATCGATGTCGGCTGAGCCCCCAAGGCGAGTGCGTTGGTGTACTGCACCGACTGTCCTGGAGCGATCGTCAACAAGCGACGGAGCGCGAGTGCCACGTCATACTCACTTCCGGCATCGACAAAACCGTCATTGTCTCCGTCGTTGTCAATGCTGTCAGTCAGCGGCGTGCCGGCTTCCACACGTTGCAACAGCGACGTGAAATCCTCGACCATGAAACGGTCGGTGTTCGGAGCAATACCGCCTTGATCAGTGATTCCAAGGAAAGTGGCATCCGTGGCTCCCGTCCCACCCGCATCGGTTTCAAACAAGATCAAATTGCCACTCGAATCAGTCAGCCGACCACCACCATCGACCCGACTGCCATCAAAAAACAGATCTGCATCGACGTAGCGAGCAACATCCAGCGTCCGCGTTTGCGCGGACGTATTGGTAACCGTGTAGGTCTGGTCCATTCTCGAGCCGTTGCGTGCGCCATCGATGCTAAAGTTCGGAGCGACCGTTTGGACCAATTGGACATCAAAGTTACCAATCGAGAACGTACTGGTCGCGGACGTCAGATCGCCAGCGATGGAACTGGGACGCAGCTGCGCGGTCGGGATGTCATCCAGCAACAACCGTGGTCCCGTCGTTCCTTCACGAATCCCCAACAGCGACTTGAAAATCGCCGAAGCGGCATCGATTGGACCCGTCGGATCGAAGGTTGCTGTACCGCTTACGTTATCAAATGCACTCGTGCCGTAGGAGCCAAAGGGGTCGACATCGATGGTCACGTCGCCGTCGCCGGTTCCCGTGCTCAGCTGATGAAGCCCAAACACACTGTCGATCGATGTAGCTGTGTTGTTGGTTGCATTCGGGTCGGCCTGAGTTGCTGAGACCGATCCCGAGGAAGTAATCAAACTGCCGGTCGAAGCACCGGCGTCCACCATCAGCGTCAGATTGATCGTTTCGCTCGCACCCGCAGCCAGGGAGGGGATCGTGATGGTGAGTTGATTGCCATTTTCAATGAACGTACCGCCATTGGACGTCGAGCCGCTGACGAACGTCGTCGACGAATCCAGAGCGATCACAGCAACGACATTACTTGCGGCATCGGTGGCTGAGAGGTTCTCGATTGTATAAGAATCGAACAGGGTCCCACCGGCTTCGGGTTGATCATTAAAATCATTGCCGGTCAGTCGTAAATCGATGCTGCCAGCGACCACCGGAGGTGGCAAGTTGACCGTAACAATGCCTTGCGCAGTATCGATTCCATCCGAAATCGTGTAGCTGAACGTATCAACCAGGCCGGTGAATGCTGGATCTGGTGTGTAACTGATAGTAGTCTCGCCCAGCACAAACAAAAGATCGCCTCCATTGGCCGAGTTGGCACCGACACCGGTCACCGTTGGCAACTGGTTCTCATTGCCCGGACCAGCGGAATCGTCCAACAGCAAGTCGGCGACGGCGATTGTTTGCGGGCCGCGATCGGTGATGGTGATCGTGTCATCGCCAGCCGTCGGCGGATCATTCACCGAGGCGATATTGAATGTCACCGCGGCGCTCGCCGTTTGAGTCCCGTCGCTAATGGTGTAACCAAAACTGGCTTGCCCAAATGCATCGGGAAGCGGTTCGAAGGTGACGTTCGTTGCCGAGAATGATGCGGTGCCGCCGCCAGTTACTGGCGTGATGGAAACGATCGTAGTTCCGGGCGAATCGTTGGTCAGAACATTGAAGTTTGCAGGCCCGTCATCTTCCTGGATATTGATATTGTCATCGGTGGCAAACAAACCGACAGCAACATCGTCGTTGGCAATCGTGACTTGCGAAATGCCCACGGGGGCGAGTTCAATCAATTGCACGCCACCAGTTGCTGCGGCGATCGCTGAGGGAAAACCGAATTCACTGAAACCAAATGCGCGTGCAGGCGTAGAAAGATCGAGAGTCCCAAGCACGCGAATGTCGCCAGAGACTTCATCGCGAATTGCCAGTTGGAACGTACCGCTCTCGTCAGTGACGAAAAGGCCGTCGCCATCGAGTTCAGCAGAATCAACGGCACCGGGCGTAGCAAACGTACCGATTTCAGCAATCGATGCCGGATTCGAAACATCTAGAAAGCTAACTCCCGTCGGCGTTCCGACCGACACGACTGACGTGAATTGATCAAAGGAGACAGTTCTCGCGTCAATTGGACCAAACGAGCCCAATAGAGTTGGGTTGCTAGGATCGGAAACATCGACTGCTTGAACCTCATTTGGTGTTCCGAGGTAAATCGTCGAGTTGTTGCGATGATCGATATGAAGCCCGTTGATCGGATCGGTCGTTTGAAACTGCCCGAGATCAACGATGTTTGCCGGATCGGCAAAGTTCAGAATTCGCATCGTGCCTGACGTCCCGGTCGCGTCGGTCTCGGCCAGATAGACGATGTTCCCGACCTGAAACAGTTCCGTTGCGGATTGCCCCGCAGCACTGAACGATCCCAATCGACTGATGTTGGTCGGATCACTAACATC
>JBGCGI010000302.1:0-46853 GCA_045110715.1 Rubripirellula sp.
CTGTCTTCTTTTCACCTGACCGCGCCGGTCTCACCGGACCCGACGGACCACCTCATCACGGTCTGTTCGATCTCGGATACATGCGTCTCTTCCCAAATATGCTTTGCATGGCTCCATTATACCTAGGCGAAGTTGACATCATGTTCAACGCGGCGCTGCAACATGATCACCCCTCCAGCATCCGATATCCCAAGGCATCTGCTTTAGATCTGGAACGGATCCCTGAGCCGATCCAAATCGGCAAGAGTGAAACCATCCGCGAAGGATCTGATGGAACAATCGTTGCTTTCGGTGCGATGTTAGAACAAGCGCTTGCCGCAGCAGAACTGTTGGCAGGTGAATTGGATATCTGCGTGATCAACGCACGCTTCGTCAAACCGATCGATGCTGAAATGGTTCACCGATCTTTGTCGGACGGACGGTTTGTGATCACCCTGGAAGAAGGAGCCAAGATGGGCGGTTTCGGTTCTGCCTTCTTGGAAAGTGCAGTCGAGCAAAACTTGGACACCCGGTTGGTCAAAGTGTTGGCTTTGCCCGACGAGTTCATCCAGCACGGTGATCGCGCGGATCTGTTGGACATGCATGGCTTGAGCCCGCAAGCGATTGCGAAAACCGCTCGTAAAGCAGTTCCTTCGCAGGTGCGATGAGCCGCCCAGCATTTCAAATGCTATCAATCAGCGCAGCGACAGCAGTTCGCTCTTGCGACCGATTGCATGATCTGCCACCTTCCGACGTGAAACTGAAATCGTTTGCCGCGTACGGAGACCGCAATCGTGAATCGTATTTTGTGCATTGCTTTGACACTACCCTTGCTGCTGGCCGTTCAAGCCACTCAGCCAGTGAGAGGCGAAGAGAACGCTGACAAAAAGTACTTGTTGCGGTATTCCTTCCAGCCTGGTGAGCAGATTCGCTATGAAGTCACTCACATCGCCAAAACAAAGACTCGGATCAAGGGTGCCGAGGAAGTCTCTCAGGTTCACACGACGAGCCAACGACACTTGGCGGTGACCAACTCGGATTCGGAGTCGATGACGTTCGACCATGTCGTGGACGCCGTTGAAATGACTCAGCAGCAGGGCGACGAAGAAGAGATTCGTTGGGACAGTTCGACAAACGAAACACCACCGCCAGTTTTTGAGCGCGTTGCCTCTCAGATCGGCCAGAAACTATCAACCATCACCGTCAATGCACGTGGTCAAGAAACGGATCGCGTTGACGATACGGGCACCAAGGCTTCGCTCGGCATGGGGTCGCTGACGATCGCGCTTCCCGAGGACCCGATTGCAGTTGGAGAATCATGGGCTGTCCCTCGCGAGGTAAAAACGCGAACCGAGAGTGGCGAGGTCAAGCCGATCAAGATTCGCGAACTTTACACGCTGAAGAAGGTGCAGACTGGCGTTGCGACACTATCCATCCGCAGCGAGCCACTGACTCCGATCGACAGCGAGTCGATTCGAGCCCAGGTGGTTCAGCAGCTGAGCGACGGCACGATTCGATTCGATATCGACAACGGTCGGATGCTCAGCAAACAACTGGATTGGGATGAATCCATCGTTGGGTTCCAAGGGCCCAATAGTCTGATGGACTATCGCGCCAAACTAACGGAAACGTTGCTGGATGGTGTCGAGCGAACGGCAAGCCGCTAGTTCACGTGTGCTCATATGTCCTGCGAGTGATTCGCAGGACAACGTTGCTATACGGTTCATTTTGCCGAGAACTTGAACACGGTCTTCGTGCTGTACTTAGCACCCGGTTCCAGAATACAGGACGGGAAGTTTGGTTGATTGGGACTGTCAGGATAGTGCTGCGTCTCCAAGCAGAAGCCGCCACGGTGAACGTAGCTGTTACCTGACTTCCCTTTCAAACGTCCATCAAGGAAGTTGCCACAGTAGAACTGGATGCCCGGTTCGGTGGTGTGCACTTCCATGATCCTGCCGGTGGTTGGCTCGTGAACACGAGCCGCCAGGACCATCTCATCAGCCTGCTTGTCCAGCACGAAGTTGTGGTCGAAGCCGAGGCCGTACTCCAATTGCTGATCCTTGACTTCGATGTCGCGGCCAACGGCTTTGGCAGTCGTGAAGTCGAAAGGGGTTCCGGCAACCATTGGTGTCTCACCGGTTGGGATCAGGCCCTCATCCACCGGCGTGTATCTCTTGGCGTTGATCATCAGTTCATGGTCGAGAATCGTCCCCTGCCCTTCGCCCTTGAGATTGAAGTAAGTGTGCTGGGTTAGGTTGACTGGCGTCGCCTTGTCGGTGGTTGCGTGATACTCGACCGTCAACGCGTTCTTGTTGTCAAGTTTGTAGGTCACTTTGATGTTGAGGTTGCCGGGATATCCTTCTTCTTTATCCTTCGCCAAGTAGCTCAGTTCGAGTCCTGTCCAGCCTTCGCCGTTGACTGGTTTCGCATCCCACACGACTTTGTCGAAACCGATCACGCCGCCGTGCAGATGGTTTTCGCCGTTGTTGACTGCCAGGCTGTAGGTTTCGCCCTTCAGGGTGAATTCGCCCTTCGCGATTCGGTTTCCATAGCGACCAACGATCGCTCCGAAGTACGGCTTGTCGACCGCGTTGATGTAGTCCTCGACGCGGTTGTATCCTAGCGCCACGTCGCTCATTTTTCCATCACGATCTGGGACGATGATCGACGTGATGATCGCACCATAATTGGTGACTTTGATTGTTATCCCAGAGTCATTCTTCAACGTAAACAACTTGATACTGTCAAAGTCTTCAATCGTTGTCTTTGCAAAAGTTGGATTGGCAAGGAACAGCGAGAACAAACAGAACGCGATCAATTTTTTCATTGCAGCATGTCTACAGGAGGGATGGGAAAGCAATCAATGTTGAGTCAGTTTCGTCCAACGAGGGCATAAAATCAATCAGATGCCAGCGCGCACAAGGCCGCCTGCTCTTGCTCGTTGATTTAGGCAAACTCGTGGAAAACGGGATTGTCGCTGAGACGATCAAACATGCGATGCCCGAAATAGGGAGACGTCAGTGCCTGCATGTTCGGCTCGCCACGGACGTAGCGTAACTTGGCGTGAGCAGATGTGACGCCGACCGAGGCGTAAGATCCTGTCTTGGGGTCCTTGATCAACCAAGGGCAACCGCTGGCTCCGGCACCGAAGTTGGTGGCGACGACAGGCCCGTAGTCATCCGCAGGACCATTGCTACGCCCGAAGAGAAAATCCCCGCGCGACTGCCACATCTGTTTGCCAAAATCGAATCCGCTTCCCGCAGGATAGCCAACCACCGCAATCGAATTTTGATTGAAAAAGTCGTAGTCCTCTACCGGGTACATTGGGATCTGAGCGTCGACAATGTCGCCAATGTTGCGATCAACAAAGCACGTTGCGATGTCATGATTGGTGGTTGGATTGTCAAAGTATCCGCGGGGAATGTAGCACGACGTGATCCGGCAAGTTGGCAACTCCTTGGACGAAAAGTAATCGAAGCCAGGATGGAATTCGAGTGCCCGAGACCAGGTCCGAGTCGAGAAGTCGTAGAGGTTGTGCGCGCTGGTCACGATCGTGCTGGGGCCGGTGATCCATGCCGAACCGGAAGCAAGCTCGCGACGTGGGTCAGCAGACACTTGGATAAAGAGTCGCCCGATCGCTCGCAACTCGTTGGCTTGAGGGTTGGGGACGGGACGCGATTCATACAGCGGTGCGAGCGAACGCAAACCAAGTTGAGCGGGATCAGGATACTTTGCCGACGCCAGAATGTTGTGGATCGGTGCATCAGCGCCTCGCTTGAAATCGAAAGGATCGGCATGCGGTGGGGGAACTGCTTGCGGTGTTTGAAATGCACCGCCAATCTCTCCCCGCGGCTGTTGCGGAGCTGAGTAGGGATAGGCCGGGAATTCCATTGGCACGGTCGTGTCCTTGCGGCCCATCCGCTGAAGACGCATTCCCTTTGGCGTCAGGAACGCATGTTCGTCGTCTTGTGAGCCGTAAGGCGGATACTGAGGCATGAGGGTCTCCGGAACGTACCTGTGATGCGGCCGCGAATCTTACCAGATTTGCCAGGCTACCGCCGTTTCTCAGGCGTAGAGGCATGGCAATCGTTCGTCGTTACGGCAATTGACCGAGTTCCGAAGTAGAATTCGATCGGTTTCTTGGGCGAAGCTAGGCACGATTGCGAATCCCATGCTCGCGGAGCCGGCAATGGGATTCTCAATGAATTGACTCAAACCCTGCCAAGAAGTTCCGACGATCTTCTGTGTGCAGTCGTGCTGAATTTCAATTCGATCAAGTAACTCGTGTTCCAGGAAAGTTCACCGAGAACTCTAGGTGGCCAGATCGTCCAAAAGCAAGCGGCCAAATCAGATCCTTGCGACGGCAGACGTATGAATGATGTGCCCGCGGTTCAACCACATTTTCAAGCTCAACGCTTCGCGTTTTTTGCAAGGCAAGAGTCAACAGTGATCAAGTGGTAGGTCCTGTACGCCAATCCCCTCTGACGCTCTACTTGGAAGAGGCCGCTTGGTTGGTATTTTACGAGTTGTTTTTTTGCGAGTGCACCATGGGATCTGCTGACTTTGACAAGCTGGACGACGAAACATTCGACGTGGTTTTTGCAACCGACCTTGTGTATCAAGCAGACTGCTGGAAGCTCTGCGGCGATGGTCACTGCTGTCATTTTTCTCGCTACAAGAAAAACTCGAGCGAGCAGGACTATCAGAGTCTTCCGTTGTTGGCGGGAGAGTATGAGTACATGAAGCGGCGGGGGTATCTTCAGCAGTACTCGGAAATGGAACTGCAGCGTACGAGCATTGATGTTGAAGACGGCGAATGGAACATCGATATGTTGCGGGTTCGTGTCGATGCATCTTGCCCCTGTGATCACAACTTGCGACCGACTGTCTGTCGCATTTATCCGCTTTGGCCAATCTTTTCGGCGCAGCAAGGCCTGGTAGGAATCAGTACTAGCCCCAGCCAATTCGAAGTCATGGAAAAATTGGGAGGGCTAGAATCTGCTTGTAAAGTTTCCGGAACCTCGTTCGCAGAGTTTCAGAAGTTTCTGGCGATTTGTACTGCGATTTCCGCGAATCCAAGAGTGATGTTTTCCGTCATGATGATGGGATTGTGTCGCGACTTGTTTGAGGAGAAGCTTCACACGACGATGCAGACACACAAGGTCAATATGTTTCAAGCGATGGCGATGCAAGTGAAGGAAAACGCCTTCGTTGATGAAGCCGAATGCTCGCGGCAGACATCGGCAATGGTCTCGGAATTCAAGACAAAATTTGGCAGTCGATTTTCTTTGACCCCGTCTTCCTGAACAACGTGAGTGAGGAAGGGGTCAGTGAATCCGCTGCCCCACACGTGCTCGCATTTGCAGGAATTGCTCTGCTCGAGACTCGGAGGCCAATTCCTCGAGCGTCATGCCTAGGATCGTAAGCAGAAATCGCGTGGTATCTGTTGGGGAGAAGTGCTGTTGATGAAGCTGTTCTAATCCTTGGATGGCGGCGACCGTCATTCTGCAAAGCGTTTCCAAAGCGTTTCCTTGCAACTCACCGGTGTAGGTTGTCAGTCGCGCGCCGTCTAACAGCGTCCCATCGCTTCGCAGGCCCAGGAAAATTTGCAGCCAGTCGCCGCGAAACTCGCCCAGCGACTGAACCAAGCCGTACCAATCACACGCTAGCTCGTCGAGCAAATGCAGTCGGCTCAGTCCAAAGAGCCGAGTGGTAAAGTAGTGGACGAATTCATGTTCTTGGCGCAGGATGGAGGACGCATCAAGCCATTGTTGATCCGTGAGCTCGATCTTCATTTGGTCGGCGGTGGTGCCGCTGTACGTGGCGGCGCAAAGAATCAAAAAGCGATCTTGAAAACGCCATTTCTCGAAACTGGCAACGCGTTTCATTTCCGCTGGCCAGACCGCTGGGTTCAGGCCTGGCTTCGCCAGATACTCTCGCTGATAGCGACGCATTCGGTCCCAATTGATCATGCCAGTGACGAATTGTGCGTTGACGGCAGCCCCAATTGGGATCGGTTCACTGCGCCCAACGAGAGCGCGAACGATCGTTAGGAAATCCTCTCGCCGAGTCGTCGAAAGGACTGGCAGTGCTCCCACAACATGATTTTGAATCTCTAATCGTAGGGCTGCAGGATCATGGAGTGACAACGTTCCGTCAAAGTCTGCTGCTTGAAATGGTTGACCGCGACGAACCACGTTTGCATACGCTTCCGATTTGGAGACACCTGCAGCAATTGGAATCGCTAATTGAGGAAGAAACGTTTGTAGTCGTTCCAAGAGGGATTGTCCTGGTTCCACGTCGCCGTATTCACGCCAAATCTCTACATGAGGCTCTTCCGCTAGCGGAAGTTCGAGCGAGTCAGGTAAGTTCTCGGGCAGATAGGGCTGTTGCTCATACTCAAGCAACGAATTCAAAGCCTCTGTGTTGGCACCCCATCGCAGGAGTTCTGCCTGTCGCAAGCTCGCAACAGCATTCTCTTGATCCATCATTCAATCTCCCAGCTTTTTCCGAGGCGTGCCGCGAGTAGGAGGCAGCAGGTTGAAAAAATTATCAGCACAGCGATCTGAGGCACGAGCGAAGTCAGTACCGTCAATGCGCTGGACTCCGAACTCGAGTACCAGAGTACTTTGAGGTAGCCATCCAACGCCCAGCCATTGAACGTCAACAGGCCGACCGTTTCCATGATTGGGGGCATCGCGAATCGCGGTACCATGCTGCCTCCAAGTGCCGACATCAGCAGGATCAGAATGGTCGAGATGCTGCTCAGTTGGGCTCGCGTCCGACACACGGTCGCCAGCAGGATTCCGAACGCTGCTGCACCTGCCGCGGTGACGGCGGTCATCGCAATCAATCCGATCAGACGAGCAGGGCTACCAATTTGAATGCCAAAGCAAAGAGCGCCCCAAGCGAACATGGTGGCAACCTGTACGAAGGCAATTCCGGCAAAAAACAACCATTTTGCGTACAGTAATCCAGCCACTGAAACGCCGGAATTGAAGATTCGTTCGAGTGTTCCGGCTTCGCGCTCTTCCAGCAATGATCCGCCGGCGCCTGCCATCGAAAACAAAAGAAACATCACAGCCGTGCCCGCGGCGTAATAGGCGGCTGGATTGTTAGCGAGTTTTTCGGGAGACGACGAGCGAATCTCCCACAGTTCGATTGCAGGAGACGTCTCAGGAGCCGCGGTCGCAATGATCGGTATCTCGGCTTGCGCTGTGTCCCAAGCTGCTTGCAGGTGTGAACGGACCTGAGGAGGGAACTCCAGCTTCTTGAGCTGAGCCAACTGCTTTAATACAAAGGACTCGGGGAAGGATCTGCGAGCTGCATCTTGAAGACTTCCGGCGACAATCCAGCGGGCGGGGATGTCGGTAGGGTCGAAAACGATTTCTGGAGCTAGTGGAGTCGCTTGTTCGCTCAGCGACGATTGCAGGCCACTGGGAAGGACGATGGCAACAGAGAACTCACCATCGCTGACCCGCTGCGTTGCCACTTCACGCGGCGGATCTTTGCTTTCCATTGGTGACAACTTACTAAGTTTGATCGTCGGCTCAGTGCCGAGTGCCTGGATCAAACGCTTGCTAACTTCGGATTGGTCCATGTCGACGACAAGGACATCCAAGCGGCCCGCTCCGGCCTCGCCGCCTGCGGAAAAAACAATCGCGAAGACAGTGAAAAATAGAACAGGGAGAACGAACACCATTGCCAGTGCAACACTGTCTCGTTTTAGACTGAACCAACTAGTTCGCAGGAGCGTTTGGATCATCGCGCAGGGCCCGCCCGGTCAAGTAGAAGAAAGCGGACTCCAACGAAGGAGACTCAATGCTGATGTCTTGAAACTCCAGATCGTGTTGCACCAATTGCGAAACTGCTGCTGACAAATCACTGGAAATGTTGATCAAAGGATATGCTGCTCGACGATCACCAATCAGAGTGAATTCAGCAGGAAGGGGGACATGGTCGATGGCTTCTGCGAATCGAAATACAGCCTGTCGTACGCTGCCAACGGTACGCTCCATGATCTCGTCCAAAGTGCCCGCTTCGATGACTTTGCCGTGGTCGAGGATCACGACGTTCTCGCAGTGCTGTTCGGCTTCGTCCAGCAAGTGTGTTGTCAACAGCATTGCGGTCCCCTGGTCCTGCAGTTGCGAGATCATTTCCCAGATGCGATTGCGACTCTGAGGATCGACGCCGACAGTCGGTTCGTCCAGGATGACCAACTCCGGTTGGTGCAACAGGCCGCAAGCAATGTTAAGCCGACGCTGCATGCCAACCGAATAGTCACGGGCGAGTTCATCCGCTCGGTCCGCCAGACCTGTCCATTCCAAGGCCCAGGCAACGCGGTCGTTCAGGTCCTTCGCGGGAACCCCCGAAAGTTCGCCGAACGCAGACAGATTCTCGCGTGCAGACATCAGCATGTAGACAGCGATTTTCTGTGGTACGATTCCCAGTGATGCATCCGCCCAAGGTTGGCCCGTCACCTGCTGGCCTTTCCAATGGATCTCACCGTTATCTAATCGAACACGTCCGGTGATGGCTCGGATCAGAGTTGTCTTTCCCGCGCCGTTGGGCCCCAGCAAAGCGACTGACTCACCCGCAGCGAGACGAAAAGAAACCCCATCCAGGGCCAGGGTGTCCCCAAACGATCTCCGCGCTCCATCAACCTGTAGTAGTTGCTTGCTCAATCTCCTGCGGCCTTTTCGATCCAAAGGGCGATCGGGTTCGAGGACATCATTTCCGGCCCCACCAGCTCGGCGGTTCGAGGCCTTCCCATTCTCTCAGAATCGGAACGACAAAGCTGATGGGGGGCAGTTCCTCCAAATTCACCAGTGACTTGGCAATGGTGCCTGATGTGATCTCAATTTCGGGCCCATTGGATAGGTTCCAGGCATAGCCGGAAGCGGAGTTCGGATCTTTCAGAAGCTCTGCAACCACTTCAATTTGATGACCGCCATCGGTGAGTGATTGGGCGACAGCTTTGTTGCCAACGACGTTTCCCACGCCCTCACTTGTAACGGGAAAGCTGCTGACCGAAGCAACTTCCGCCAGCAAACTTCCGTAACGTTCTTGCTGGACGGTAGCTGGTGTTAAACGCAAACGCATGCCGGGCTTGATGCGTTTTCCGTCGGCCAGTTTGAAGTATGCAATGGCTTCCAAGGGGTCGCTCTCGACTCGGGTGTCGATCGTTCCGAGCCGTTGACCACGTGAGATGATTTTGCCTCGGCTGGCTGTCAACTCCAAGATGACCCCTGATGTTTCGCAACGAATCTCGCGATTCTCACGCAGTTGCCGCTCCAACTGCTCCACCCTTCGCTGTAGTTCACTTTCCTCCAGCTTGCGATTCAGATCTGCCTCAATTTGAGTTTTGTCGATGTCCATCCGGCGGGTGTCCAGTTCTTTCAACTGCTCTTTCAGGTCAACGACAAGGTCTTCACGTTCGATGACGCGATTGATCGCCTGGAGGAATTGATCATCGGCGCGAACTTTGGCGTTTTCCTGTTCCAAGCCTTGTCTCTCCAGATCAGAGAGTCGCACTTGCTGTTCACTCAGTGCCTGACGCGCCTGGACGAGCGAGTCTTCGGTTTGCAGGTTTTCGCGACGCAGCTCTTGAGTTCTGGCGAGCCGATTTTGGAGTTCGGTCAAACGAGTTCGTTCCAATTCTTGGAGCGAGGTCATGTTGGAGACATTCTTCTTCAGAGAAACTTCTTTGCGATCACGGTTGCTTGACGCCAATTCGCGGCTTTTCTTGACCTCCTCCACAAGCACGTCGATACGTTCGACCAGAGTTTCACGTTGCCTTTTCAATCCGGCATGTTCGAGTTCGGTGTAAGTTGCCGACAACTCCGCAACCACCTTGTTGCGTTCCTGCGTTTCAGCGAGCTGCAGCTTTGCTTGCTGCAATTGCTTTTCGATGAGCGGCTGATTGACAACCGCCAGCAGTTGCTCGTTCTCCACCCGGTCACCGACCTCTACAAACCACTCGCCAATCTGTCCATTCGCTTGAGACTGAAAGGGAATCACCTTTCCGCGAGTCAGGAAAATGGCGTTGCCGGTCCCTGTGACTGGGATTCGTCCATACAACAGGAAAGCGACCGTGGCCAACACGACGACGAAGCAAGTGAATAGTGCAACCCAGGAACGCAGGTAGATGATCTGCATCAGATCCTGAACCCGGGTTGGCTTGTAGGATGGATTTGGTGTTTCGGCAGAGCTCATAGTCACACTCTATTGTTCATCCAACCAAACTCACGAGAAATCTGGTTGCGTTCAAAAATGGGATCGAATCAAACCATTTGTCTGGAGACCAGGTCGCGAAACGGTCCGTCTATTTCGGCCAGATCATCAAATTTGCCAGCCTGGACAATGTGCCCTTTGTCGAGGACATAAATTCGATCTGCCTTGCGAATGGTGCTGAGTCGATGGGCAATCACAACTCTTGTCACTTTGCGTCGATCGAGAGCGTCACTGACCGTCGATTGGGTCTTGTTATCCAATGCACTGGTCGCTTCGTCAAAAAACACCAGCTTTGGTCGCACAGCCAACGCTCGGGCGATTAGCAGGCGTTGCCGCTGGCCACCGGAAAGGTTCGTACCACCCTCGGATACGGCCGTGTGAAGTCCCATCGGCATGCTTTCAACGTCACGGGACATTCCCGCGTCAGAGACAGCATCCCAGGCCTCGGCCATGGTGATCTGAGAGTTGTTCGAGATGTTATCCAAGATGCTGCCGTGGTTCAGTCGTCCGTTCTGCAAGACGGTTCCGATCTGTCGCCGCACTGCGAGTACATCAACACCCTGGATGTCTTGGCCGTCAAAACAAACTCGACCGGACTCGGGTTGTTCGAATGCGAGTAACAGTCGCAGAATCGTTGACTTGCCAGATCCCGAAGGCCCCACGAAGGCAACGAACTCTCCAGGGCGGATTTGAAAGCTGATGTCTTCTAAAATCTGTGGTCCATCATGACGGTATCGAAATGACACATTCTCGAAAGTGATGAAGCCTTTCAAACGTCCTGGATCCGATGCGTCATCAGCAACTTCCGGTTCGCCAAGCAGCAAGGGGCGGATGCGTCGCCCTTTGACGACTGAGTCCAGCACACCGACCAAGGTGTTGCTCACGTCCGTCCAGCCGGTGAGGTACAGGGTAAAGGCGGTGCTGAATCCGAGGAAGTCACCGATGGACATTCGCTTGGGATCGGTGATCTCAAGGCCTACTGTCAATTGTGCTGCCTTCCAAAATACGAAGGCCAACGCGACCGTTGGAATCAGCAGGTTGAAGATCGTGACAACATCGCGGAGGTATTCGATGTTTCGTCGAGTATGCAACTCGTCCACGTATTTGGTAAGCCAGTGATTGTAGGCACGATTCTCTGCACCCATCGTGCGAATCTTGCTGACACCGCCGATCATTTGAACGACCAGTCCGTGGAACTTGCCTTCCTGTTCATGGAGCACGACCGAAGCGCGGCGGACGAAGTAGCTGACTGTCATCGTGACCAGCAGTACAGCCAAGCCGACCCAGATGGCGACTTTGGCAAGTTCCCAACTGTAGTACCACAGCAGCAGGAAATTTAGCAGCGCCAGCACACCGGAAATCATCGGCCGAATGGTGGCGCCATTGAGTTCACGAAGCACCTCACCAACCGCGTCCACTCGTTTCTGCAAATCACCACTAGAGAATTGCCGGAAGAAATCGGGTCTGAGCTTTAGCAGTCGATCCCACATCGCAGCCTGCGAGGTGACCTCCGAGTCGGTGCTGATTCGTACCGTCGTCATCAACTGCACAAAGGTGAAGGCAGCAGAAGCGAAAGCAGCGATGGCCAACAAAGCAGCCAGCTCGGACAGCAAACGACGATCCGCATTGGGGATCGCAGAATCCACCAACAAAGCAGTCACTTTTGGGACGAGCATGCCGACCAGCGTCACGGTGATACCGACGAGCAACACTCGCCCCAAGTCTGGGACTCGTCCGCGCAAGGTAAATTTCAGTAGGCCCGCCACTGTTTTGACTTTGCTGGGCAGTGGGCGATACAGCATGAATGCGTCTTGGATCAGCTCGTCACGGCGCTGAGGCGTGAGTGGCTGACGGTAACGTTTTTCTGGATCGACGATGTCGTAGCCGTTGGCCGACGGAAGCAGAGCTACCGGTCGCCGCTCTTCTTCGCCTAAGAATCCGATCAATGGCCCGCTGTCATGAGTCCACCAATCGGGCCCCAGTACCAGGGCTCGCCAGCGACATTTGGAGGCTCGTGCAATGGCTTCGATCGGATGAGCCAGACGACGCATCTCTTCGGAAATCGCTGGAGGTTCGATACGAATCCCCATCGCTTGACCAACCGCGTTGGTGGCGGTCAACAAGGGTGTGTCGCGGATCGGGAAACGCTCGCGCGGCGTCAGTACCTGCTCAAGTCCCTCGAAGGCCTCGGCTGTTTCCAGGTCCCCCAGGCGGGCGCTTCGTTGCCGTCGTTCAATCTCGACATTTGCTTCTCGCTCCCCAACCAAATGAAGGTATCGATTCATGAGGCCGTACAGTGTCGACAGACCGTCCTGCAGTTCCTGCGTGTTGTGGTCGGGCGATATCACGGAGACCTGAATCTCGGCATTCTCCGATTCAACGCGAAGCCAAAGTGCATCGCCCATCAATAGTGGAGGACTTTCGGGAGTCAAGCGAAGCTCACTTTGACCGAAGATGGTGGCTTCCCCATTGACCAGTTGCACCGACAGCATTTCATAAAGATTGGGGGCAATGACCTCTTGGCAGCCCAGTTCTAAGACGTCGTTCTCTGTGATGCGGGTTGTGTTGACGGGCGCTTCATGTCCATCCGACATCACTCCACTGAGCGAGGCTACCCAGTCACGCAGTTGTTGGAATCCATCCTCAGAGCCTGACTTGATGAAATCAGCAAACTTGACTTCCTCAACACGAGTCGCGGCTGTCACGATCGAAACGAGCCCAAGTGAGCCGTCTTGGTCGGTTGGTTCACAACCGAAAACGACGCGTCCGGGAACGATCGTTCTCAGATGCCGACGCGCACCGGCGGGTTCGTTGTTATCGAATCGGGAGCTAAATAGTTCGAGGCTGCCATCGTGGACGATCCAAGCCAGATCACGGTCGTTCATTGGCAGCGACTGGTTGCCATGCAATTCTCGGATCGTGCCTTGATGGCTACTTTTTTGATTGCCATTCTGATTGGCAGGTGACGATTCTTGGCTCATGCGGTCACCTCATCGGGTACGTCTTCGCCGGCACGCAACAACTCTGCGTAGAGGGCATTGTTTTCCCACAATTCCTCGTGGGTACCTCGTTCAATGATCTCACCATTGTCCAGAACGATGATTTCGTCACAGTCACGAATCGTGCTAAGGCGATGGGCAACCACAACACAGGTGCAACCACGCAATCGAAGTCTCTCGACAATGACGTGTTCGGTTTCTGCGTCCAATGCGCTGGTAGCCTCGTCCAAGACCAAGATGGTCGGGTTGACGACCAACGCACGAGCAATCTCCAGTCGCTGACGCTGGCCGCCGCTTAGGTTCGAGCCGCCTTCGACAAGCATTCCATCAAGACCTCCAGGCAGAGCAAGCACGACATCGAGGATCGCAGCATCTTCACAAGCACGCAGCAGCGTTTCATTCGGGATCGTATTGTCCCAGAGCGTCAGGTTGTCACGGACGGTGCCTTCAAAGATCGTGATGTCCTGTCCAACGACCGAAAACGACTTGGTCATCACTGCCCTTGGCACTTCCAACCGGGGATGCCCATCGAACAAGACCTGGCCTTTCCACGGTTGATACAAGCCGCAGATCAAGTAGGCCAGTGTGGTCTTGCCAGATCCACTGGCACCGACAAAGGCAACCCGGTTTTGAGGCGGGATGTCGATCGTCAGCGAATCAAACAGAGGCAGTTCGACGGGGCTGTATCCGAACGTGATGTCATCTAATTTGACATGCCCTTCGAGTTGCAGCGGCCAGCCTTCAGGCAAGACTTGCTGTTCAATATGGTCATCGACGGCTTCCGGATCGGGCGGCGCCATCAATACATCGTCAAGACGCTTGAGGTCGCCGTCCATTTCCTGAATCTCGGTTCCCAGATCGACGAGGTCATTGATCGGATCTTGGAAATTCTTCATCAACGCGGTGAAAGCCACGAGCGTTCCGATCGACATGGTTCCATCCATGACCGCGAAACCGCCAATCAAATAAATCACCATGGTGTTCAGGGCATTCATCAAGGTTGGCACGATCGTGATTTTTTGTCCAGCGACCTGCAACTCTTGAAGACAATTGGCGGCTTTGGCGTAACGCGCACCCCACTTGGTAAAGAAGTAGGATTCTTGGCCTGAGGCTTTGATGGTTTCGATCGACTGCAGGGCCGCAATCGTGACCGTGCTGACGTCGCCAAAAGCTTGTTTGAGGCGAATGTTCGCTTCCACTCTTGCCTTGCCCATCTGGCGCAATGCGATGAAACTGATCGCTGCGAATCCGAGTCCAACCAACATCAGTGTTTGGTTGTAATAGAACATCAAAATGGCATAAAAGAACATCATCAGGATGTTCAAGCTCGTGTCGGCCAGTTTGCCAGAGAGCACTTTGGCGATGTCGTCGTTGAGATTCTGACGCGTCGCGATTTCGCCGCTGTAACGCTGCGAATAAAATCGCATCGGCAGTTTCAGCAGGTGCCAAAAAAATTGGCTCGACATCGTGACCGACAAATGGATGTGCAGTCTTCGAAGGCAAAGGTATTTACAGATTTCCACCGCTGCTTTGAAGACCACCGAGGCACCCATCGCAACGACCAGAGGACGCAGCCAATCCATTCGTGATTCGCCAATCACCTGATCAATGTAAACCTGCGTGAAGGCGGGAATCACCAGCCCAGGGATGGTCAGAAGCAGGCCACAGAGCAGCAGGTACCAAATCGCGTTGTGCGAATGCTGAAACCGATATTTCAGTGCATCCAGAAAACCAGGCTTGCTGCCTCCTTTCTTGAAATGCTCATCCGGTTCCATGAGCAGCACAACGCCAGTGAAGCTGTCGTCGAACTCCTGGAACGAGACTTTACGGTGGCCGTGTGCGGGATCATTGAGGTAGACAATTTGGCGTTTTTCGTCAAAGCCTTCGACAACGAGAAAGTGATTGAAATTCCAAAACGCAATGTATGGGCACTTCAGTTCCATCGCCCCCTGCAGGCTCTCTTTCAAGCCTTTGGCTTTTAGCCCATAGTGTCGCGCTGCCTTTACCATGTTGCCGGCTTTGACGCCGTCGCGCGAGACGCCGCACTCCAAACGCAATTCAGAGAGCGGCACCACGAAACCGTGATACTCTAAAATCATCCCCAGGCAAGCGGCGCCACATTCAACGGCCTCTAGCTGAAGTAGCAGTGGAGTCTTCGCAATTTTGACCATGGTTATCTTCCAATCACTGGGCTCATTTCGATCCCCGTCCATTCCCTTAGTTTTGGTAGAACGAATGACAGGGGAGATCGCCGTTCATAGGTGATGTGCACATCGGCAGTCGTGCCCGGGGTGATTTCAACATCTGGACCGCGCAACGATGTCCAGCCGTATCCAGACGGGCTGTTTTCATCTTTCGCCAGTTCCACGGCCAGTTCGATGTGATGCTTGTCTCGTGTGAGTGTGCGGGCAACTTCACTGTTGCCGACGTAATTGACAACGGCTTCTGACGTCACCGGGAATTCTGTGACCGTCAAAATTTCGCCACGGATGTTACCAAATCGGCGCTGGTCGACCGTGCTTGGAGAGACGCGAACGGTCATTCCTGGGCTCAAGTGTTTGCCGAGCTTGTCTTGGCAATAGGCCAGCACAACCATGTCATCTTCCGCTTTGCTCGTTTCAACCTGCACAAGGCGTTGTCCAAAGGTGACCACGCCTCCTTCTGGAGCAGTCAACTCCAGCACGCGACCGGCGTACTTGGACTGGACGACACTTTCTGTGTCCAAGCGTTTTTCCAAACGTTCTACCGTCCGCTCTAGTTCCTCGATTTGGTTCTTGTCACGAAACTCGGATTCGCGATTCTGCTTGGCAAGTTGCGCGCGTTGATTGTCCAGCGTGCGCAATTGCAAGTTCAGGTTGGTGAGGGTGTTTCCACGTTGTTCGAGTAGATTCTTCGAGTCCATGTAACTCTCACGGGCTTCTACTTCTCGCAGGTCCAGTTCGAGCAATTGAAGATCCAGGTCTCGAAGCTTCACCTTGCTGTCGTCGTACTGTCTCTTGGCAGTTGTGACGGAGTCAATCGATGCCAGTCGCTCCAATCGCAGGCGAGCGTAACTGTCGAGTCGACCTTTGGTGGCGGTCGCAACTTCTACAGCAGCTTTTTTGGCTTGCAACAAATTTTCACGTTGCACTTCCAAACTCTTGAGAGTGTTTTCGCTGGACTCTTCCGCGTAAACGCTCGCCTTCTCAATGAAGCCACTGAGGTACTTGATGCGACTCTTGTAAACCTCGCTCTTGCGATCAATCGTGGCCAGTTCAAGTGCATGACGTTCCTTTCGCAGTTCACCTAGCATTTCGTTTCGCGAGTTGGTTTCCTCCAATTTCGCGCGTGCCTGATCGAGTTCTTGTTGAACTGCAGCGTTTTCCAATGTCCCTAGGACTTGGTTGGCCTCAACGAACTCACCCACGCTGACATACCACGCTCCAATCTGTCCGTCGGCTTGGGCCTGAATCGGCACGACGGTGTTGGGCACAACGAAGATGCCCTGGCCTCGGCCAGTCTCCGGATAACTTCCGGCAACCGCCCAGATCAAAAACAAGGCAACGAACACGACGAACATGGTGCGAGTCGCCGTCTTCAACGGCATGAGAACACGCAAGGGTTCGTCTAGCTGTTCGGGTGAGCGCTGCTTGACCAGCGCTTTCTGACGAAACGCAATCATCGGGATGTTCTCCTGAGCATTTGCAAATCGCTTCGGTTAACGTGAAAGCAATTCGCTTTGAAGGCGATCAAACCGCAGTCCGGCCAAAGTCAATCGATCCAAGTATTCGGGGTCCACTTCCATCGGATCCTCATCATCGAAAGATTTTTCATCCGACTCACCAAAGGCCAGTTTCACTGTGTTTTGACGCATTCGATGAGCGAGCAATACGCCCAGGAATCGATAAAAGCGGCTTGCGAATCCAAGATCTGACTGAAGCTTCTTCTTGATTCGACCGACCGGAATTTGCCAAACGACGCTTGTCTCCACGGCTTTTACCGTTGCACTTGGCGGGCGTGAATCCAAGAAGGAAAGCTCACCAACAACTTCGCCTGAGTTGACGTCGGCAATCAGCTTGCCGTTGACGGCAACCGAAAAACGTCCGCGAAGCACAATCGACAGGTTGTCAATTGAATTGCCTTGCTCAACAAGAATCTGCCCTTCGGACAGGACTTCTCGCGTACCGGCACCCGAGATCCAATCCAAATCCTGGTCAGTGATCTCGGCCAAAAAATACAAAATCTTGCGCATGCTTTATCTCGATATGGTTCGCTGCTGTCACCAAGATCAATTCGTTTGACCCCTCTTTTGGGACAGTCCGCTAGTGAGGCAAGACACCTCGTCGTCCGTGTGTCCAGCGTCCGAGAATGGAATGACTATCTATAGATCCAACCACTCTGAAGACCATGGAGCACCCCAATAGGGTAATCAAATTTACCCCCATTTCATAACCCTGGCGAAGACAACCTTGACAGACGTATTCGGCTGTTTGTGCACGCTCACAACACTCCTTATGGACGTAGGCGTATCAAAAGTGCGACGCGATCAAATTGATTTGCCTTTCCCTGCAATGCGGTGTCTAATGTCAGCTCCGGTAGCTTTGCTTGCCACCGGATAGTGTACATTTGATCGCATTGATTCGTGGCAGCTCTGGATGACATCGGAACCGCAATCTGATTCGGAAATCTCTGTTGGTTTCGTTTGCATCAATAGCGGGCTAAATATAAGCCGAGCGCGGCCAGACGAAGATCGACTTGTAGAAGGCTCATTAGCGGAGGACTCCTCGGATATCACCTCTGGGTGGCAGATGTTGCCCTATGCCACAGCGCTATTGCATGCTTACGCAACGACGCAGGTTGTCCGGCCTGAACGCTACAAATTTGGTGTTCCAGTTCATACTCGAATGCCAATCGCTGAAGCGACCTCGAAGGTCTCCGGCAGCGATGTGGTCGGATTCAGCATTTACATTTGGAATGTGCGTCTTTCGTTGGCCATCGCCCAACGTTTGAAGGAACAAAACCCGGACACTTTGATCGTGTTTGGGGGCCCGCAAGTTCCGGATCAGGCAGAAGAGTTCCTTCGCAGCAACCCGTTTGTTGATGTAGCGGTTCACGGTGAGGGGGAGCGGACTTTTTTAGAGATCCTTGAGCATTTTCCCTCACGCGATTGGAATGAGATCGGAGGAGTGAGCTTCTTGGATCAAGCAGGCGCCTTCGTGCAGTCAGCTCCAGTGCAGCGGATGAAGGATTTGTCGGTGCTGCCGCCGGTTTATAGCGGCGACTACTTCCAGTCTCTGATGGACAGCTATCCCGGCACGCAGTGGGCCGCCTTACTGGAAACCAATCGAGGCTGCCCGTTTGCCTGCTCCTTTTGCGACTGGGGGTCAGCCACCAACAGCAAGGTCTCGCGGATGGGGATTGAGCAGGTCTTTGCCGAAATCGAATGGATGGGCCGCAATCAGATTGAATATGTCTTTTGCTGTGATGCAAATTTCGGCATGCTGCCGCGCGACGAAGAGATCGCGCAGCATGTTTGCGATGTCCGTGAACGTTATGGTTACCCGAAGGTATTCGCCACGCAGAACACAAAGAATTCGACCGAACGATCGTATCGTGTTCAGAAACTGCTGCATGAGGCAGGGGTCAACTCGGGGGTCACGCTGTCGTTTCAGTCGCTGGATTTGCAGACTCTTGAGAACGTCAAGCGAGCCAATATTTCGTTGGATTCTTTTTCCGAACTGCAACGCCGCTACACGCGAGATCAGATTTCGACCTACACCGACATGATCCTGGGTTTGCCTGGCGAATCATTGGAAAGTTTTGTGCTTGGAATCGGCGAGATCGTTTCTCAAGGCCAACACAACAATCTGTTCTTTTACAATTGTTCGATCCTGCCGAACGCCGAAATGGCGGACCCGGCTTACCGTCAACAGTTCGGTATTTCGACCGTCGTTCAAGAGATTGTTCCGATTCACGCAGAGTTGGATGATATCGACCGCCAAGAGGTCCGCGAATACCTCGAGACGGTGGTCAGTACCGATGCGTTGCCACCTGCGGAGTGGGTTTCAGCAAAGATGGTTTGGTGGCTGGCGGACTTGATCTACTTCGGCCGGTTACTTCAGATCCCGTTGGTCGTCTTGCAGGAAACAGCCGGCATCCGAGTTGGCGAAGTCTTGATGGCGCTATGCCAAGCCGATCGCGAGAGGTTTCCCACGTTGGGGGAAGTCTTGAATCTCTTCGAGGCGAAGGCACGTGAAATTCAATCTGGCGGTTGGGAATATTTCCGAGCGCCAGAGTGGCTCAACTTAGCTTGGCCGGCCAACCAATATGCTTTGGTGCAGTTGGTGACGAGCGGCAAGCTTTCTGGTTTTTATGCAGAAGCACGTGAAGTATTGGCAGAGTTCATCGAAGCCAGAACGGGCCAGCCACCGAGCTTTGTGTTTTTTGAAGCGGTTGACTTCAATCAACAGATTGTGCGTGTTCCCAATGTGACCAACAACTTACGCATCACGTTGTCTCACAACATTTGGGAGTTTTATCAAGGTGTGCTGACAGGCGAATCCGTGGAACTGGTTCGCAAACCAGCACACTATGGAGTGTGGCGCACTCGACCAACGCTGGTGGCGCTCGATGACTGGCTGGAATTCGTGGTGCACTGTCAGAACGTAAAATTCAGCTATGTCTATCCAGTCATTCGACTAGACGAAGCTGATGCTAACGAACAAGTCCTCTCGCTATCCCAAGAAAATTGATGAACGTTCGTCTCGCTCCGCACGAGTCCACCACGCTGTTTTTTGTTTGTGGTCGCAATCCGAAAATGTGGGAAGTTGTGCAAGAAGTGATGAATCGTCAGCCAACTTCCATGGGCTGGAATTTGAAATCACTGGATTCGTTGAGTGCGACACCCGCTCTACTTGCCTATGAAGGACCTGTCTTGCCGCCGTGTGTAGAGCGTGCCGAAGGCGCACGGTTTACAGACTTGGATGGAAACGAATTCATCGACTGTCACATGGCTTATTCGGCGGCCATCTTGGGGCACAATCCGACGAGCGTGGTCACGGCTGTTCAGCAAGCGATCGGACGCGGAATCGGTGTAGGTCAGTTCTTTCAAGAGCAATGTGAGTTGGCAGAGTTGGTGCAAGCCTTGGTGCCAGGTGTGGAACGGGTAGCGTATTTCCACACCGGTGGCGAAGCGATCCAAGCAGCCGTTCGAATGGCGCGATGCGCAACAGGTAAGACCAAAATAGCAAAGTTTGAAGGCTGTTATCACGGTTCCAATGAGGTAGGACTCTACAACCCCTGGATGTCTCTGTCAGGCGGCATCCCCGATGATCCGTTGGATAACATCACGCCCCAAGTAGCGACCGGGGGACTGGGAGCGACTCAGGATAGTGAGTACTTGATCTTGCCCTTCAATTCGGACGTCGCGTTTGATTTGATTCGAAAGCAGGCCTCCGAATTGGCGGCAATCGTGGTCGAGCCCATGCCCTCGTTCATGTCGCCGTATCCAGAAGTTTGCAAGAAATTCATGCTGGCACTTCATGCGCTAGCAAGTGAATTGGACGTGCCCCTCATTTTTGATGAGGTTGTTTGTGGATTTCGTTTGGCTCTGGGAGGCGCACGCGAATGGCTGGGCGTTGCCCCGCAAATCTCGTGCTTCGGGAAAATTACCAGCGGTCTAGGGCTGCCGCTGTCGATGGTGGCCGGCGATGCAAAGTTCTTGGATGCAGGACGCTCCGATGGCCTTGGGCGAGATCATGCCGACCGTAAGGTTTGGGTTTCCAGTACTGCACAAGCTGGCTTCCTGCCGATCATTGCAGCGTTTGCGCAACTGCGTCACTTGCAAGACAACTTCACCACGATTACTCAGCGTCTGGACGAGAACTTCAGGGATTTATCGGAACGGCTGGAGGATGTTTCGCAGAAGCTGGGGGTGCCTGTCCGGTTAGCTGGAAATCCACGGACTCAAGTACATCTGGATGTGGGCGAGGTCAAGCCAGAGAGTATCGATTATCGCGCGATCATGAATGCTAGTTCTGCAGCCAACTTCCGGGCCTTGATGGCGATGACGTTCTACTTGCGATTGCGTGGCGTCTACACCAAGTTGGTGCCGTCCATGAACTTTTCAGCGGCTCACGGCGAACAAGAGATGGAAGAGTTGGCAACGCACATTCAGAGCTCCGTGGAACAAATGCTTCTGGATCAAGCGTTGGTGCCGGAGGCTTGTACGCGATGAGCCTGCAGCCCAAGAGTGTTGTGATTGTCGGAGGTGGAGCGGCCGGGTGGATCACTGCGGCAATGTTGGTGCGATCTTGGCGAGAGGAAACCAAGATCACTGTCATCGAGTCGCCGACGGTCGGTCGTGTCGGTGTGGGAGAGTCCACGATTCCTTCCATTCAAACCTTACTTCGGTTCTTGGGGATCGATGAGCACGAGTTCATTCGTAGAACTCAGGCGACGTTCAAGTGCACGTTGCACCTCGTTGGCTGGAACGATGGCGTGACACAAAAAGATGGCTATCATCCGCTGTTTGGATGGCATGAAGAACGGCCTGAAGTTCTGGAGGAATGGGCTTGTTGTGCGGGCGACGACCCTGCCTCGCGACCTGATTTTTGCGACTACTTTTTGGGGGTGCAACTGGCTCGGCATTTCAAGTCACCCAAGCGAGAGGATGACGGCGCCCATGTTGGAGCGGTCCAATACGCCTATCACTTGGATGCGGTGTTGATGGCTGATTTCTTGAAGGAGTGGGCGGTTCAGCGCGGGGTCGTCTTGGTCGAAGACAATGTCGTTGCCGTGCATCGAAGTGCCGATGGGCAATTGGCGAGCGTCCAAACGGATGCGAATGGGAGTTTTGCAAGCGATACGTTTTTTGACTGCACAGGTTTTCGAGGCTTGCTGATCAATGAGGCATTGCAGGAACGATATGTCTCTTACGCAGACGATTTGTTTTGCGATTCCGCGGTTGCCATTCGTTCCTATCCCGATTGGGAAACACGAAACATGGCCTGTGAAACTCGGGCGACCGCGTTGCGGGGTGGTTGGTGTTGGGAGGTCCCACTCCAGACCCGGCAAGGCAATGGTTATGTTTATTCCTCGCGTGAGCTTTCGCAGTCCCAGGCAGAGGACGAACTTTTGCAACACTTGGGTGACGTAAAAGTTAGCGAGCCGCGACACTTGAAAATGAAAGTGGGTCGGGTCGATCGGGCTTGGGTGAAGAACTGTCTCGCTGTTGGTCTGTCAGCCGGATTTGTCGAACCATTGGAGTCGACATCCATCTTTGCAATCCAGTTTGCAGTTTCCCAATATCTGCTCGGGCTGCGAGCGTCGGACGACGAAGCTGCTGAACGCGATGCTTTTAACCAAACCAATGCCGATTTCTATGATGGTATTCGTGACTTCATCGTTGCTCACTATTGCTTGGCGGGCCGCCGCGATACTGAGTTTTGGAGGGAAAACACGCATCGCACGCAACTCCCTGCCTTGCTAGAGGAAGTTCTTGAGCTTTGGGATAGAGGGGATTGCTTGGACAGTTTTTTGCGCAATTCAAGCAGCCGGCATTTGGTCGGTCCCGTTTCTTGGTATTGCGTGCTGACTAGCTTGAACCGGCTACCTGGGATCGTAAAGCCTCCTCACGCCTCGGTGGATAGACGCTTTCAGCAGCGTGTGGAAGACGCGATTCAGTCGGCGAAGAGCTTCCCGGATCATCGGCAATATTTTGCGAGCCAATCGCAAATCTTTTCTTGACCCCTATCCCCCGTTTGTGTTAGTTGATCACCATCAAGATGGTAGGACCACAACTTCATTGAAATCGGGAAACGGCCGTGAAACGGATATCGCAGACTCACAGCCTTGGAAAGGCTGAGCGGGCGAATGGTTCAGTGTTAGGTGATTGTGTTTTTAGAGCTCGCCTTGTTGCCTTGCTGGTTGTCCTGACATGCATGCAGTCAGGCTGCGGTCCAGCATTCAACTACGGGATTATCACTCCACATCCTAGTATCTCGCCGTCGCGGCGCAATGCATTGCAGCACGCAGACGTATTTGACGCCAATGTTGTCAGTGAAGGTACAGCGATCTCACTGGATGAGACCTCCAAAGAGCCCGATCGCAGTACTTTGGAAGAGGCTAAGTCGGTCTTGAACCCGATGCCCGACGATGCGGTCGTGCAGTTGACACTGCCCGAGATTCGACGCGACGCACTGCAATACAATCTGAACTTACAGGTTGATTTGCATGCGCCAGTGATTGCGGCCGAGAGTTTTAATTCTGAACGGTGGAAGTTTGAATCAGTATTGGGGGCAACCCAGTCGCAGAACATCTCGATCGACAGTTTTGGCGGCGAGACGGATATGGCCAATTTCGATACGACCCTTCGAGTTCCTACGCGTCTTGGGGGTATCGCAAGGATCGGGCTGCCGTTCTCACGCTCGGACTTCGACGATGCTGCCTTCAACTTACGGACCTCAGGTTTTGGGGGTCGCACTGATCGAACCGGTTTTGATCTATCGCTTTCGCAACCGCTCTTGCGCAATGCGGGTGCGGACGTGAATCACGCCTCGATCAATGTTTCAGGTCTCTTGCTAATGCAGGCTGACGCTCGAACGCGACTGTCAGCGATACGCCTTCTGGCATCGGCTGAGCAAGCCTATTGGTCCTACTTCTTTGCCTATGAAAATTTGGCAATTCAGGTCAGGTTGTATGAAGTCTCCAAGAAGCAGCTGACTTCTTCAAACCGTTTGGTAGAGGAAGGTGTGCGAACGAAGGCCGAGATTGTTCGCGCTGAATCAGGTGTGGCCCAGCGATATGAGCAGGTGATCGCGGCTGAACTCAATCGGCGACTGGCCGAGAGATCGCTGAAGAGGATCATGAACAGTCCTCGGTTGCCGACCAATGGTGGAACATCGATCATCCCGAACAGTCCACCTGATCCACGTGGGTTCGAATTCAATCGCGAGGAAGTTGTAAGTCTGGCGTTGGGCAACCGAGTCGAACTGATCGAGAACGAGTTTCAGCAAGACATCGATCGCATCAATATCGAGGTGAACAAGAATGCGATTCTGCCTGATGTGCGGTTCGATTTCCGTTACTCCTTTGCAGGTGAAGGCGACACCTATAACCAATCCATCGACAAGCTATTTGAGCCCGAGTCGGATTCCTACAGCTTCGGTTTTACATCGGATCTGCCTGTGCAGGGAAACCAGGCCGCCCGAGCACGCCATCGCCAAAGTCGTTGGGCTCTTTCTCAGACGCAAGCGTTTCAACGTGCGATCACGCTGACGATCACCGAGGAATCTTTGAACGCAGTTGATTCGGTTGAGAAAATTTGGCAGCGCATCGTCGCCAATCGTCTCTTTGTTGATACGGCTCGGAAATCTTACGAGAACGAGCTGACTCAGTTTGAGAAAGGCGAGACGACCAACACGGACGTGTTTGTGCAACTATCAAGTTTGGCTCAGGCTGAACAACAGCTCGTCCTTTCGCTTTCGGATTACCAACGCAGCCTTGTGGACTTGGCATTTGCGACCGGTACGGTGCTTGGGCAAAGTGGGGTCGTCTACGGGTGCCCAACACCTGTTCCGGCGCACATGGAAGCAGGCCGCCCGGTCGGCCTGCAGCAACCAGTGAACCCAGAGGGTCCAGGACAGTTGGTGCCGGTCGAAGCAGAGGACGTTTCACAATTGGAGTCCAGCGATCCATCTGATCCCGAGGAAATTCCTTCTCCCCGGCCTGACGAAGAACCTCGTCTGAGGCAGGGGGAGCCCGCCGTTGACGAAGCGGACAGGCAGCCGATCGATATTGACTCGGATGCATCAGATGCATCGGACGCGTTCAGTGAATTGTTGAAAGAGATCTCTGAGCCGCCAGGCATTTAGGACGCCGAAGCTGGCGGTGGGTTCTTTGCATTCTCGCGCAAGTGTTGGTCGATCGTTTTGGCTGCAAGTTCAGGAGTCTGCAACAGGCAGAGGTGAGCGGCACCGGGTAGTTCGACGATTTTCGAGCCAGCGACGGACTGCTGAAGGATTTCTGCACTTTCGCGGAAGGGGGCCATCTCGTGTTCACCGATCATCACAAGCAAGCTTGTGCTGACCTTCTTGAGACTTTCTTCCGTTTGGGCGGGTTGAGTGAAGTGTCGCATCGCATAGGACTGCATTTCGTCCCAGGAGTGTTTTTCAACAAGCGTGCGCAGCGCCTCTGGTAAGCCAGGGAATTGATCCACGGCATCCCAGACTCGACACGCCAGCCAGACATCGGCCATTTCTTTCCCAGGTCCATGTTGGTGATAGAGCTGGAACAGTTGCATGTAAACTTGCGCTACGTCTGGTTCTTGCCGACCTCCTGCCAAGGACGGTGCGCTGAGGACAACGGAAGTGAACGAGTCTGGGAACTCGATCATGATTTGCGTGGCGGTGATGGTTCCAAAGGAGAGTGCGGCGATGTGTCGGATCTCATTTTCTAGGCAGTACTCACCGAGTCGTCGAGCAAGTTTTTGTAGATCGCCTGCCTCGGACAGTGGTCCCGAAGCTCCATGGCCAGGAAAGTCGACTCCGATGTGGTGCCAGCCAGGAAGTCGTTGCCAAAGGTCCCCCCAACTGCTTGAGTCGAGCGTGTAGCCGTGTAGCCAGAGCACTTTGTCGCCTTCGCCTGGTCGTTCGCGACCGGCCAAGCCATCGGCAAGTTGATTGACGGGTAAATCCGACAAAATTGGATTGGAGGCCTGTGAGGTCATCTTTGGTATCCTTCATCAGCTAAGGGGCCGCGTGTACCCAAGATGAACTCTCCGACGGAGGTCTCTTGGTAATAATTCAATCCCAACGATTCGGCAAAAAGATCGGAATGCCCGCCACCGAGCGCGCAGGGCGCCAGGTTCATCGCCGTGCCGACGAGGTACATTGTCTGGTAGAGCGCGCCGACGTTCTTGAGGATCACCGCATAGGCCATCGACTGGTATTTCATTTGCACTCGCTGAAAGCGTGCGGCAACGAGAAACAGAACTTGCGGCGGGCCTTGGAGTGTTGCTGTAACGCCCGCTACATCGAGCAAAGTTTTGACTGTGGGAGTCATCTCCTGAATCCGAGTCAATTGGTGATCAGCGGCTCGATAGTGATAAGCGCCCGGCTCCAATCCCTCGCAACGGCTTACGAATGGATAAACTTCCAATTCGTGTAGGGCGCCGCCACCAGCGGAAGGGCGGAAGCTAACAGAGCCATCGGCAGAGAGTTTCTTGACTCTGGAGGACCGATAGAGGAACTCGCCTAGCTGTGCGACTGTGATGGGTTGTTCATCTTGCGACCGGATCGACTTGCGAGACTCCAACACTTCGGTGAAGGAAGGGTCTTGTTCACGGATCTGAGTCAAATCAGGCGTCGCTAGCTCAATCACCTCGCCGTCCATCGGTGGCTTGATCGTTGGGATTGCGGGGAAGACGTCCTTGAACGGGTAGGTTCCGCCGTAGGGGCGATCGTGCCGACCTAGACGACTCCTGGAATGGAAAAGTAAGTCGTGGAATTCCCATGGATCGCGAATCGGGTCTGGGGCCTGTTGTCCATCGGTGACGACTGCTTCCATGTTCAGTAGGAAATTCAACATGACCTGAACCTGCTCCGGTTCTAAGCCGCAGGTTGTCGCAAGCTCCGTTGCTGATTGTGGGCTCGCCAGGGCACCCAGTAGGGTCATGGCTCGGGGGTCGTGTAGATTGAGATCGGCGTGACCAGTGGGGGACTCCAGACGCATGGTTTCCCCCACAAGATGCATGTAGGCAAAACGTGAAAGGAGGAAGCGTTTGTCGGCTTCGATTTCATGCTCCTGGAAACGAAAGTAGAACGAGAGGGGCGTCAAAGTCGCAAACGGTTTTTCGTCTACCAGAAGCGTTTGGCGAATCATTGCCATTCGCCACAAATGACCACTGAATTGATGCCAGCGTCCGGCGCCCGTTGGGCCGTCGTTTCGAAGCACTTCCGTCATCAGGCTGGAAGCAGTGGGTGATCCATTCAAGAGCTGCTCGACCGCAGCTTGGAAGCCCGGGGTCATGTTCCGTACGGGAAGCGGTGGCCGATAGCTGCTTGCCGGTAGCTCCAGAAAATGGATTCCTTGGCGATCAACAACCGAGGCGCCTTCGAGCAACCGCAGGACGACATCAGGCTTCATCTCGTAATCTCAGCAGGGTTCAGTCAAACGAAACAGGAAATCGGGTTCAATTCCGATTCCGACCGTGGTGTATCTAGCCATCCCAATTGCACAGGCACGTCGTAAAGTCGGCCCGGCGCGAGTCGGCGCCAAAAGTGTCTTAAGCCTGGCACGATGACTTTGGCGACTGGAAAGTCGAGATCAGGGCGCGACTGATCCAGGACCAAGAAATCGAGTCCCGCAGACCGGCAGGTCTCGACTGCCGCATGCACTTCATTCTTGACATCGGATTCAGGTTGAAATGCGAAGTCCGCGAACGTCCGTAAAGCACATTGATTGTTGGGAAGAAGGTGCGGTTGATTCTCGTAGGTTGCTGTCTGCCACCAAGCGACGGTTTCCGGGTCACTTTGGTAGTTCGTTTTTCCGTCTGGAGATTTGCAGAAGGCAGGCAGGTACTGGTTGGCTTCTTTCAGAGCTCGCAGTACTGCAACGCGAGGATCGAAATGGGACCCAAAGCCGAGCACAATGTCAGCAGGATCGGCATCTAACCGCCGCGAAACGACGGCGAAGGTGGGCACGCCTAGGTCGTTGGTCAGATCCAAGCAATGCAGGTCGCGATTGAGATTGTCGCGATAGCGACCTTCGACTTCGTTCCAGTACGGCAACTTGAAGGAGGCCACATCAACTCCTGGGCGCTGCAAGCGGTTGTACCACCAAATGGCGACCGCATCACGTTCAGCCAATTCCAAGAAGCCTTGCACGATGGCCTCTTCGAGCGTGTTGCCTGACGCACAGCCGTTGCTGTCACAGCGGCACAAGAACAGGTCTTTGTCTCGAAAGCCGTAGTAGCAAAAAGCCGTTGGGACATAACGAGTCTGTTCGTCAGTCAGCGACCAGACGGGGGTCCAAGCGATGGGGCGAGAGTCATCGAAGCGAGGTGGTGGATCGTGCCGTTCGTTCAGTTCTGTTGGTGGACGCTCGGGGCGACTGTCATACTGCGTGTCGCTGAACTGCAACAGCGTTTCCACTGGGATGGCTTGATCGGCCAACTCTTCACGCGTTGCGACAATCGATTTTTCATTGCCCCAACAAATGCCGGAGTAACGCTCAATTGACTCGCAGATGGCGCCTGTCTTGGCCTCCACTTCCGTTGCTCCTTTGCCACCGCTACGAGCAACAAGGTTCAAGCAAAGAGAGAGCAAGTCATCGGTAAAGGTTGGGAAGTAGTGACCGGCGACGCAGTTGTACCAAGGCCCGGCAACGGCGGTATTGCGAGTGACGAGTGACGTTACGATGCCGGTGATTGGGCTTACGTGTTTCTCGATTCGGGCAAGCGTTTCGCCTGCTGCGGCGGTGCGTTGCTCTCCAAGGCGTTTGGGGCTTGATTGCAGCGTAATCGGCGTCGCTTCTTGCGATTCCAATATTTCACAACTGCCACAGGCTGGACATTGAGGTCGGTGGACGACTGCATGTTCCTGCTGTTCCAGGCTGAGCACGTCCAGGGTCATCAATCGATTTTTCAGCGCAAGCTTGTCGCCGGCCATGGCACGTTTGAGTTCCAATGCAGCCAACCCAACAGCCATTCGGATGCCAGCCGGCAAGGCCGCTTTGGACCCTTGCGGAAGTCGCTGTTGATGAGAATGCTGTTTGAGATACTGGTCAATGTGTCGGTTGGCTCGCATCCTCTGGGCCAAGCATTCCCAGCAAGCTGATTGGTTGGGGTGAAATATTGGACCAATCCAAGGCACCATGCCGTTTGGCTTTACGAGAATCCAAGGTGTTTCGTTTTCGATTGCCTGCTGGTTGATTTCGGCAAGCTCGTCGCAAAGGTAGTCGTTGGCGACGACGAACAGAAAGTCTCCACGGTCATCCAGTCGGAAACCCTCGCCGCGAAGTTGATCCTCGATGCCTGATGAGTCGAGTCCTATCGAACGAAACGCGACCGTCTTGCTCTGGAGTACGCTGGCAGCATGATGCGGGTCAATTCGCACATCATCCCAGAGCAGAGTGTCCTCGAGCTCACGCTGATCAGTGGTGTCGGTCAGGCAGCCTGATTGTGTCAATCGCGAAAGAGATCGAGTCAACTCCATGACAGAGAAAGTGCTGCCAAGCTTCCCGACGATTTCTGGAAACGTATGCTGGCCGTTGAGATAGGGATGCAAGGCAGTGAATACTTTTCCCTCAAAAACAAACTGGCGACGTTCGCCTAGCACGAACATTGCTTGGTCCTCGACGCTGACGACAGCAAACGAACGGCGTAGTCGAGGACGATTCGGCGGCAGCGTGGGCATGGATGACGGATTTCTCAAGAACAGAGCTGGTTCACTAGAAGAAAATACTGAATGGATTGAGGTCCTCTTCGGCAATGGGTTCCTTCAGCCAACCCATCTGCACGGGAACCTCATGCAAGCGTGGCTTGCCGAGGCGTCGCCAGAAATGGCAAAGTTCTGGTACGAGGACCTTCGCAACACTCAGGCCGAGGTCAGGTTGTGTTTGATCCAAAACGAATAGCGACATCCCATGTTCCTTCATCATGTCTGCACAGATGCGAACATCTTCGGCTAAGTCATCGGTGGCCAGGTTCGGAATCTGCTCCAGCTTGATAGGCTCGGTAGCTGGATCCGGCGCCAAATACGGCTGGTCCGCCATCGTCGCGGTGGTCCACCATTGGCGCGCCAATTCATCACCAAAAAGGTAGCGAGTTGTACCGTCACGATTCGTGAGGGAAACCGAAGGAAGGAATTGATTGACTTCGGTGATGGCTCGCAGAATTGCAATCTTGGGATCAAAGTGCGAGCCGAATCCCAGCAAGATGTCTTCCGAAGGGCGATCGGTGCGATGCGAGATGCAGGCCATCGTCGAAATCGGAAGATCGCTCGAAATGTCGAGCACCCATAGGGTCCGACCCGCTGCCGAGTAATACTTGCGAATTGAGTCGAGGTAGGGAAGTTGAAAACTATCCAGATCCACCGCTGGTCGCAGCAGGCGGTTGTACCACCAAATCGCCACCGCATCACGTTCAACCAGTTCCATGAATCCTTGCAGGATGGCTTCCTCGAGGGTGTTTCCCGACGCGCTGCCGTTCGAGTCAGGTAAGCACCAGCCACCGATGCTGAATTCCGGATGGCCGAAGTTGCAGAGCGCGGTAGGCAGGTATTTCGTTGATCCGTCGATCAGCGACTGGAATGGCGACCAGTCGAATGCTTTGTCCTCGGGGAATGGTTCGGGAACCATGTGGCAACGCGAGGAAGCTTGGGACTTATTCCACTCCGTGCGGTGATCAAATTGCCGCTCGCTAAAGCCCAGGTACTCGTTGGCGTGAATCGCATCTGTCCCCAAATCCTGATAGCTACCGCGGATAACGTATTCATCTCCGGTGTAGAGCGCTGAGTAACGCTCGATCGCTTCGCAGAGGCCACTCACCTTGGCCTGGATATCGCTGGCTCCCTTGCCGCCGCTCATGCCGCGGATCGATTCGCGCAAAAAGACGATACTGTCGAGCCCCATCGAAAAGTTGTGACCAGCAACATAGGAAGGCGTCAACGCGTGTGTTTGGCCTAACGCGGGAAGCAATTCCGTTACCGCTCCCAAGATCGGACTGACGTGATGTTGGTATAGATCGTAGGTTTCTTGAGGCGTACGCGTTCGGTGTCCGCCATCCTCTATAAAACGCTTGGGGTGCGACTGCAGTTCAATGGGCGCGGGCGGATGCTCGCCGGTTGGCTCACCGCACTCACTGCACTGCGGGCGTTTGACGAGTCTGTGGAGGCGTGAGTTTCTCTGAACCAAGTCCCACGTCTGCAAATTGCCCAACAGATTGGATTGTTCACCTCTGGCCATCCAATTTGCAATTTGGAGCGCCGCCATGTTCAAGGCTGTGTTGGCGACCAACGGCACGGTTGGTTTGAACTGCCGCAATGTGACGTCGTCGCAATGATTGCGGAGGTAGCCTTCCGTTTGTCGGTTGGAACGCAAACGCTGAGCCATGCAACTCCAGCAGCCTGTTTGTCCGGGAACCATGATCGGTCCCATCCAGACGATGCTGCCGGTTGGCTTCATCAGCATCCAGGTGCGGTCAGCGGCAAGCATTTGGTGGTTGATGTCAGCCAATTCTGCTTGCAGATAGTCATCCGCGATGACGACCAAGAATGGACTGCCTGCCTCGATCGATAAGCCGATCTCTTGCAAGGCTGGTGTCAGTGTTTGGGCAGGCACATCGCAGATGGACTGCACCGCGACCGACTGAAGCGAATCAGGCGGGCTTTCTGCCCGAGGCCCATACTCGTAGAAAGCAGAGACGGATTCATCTTGGTTGCAAGGTCCATCAACCAGACATCCCCGGTTCTCTAATTGCCGGAGCGCCGAAAAGATTTCTGGTAGACCTAGCTTGCCATCGGTTGCACGCTGTAGGTCCACCATCGAATGCTTGCCATCAAGGAAAGGCAAGATCAGTGGGAATGCCGGTCCATCAAATACGAGTGAACGCGTCTCGCTGACAAGAAATAAACGCCGCCCTACTGCATGTGGATCGATCGATGATTTGAGGCGAGGGTAGGCGAACAACAGAAACTTTCTTGGTGGACAACAGGAATGCGATTGTTGTTCAAGACCGCTCATCACAGCGGTTCCGGACGTTGCCGAAACCGCTGATTGGAATCCGATGGGTGGCTTGATTACCCCAGCAAGTCACCGATCTCATTCGCAGGTCAATGACACTAGCAGCAGCAGCAAGGCGAGCAACTGCAGCACGAAATGCTCCAGCCTCCGGCGACAGCCATCAGCTCTTCGTCTGATAGCTCCATGCTGTTGGAATCCTCTGGTGGTTCCTCAGGCACGAAGAAATCGATGTCACCCATTTCTTTGCCCTTCACCCAGAGCTGGAACGCGCTGCTGGCACTTGGGTCAGGAATATTCAGGTTGTTTTCCTGAGGACTATTGTCACCGGCGGCGATGTACTTGACGTTCACATTCGCCGAACCGGGGTCCAGTCCGAACTCTTTCAAAACCGCCAAGGGATCGGCTTTGAAGCGTTCTTTGTGCGCCGGCAATCCCCAATATTGGACGAGGAGGTCACCGTAAATTTGCAGGAATTTTTCTTCTGTGATGTCTGCCATCGGTTCAAGCTCTGGGTTAACAAGTAATCAAACGAAATCTGGACACATTCTCTTTCAACAAGAGTTCTCACTCGCCCCTCAGTCGGACAGCGAAAGCCGTCCGACATTGCGTTTCACGATTTCCTTAGCAGCAACAGCAAGGAGTGCAGCTGCAACAGCTGATGCTCCAGCCTCCAGCAACTGCCATCAGCTCTTCGTCTGACAGTTCCATACTATTGGAATCTTCTGGTGGTTCTTCGGGGATGAAGAAATCGATCGTGCCGAGCTCCTTGCCTTGTGTCCATAATTGGAATGCACTGGCGGGGGAGGGTTGCTCGATTCCCAGATTGTTCTCTTGAGGAGATGTATCTCCAGCATCGATGTATTTCACATTCAATTTTGCCGAGCCTGGATCCAAACCGAATTCTTTCAGGACAGCTTCTGGGTCAGCCTTGAATCGCTCTTTGTGAGCGGGCAAACCCCAGTACTGGACCAGCAGGTCACCGTAGATTTGCAAGAACTTTTCTTCCGAAACTTCAGACATCACTTTCTCCAAGGTGGTGTGGGAGGGGCTGATTTCGCCGGTCTCAAACCATCAGATTGCTGACAGACCTAGCCAAATTCGTGATAAGATCATATCCTCCTATAGGGTGTTGTCAACTAGACAACGGGTCAGCTGTTTTTTTCGGCGCTGACGCACCACAGTCCGTTGTTTATTTCGCAACTTATTCAGAATCGTTGCGAGGCACTCAACCAGATAGCAAACCCCATGTTTTAGCCCTTGTTTCCCGTAAAGAGGACTCCCCCGTTGTATCAACACGGCTGGTATCAGGTTGGATTCGCTGACGTTGCGGAGGATGTTACACCGCTTCAATTTGCCGGTAGGCGATGGATGTTAATTCGGCAAGACTCCACTTTTCGTGTGTTTGATGCCACGTGTCCACATCGCGGCGCCCATTTAGGTTTTGGTGGCAAGCTGGCTGGCGATTCAGTGGTGTGCCCCTTTCACGGTTACAAAATCGCACTTGGAGATGATCGGAAACATGATTTCTGCGTGCGAGAGTACGAAACGTTTGTTCATGCAGGAATGATCTTTGTACGCGTCTCTGATCAGGCGCTAACTGGCTTTCCAGCGGCGCTTCAGAAGTTGAGCGAGACCTACACCTTCGTTCCAGGGTTCACGATGGAATTGGAAGTTGACGGGCAGCTCGCGATTGAAAATGCCTTTGATAACGCACACTTTCAACCCGTGCATGGGCTCTGTCGCGAGCCCGTTTTTGAAGTTTGCGATGGCGAGGACGATGAGTTCGCCGTGCGAGGCGTCTTCCACATTCCGCCCTCTGATTGGCAAGGAAAAGCCGATCCCTCGAAGCCTGTGGAAGTGGATTTCTTGGCGAGAGCCTTTAGTCCCGGATTGGTCGTTTCTGAATTGTTGGGCGACTTCCCGTATGACTATGCAGTGATCAGCGCCGCGGCTCCAGCACCCGAGCCGAATCATTGCACGATTCGTCTGTCCGTTGGCTTGCGGACTCCTGAGGGGCAAACTCCGGATCCGCATTTGGCGAAATCGCTGCTGGAGTTTAGCCGCACAGGCTTAGAAATGGACCGGCTCGTTTGGAACAACATGCTGCCAGGCATGACACCAAATTGGACCGAGAAAGATCGTTGTGTGCGAGCGTTCACTGAATTTTGTGATCCGTTCCACGTTTGATTCCGATCACAGGCAAACCACAATTGCGATGTAGATCATGGTGGCCATGATCACCATTGGAGCCTGGACCGTTTGCGGCACGAGTGATTCACGATCCGGTGCGGAATCGGGCAGGCTCCAAACGAATTTAATGAGGAACGCCCACACGAGTCCGCAGTATCCTAGCCAGTACTGGCTAAGGCTAATGAAAAAGCCCTTTGCACCCAATGGATGTTGCAGCGCCAGTACACTGAAGATCAGGTTGTTGGCGATGTAAGGCATGACGCAAATCAAGAACCCATTTCGAATTCGATCACGCCGGGATTCTGTTGGATGGGCCAGCATCCGGTTGGCCGCAGAGCCAACCCAGAAATAGCCAAAAATGGTTCCCGCGATACCACAGGCAATGATCGGAAATCGCACCCACCAGTGTCCGCCCAGCAGCATGGTTACCCGCGCCCAATCGCCCGCAGATTCTTCGTTGGCGAACAGCGGGTCGATAAACAGATACCCGAAACCGAGGAATCCACAGTAAGCAGCAATGTAGAACAGCACCATGTGGACGCTGGAAGAAAGCCGACACCGAAGCAGGATCGCACAGGCAACGGCCAGCAGAATGTTGAGAGGCGCCGCGAGCCCTTTGATCAAACCCTCTCGCCACAAGGGGTCGGCAATCCCGTCCGGCAAACTTGTTTGCACTGCCCAGACACTGAATCGCTCCCAATTGCCTCCGACTACCATTGCAGTGAGACCATGAAACAGCTCGTGACTCAATTGAGCGATCCCAACTCCAATCAGTCCAGCAACGAACAAATTGATCGATTGGCCTCGAGAGAAGCTGTCTTGGGTTGTGCCGTTGTTGGTGGACATGGTGGTTTATGTCATCCTGTTTGTCGTCAGCCTGATCCCTTGCAAACTGCAAATCAGCGTAACACCTCGAATCGACCAAGTCGACTTGTTCGATGGCAGGCAAGTCAACGCTCGCACGGACCCTCTTGGGTGACTCTTTGGTCACCAAGTCAAACGACTCCATTCAAACTGACATCATGAACAGTAGTCTTTCAGATGATCCATGCTTGGCGCGTATCCTGGAGTTGCAACGCGCGCTGTTGGATTCGGCAAGAGCTTGGAGCGAGGGTGCGGACGACGAAACGCACACCGACCAACTGCGGTCTGAAGCATTGGAATTGCAGCACCAGCGTTACGTCCAACGTATCCCCGCTTACCGACATCTTGCGGAGCAGTCTGACGCGTCAGGCAAATGCGACCTCTCGACGCTCGTGAACACAATGATGTTCACGACCGATCTGTTCAAGTCTTACGACCAAGGTCTGCTTGAGTCGCAAGACTTCTCTGAGTTGACGGGCTGGCTCTCGGGAATCTGTGCGGAACAGCTGCCTGTTCAAGCGCGTTCGGTCAGCAATCTGGATGAGTGGATCAAGTCCTTGGCGGAGAACGGCATCCGGCTGAGCTACTCCAGTGGTACGTCCGGAATGATGTCCTTTGTGCCTCGGGATCCTTTGACATGGCGTTCGCTTTGCCGGAATTCCAGCGTTTGCGGGAATGATCGCTGGTACCACACAGCGGATGGGAAAAAGAGAGACTTTGATTGCTTGGTCGCTGCCCCGCGTGGAGATGGGACCGGCATCCAAGGAGTCGCCAATGGGCTGGCTGCGATGGCAGCTAGAACACACTATGTCGACTCGACCGTTACGGTGACGGCAAGCAACTTGCAGGAAATTGGTCGTTCCCATGCTCCGTCCGTCGCATCGAATTCTCAGCGAGACACCCTCGCGTTGGTTGATTTCGTTAATGCCGGGCGAGAGGCGGGGCGACCTTTGTTGGTGTTTGGGCCCCCGTTTCAACTGCGACGTTTGTGTGAACGCGTGCAGGCCCATTGTGGATCACTGGCCACGCATGCTGACAGCGTTGTTGTCACAGGTGGCGGTTGGAAGTCATTTCAAGGTGACCGAATCTCGCATGACGAGCTGCGCGATCGCATTGAGGTAGCTTTTGGAATTGGCCCCGAGAAGTTTTCTGACGCTTACTCCACAACCGAATTGAATTGCGCTCTGACATGCTGCGGCGAACTGCGCTACCACATCCCGCCTCTGTTGGAGGTGGTTGTTTTGGACGAGGCCTTTTGTGGAGAGCCGCGGCGACCGGGGCGAGGCTACATCGGATTCTTAGACCCGTTTGCACTGTCCTACCCAGGCTTTGTGATTCCCGGTGATGTTGCACAATTGGAGCATGGTGATTGCAAGTGTGGGCTCCGTGGTTGGTTTCTTCGAGGGCCGATTCAGCGAGCTCCGAATTCAGAGACTCGTGGATGCGGCGGAGTGATGGCGTCGTTATTAGCTTGAGACGAACTCCAGCAACACAAAGGATATGACTTTGGCACAACAGCGAGACAATATCGGTTCCGGCGCGGCGCTGCCCTGGGAAAACGGTGTGATTCCGGTGCCCGTTCTCGTCAAAGGACAGGTGCGTTCCCCTCATCACTTGTCGCGTCAGGATCTCACAGCCGCGTTGGAGAAGCTGATCGCGCATCCAGGCTTTGCAGGTGAGTCCTGCGCGTTCACGCTGGGAGGGAATAACGTTGTCGCCCAACTCTCAGGCACATCGAACACGGATGCTAGGCATACGTCAGCGCGGTTCTTGCTGACCGCGAAGCCTGACCCACGCGAGCTGATCGAGTCAGATATGCAACAGCTTTCGCGCGATCTGATGTCTCTGCCTTTCCAAGAAGTCTTGGATTACCTGGGCTGTTTGCAGCAAGTGCTTCGGGAGCAAAAAGATGAGATTTTGCAAGCGTTGGCGAACGTCGTTCCAGTCACTGCTCAGTATCCCGGTGAGTTTGATTTGCTGATGCAGGTTCTGCCGGAACTGCTCGATCGGGAGGGCATTGAACAAGCGGTTGATTTTGAGCTTTCGTTGGGCGGGATTCGCGGGCGTGAGTTTTTAGATCGATGGGTATCGGTGAAGCAAGATTGTTACCAGGGCGTGACAGGACGAATTGGTGATCAGATCTTTTCCCGCTCGACGCGACCGAGTTTCTCGCCGCAAGTCAGGGCGTGTCCCACGCGGCAACTTCACATCACTGCGGGGAACTCGCCATTTGTGCCATTCATTTCCTGGTTGCGAGGAACAACCACGCGTGGTGCCCTCGTCGTGAAGAGTGCAACGGAGTCTCCTTTGTTGGCCGCCGTCATGGCGACTGCGATCGGCAAACTGGATGCTGCGCATCCTTTACGGCGCCACACCTCGCTCGTTCATTGGAAAGGTGGTGATGCCAAATACGAAGAGCAGCTGTTTGGTCCCGGTGCGTTCGATCGCGTTGTTGTGTGGGGAAGCGAGGCAGCGATCCGTAGCGTGCACCAACGCTCGTTGCACGCGAAGACGGTTGTGTTTCGCCCTCGCTACAGTGTCAGTTTGATTGGCACCGAAGCTACCTCGGATCGGCTTTCCGATGCGGCGGAGTTAGCATCCACGGACTCGATGATATCGAATCAGCAGGCTTGTGTTTCCTCGCTCGTCCACTATGTCGTTGGTGACGAACAACATGCGATCCGGTACTGCGAGCAGTTGCGAGACAAGCTGGCTCGCTGGGATCAACAGTGGCCGCGCGTTCTGCAAGGCCCGCTGCTGGGGCAACTGCGGATGCTCAAACGCACCGCGTTACTGCATGGCAGGTGGTTTGAGAATGGAGTGTCGCCGAACGTGACATCCGCTGTCGTGCTTGCGGCGAGGCCCTTTGATATTGCGCGGCATCCCGCCTGCCGTTTAGTGATCGTCAGACAATTGGATCGTGCGGAGGACGTTCTGCCGTACCTGAGCGGCTCGGTTTCCTCGCTGGGCGTCTACGGTCGGGAAACGTTAGCCGCAATACGTGACGCATCTACCGTGGCCGGGGTGACCAGCGTGATGTCGCTTGGTGAATCGGAGTCGGTTTACCCAGGCATGCCCAATGATGGAATGCGGGCTCTTAGCGAGTTGGTGAATTGGTCCAGCTGTGTTCAGGCTGATCCGTGAACCAAAGACGCTAACGCCTAGCAAGTCCGAGTGAACATTCGTGTTACGATGTTCTCCCGCATGCTTGACTGTTCTATGCTCGGCCGGACCTTCTGTTAGGAATTTCTGATGTTGCACTGTGCGAAGCTGATTCTTTTGGGTGTGGTCTTCAACTGCTTGCTTCCGTCAGCTTTCGGGCAATGGAAAGGCGGTGTTGCCACAGCGAACATCACGCCCAAGCTTCCGATGCCAATGGCGGGTTACGCGTCGCGAGGCGCGAAACATGCGACCGGTACGCTGACCGATCTGTGGGCCAAAACGCTGGTGATTCAGTCACCCTCTGGCAATCAAGCCGTGCTGATCACGCTTGATATCGTGGGAATCGAACGCGGCTTGTCACAGCAAATTTGTCAGCAAGTTCAACGTGAGTTCAAGTTGTCACGAGACCAAGTCGCGATCGCAACGTCTCACACGCACACCGGTCCGGTCGTGGCCAAGACACTGCGACCGATGCATTACATGATGTTGGGGGCAGACGACCGACAGCGAGTGGACGACTACGCACAGTATTTGACGGGGCAAGTTTTACGATCTGTTGCGGCGGCGTTTGCGGACATCGGCGAAGCCGAATTCGCCTGGGGAAGCGGCAAGGCAACGTTCGCTGTGAATCGCAGAGAGAATCGCGAAGCCGATGTGGTCGAGTTGCGCGAGAAAAACTCGCTGCAGGGTCCAAGCGATCACGATGTGCCAGTACTGAGGATGCGCCGGCTCGCAAAACGCGATGCAATCGTGTTTGGCTACGCCTGTCATTCCACCACGCTGTCGAAGATGGAATGGTCAGGTGACTATCCGGGATTTGCACAGATCGCACTTGAAGAACGGTATCCCGATTCGATCGCTATGTTTTGGGCGGGCTGCGGTGGTGACCAGAATCCCGTTCCAAGAAGAACCGTCGAGCTCGCAAAAAAATACGGTGGCGAGCTTGCCGAAGCTGTCGCCGCGGTCATCGAGCAGCCGATGATGGATGTTGATGGTGATTTATCGACTCAATACATCGAGCAGGACTTGCCGCTGGCGGATTTGCCGACCGAGGCAGAGCTTCGCGATCAGGCGGCTTCGCCAAACAAGTATGTGAAGTCCAGAGCTGATTCGCTGTTGAAGCAGATAGCGGACGGAATCGAGTTGTCCCCCACCTATCCTTATCCGATTCAGTTTTGGAAGCTCGGGAGTGAGGTTCAGTGGGTTTTCTTGGGAGGCGAAGTCGTGGTGGATTATGCCATTCGATTGAAGTCAGAACTGAACCGCGACGGAGGGGATTTCTCGAGGACTTGGGTCGCGGCGTACTCCAATGATGTGATGGCCTACATCCCATCAAGGCGTGTCTTGTTGGAAGGCGGCTACGAAGGCGGTGGAGCCATGATCTACTACGGGCTTCCCACCGTTTGGGCTCCCGAAGTGGAGCAAGTGATCGTGCAAGCGACATGCAAATTGAGCGATTGAATCGAACCGCTCAGTCTTCTTCAGTCGCCTCGTCTAACTCTCGAAAGTATTCCGCCATTTCAGAGTCTTCTGGGATTGGGCGACGGCCATGGTTTGTGACTCGATCGAGCTCTTTGTAGCGTATCGAAATCAGGTCGGTGACGTCTTTGAACACGCCGTTGACATGTTCATCGATCAAGGTGTCGATCAGTGCGCGATTGACTTTGTCGTTCTCACTTACCTCCCGCGTCAACGAGGTGGATTTTCGCAATCGTGTCTCGAACATTGCCTTGAATCGTGGATCCGATGAAATGCGAACGTGGTCGAATTCGTGAAGGACCAGTTCGCTCGACCAGAATTGATCGGTCGGCGGCTTTTTGCGAAGCCAGATTTTGTGTGACTGACTCCAGTCGACCTTGAAGTAGCGAGTGCTGATTCGCAGACGCGTGCCGGTTGAGTCCAAATGCCACTTTGGCCGGACGCCATACTGGAATTGAATCTTGTAGTCGGTCAGGCCGGCAAGCTTGGGGTCTCTGTCGTTGGCCTCACCGGACTCCATCGTGACGTTGGCGGACTGGATCAGCTTGCGGATTTCTCGCGGTGGCGACGGCAGTTCATCAAGTTCGATCGGTGGGTCACCGTACAGCGACAAAGGGGCAAAGGTGAGTAGAAACAGGATCGCCATTGGGATCATCCAATTCCGCTCTTTACATGGCGGCTTTGCTCTTGGTACCGCTGATTTGCTCGGGATGCTGCGCAAAGGAATGTGTGCCTCTGGGCTCTGCCTCGTGTTTCGATGAAAAGGGAGTCGCACGATGTCATCTCTGCTATCAATCGTGTCGCTGCTATTGGCCGGCGTGGCGCCGGGCAGTCCAGCGACGGCGACACCTGTCATGCGGCAGCAAGTCGACATGATCGAATTGAATCACTTTGTGGACGAAGAGGGGCGAGAAGTCTTTCAGCAAGTGATCTTCTATGACTGGTCAAAAACTCAACGTCGTTTCCATGTTCGAGCATGGCGATTGATCAAGAAGGAATCGCAAATGCCGCAGCGTCGCTGGGAGCCAGCAGGTTACCAGTGTACGTGGCATGACGAGGGGATGCTACGACAAGTTTGGGCGCCCAAGCTTAGGGAAACATGGAGTCAGCGTGATCCAGAGCGTGTCAATCGCGCACTGCTTGCAGAGGATCAACGTTTGCCTTTGTTTCCGTCCAGAGTGGCAACCAGCGAACGAGAAACACCTGTAACTGCTCGCTGACCTTCTCGCGGCAACTTAGGAAGTGGGCGGGCTACTTTTGCTCGACAGGACCAAGTTGTCGGTCAATGAAGTCTCGCGTGTGATCCAGTAGATCTTCGTAAGAAATTTCTTCGACATCTTCGCCGATCAGTTCAACTTCAAAGGGGCCACTGTACCGGTAGGACTGCAGAGTTTCCAGGATCGCAGTCAACGGTACGCAACCTTCGCCGAGCAGGCATCGATTCATTTCACCGAGCGGTGAATGCTTGGCGTCGCCTAATTGAACGACGTGCAAGTGCGGGATCACATCCGGCAACCAACCGACGACTTCCTCGTCCATCCCCACATGGTAGGTATCAAGCACGATGCCTAGGTGATCGCTTGCGACTTCTTCGATGATGTCCAGTGTGGATTGCAGGTCGTTCAGGAATGACCATTCGTCACCACAGCCAGGATGAATCGGTTCGATTGACAGTCGGACTCCGTATTCTTCAGCGACCGCCGAGATCTCTCGCAATGCTTCGCACAGAGTGCGTCTCGCGTGCTTTCGAATGTGATTGTTTCGGCCGCCTGCCAACACGATCAGCGTGTCAGCCTGCAGATTAGCGGCGTCGCGAACAGCACTCTCGGCGTCTTGGACGGCGTCTTCAAATCGTCGACCGTCGCTGCCGGTAAATCCACCCACCCAAGACAACGAAGTTGCCGAAAGCGAATGTTCGGCCAGCATTTCGATCGTTCGATCCAACCCAAAATCTTCGAGTTTGGGACGGTAAATGCCAATGCCTCCAAACCCGCGTGCCGCGTACGCTTTTGCATCTTCCTCGATGCTCCAGCGAAGTGTTGAAAGCTGACTGATGGCAACCGTATTCATCCGTGTGTTTCGGGTTGTGGGTAAGAACAGTTGAGAAGAGTTTCGCCGGAAACGAATTCATGAGGGGGAGGTCTCTGGCGGGCAGGCGGCAAGTATGTGTGGCTGGCACATGCTTGTAAAGATTCCCCTGCAAAAATGTTGTTCCGCGAAATTTGTCAAGCTCACTTCATGTGTGGCAAGCGTCGCCCTTGGCTCTGTGCTTTTGACAGTTGTTCAGAGATTTCATCCACCGAAAGCGGAGCGATCTCGATTGTCATCAATGACTGTGGATCGATTTCGCTACTCGCTCTTCGCTTTGCTAGCTGCTCAACTTCTTCTTCCAAACAATCCAACCAGGCGGGCACATCAAGTCCAACGCCTGTGGGAGTTCTGGTCAGCAGTTCGCATTCTTCTTCGAGCAGAAAGAAGAATCGGCTTTCGACGTCGGCTTCTGCATCTCGCATGGCGGGTCCAACCAACGATCGCATGCGATCGATTGTCATGGGCTGCACGAACCGCTCGAGGATTCGGTCGGCGACCGTTGGCATTCGCATCGCATAGTCGGCTTGCAGTTTTCTTAACTTCTGCACGTAGATTTCTGCCTCGGCACCAATGCGTTCGCTCAAACTGCGTCGCCACATCATCGCAGCGTTCTCGAGTCGGCTTCGAACGAGAACTTCGTGCGCCCACATGACAGGTTTTAGGTTCCAGGCGATTCGCTCGTAGCGCACTCGCAGACGCAGGAAGTCCAGGAACATGTAGACCATGTCGCCTCGGTCACTCTGTGTTGTCGTGCTGTTGTAGTCCAGGTATTCGGTGTGATGATCGATCAGGGCTTCGTAGACCAGGGTCATCCAGCGTTCGGCTTCCTTGATGGGTAGAACCCCACTTTCCAGATCAATGAACAGCTGCGTGTCACACAGATGGTCATCGCCCTGTTCCATCGCGCGTTCTAACCAGGCGGCAACACCTTGGTGCAAAATCGCTCGAACGTTGCCGAGTTGCAAGAATGTTTGAGTAAAAACTGGGTCGCCATAGTCTTTGACAAATTTGACCAACCGTTCCCATTTCTTCTTGTCGCTCACCATTTCCAGCGGCGACAAACGGAGGGTTTGGCTGTGCGCGAGCCAGCTCCCCAGCATCGTCTCGGTCAATCGTTCAAGCAGCGGGATCAGCGTCTCGGCAATCACTTTCTCGTTCAGCTGATCGCCGCGAATGACGTCAGCGGGCGGGGCACTGGGCTTGCTCGCGTTCTCGCGATTCATCGTTTGGGCTAGCGAGTGCCGAGTTGATTCGACCATCGACGCGACCAGGGATCGGAATCCAGTGCGGAACAGGCTGTCGAATTCGGTCACGGCTCCCACACCGATTGGGTTGCTGTGCTCCATCTCGCGTGCGGTCTCGATCAGCAAGCAGGTTTCCGACAGCAGTCCGCGTCGGGGAAGCCAGTGCATCAGGTGACGCAGCACGCGTTGTCGAAGTCGTGCAACATAGATTTTGACGGGGTCTCCGCCTCTCGAGAGCGGGATGTAAAGCAGGTTTTTCTCACGTAGTGCTTCCAGGAAAGAAGGGAAGAAGTCACGTACCTGTGAGTGCTGATTGGCGATCAACGCGCCGAACATTTGAACGGCCCGCGCATCATCGGCAGCCATTTCTGAATCGATTTTCGATTCGCCGTGTGGCATGGCCATCAACGTGCCGCTGACCAGGCGGCGCGAATCTGACATTTCGACGGCGGTCGCAATGACGCGTTCCATCAAGGAATCGCGAAGCACTCGACGTTTGTCGTAGCTGCGCATCGAATCCTTGTCACTGCCTGCAGGTGCGATGCGAAAGTCACGAACCGCATCAAGCAACTCGAGTAACCCGATGCGGTTCTCTTTCGCTCGTTTCGCCCAGGAAGTCAGGGAGTGCATGCGATCGGACAGGTCTTCGCAATTTTTGTCGGTGACAGCGATGTCGGCAGCAACCGCCCACATCTTGGCGAGTGATTGCAAGAAGTTGAGGTGTTCGACCAGTCGTTTCGATTCGGCATCGAGTTCGTCGTGACTGCCTTCATCACCAAACTCGAAAATCGCTCCTTCGTTACCGTCATCGGTTGTGTCGCGGTAAGTCATGCCCTCGTAGGCAGCGGCGTAAAGATCGTCGCCGTCGTCATCATCCTCGTCAGCGGCCGTCAGTTCGCGTTCCCAGTCCTTCGGTGTTGATTTCCTGGGACCCAGGTTGAACTGCGGAGCCGACCAAAACTCTTCGGCATTGGCTTCCAGGTAATCGAAGAATTTGCGTACGAGCGGCCATACTTCACGCGTGTCACGTTTCGCGACTTGATCGATGAAGGGTTGGCCGAATTCGTTGCCGTTGTCTTCGGTCGAATCGCGCAGACGAAGTAGCCAGCGCTCGGCCAGTCTGGGAAGCGAGTTGCCTCCGCTTCGCAAGCCAACACGTTCTGCATTGCTTAGCCAGTGCACCAGCAGTGCCATCGCGGGGACGAAGTCTCGTCGCTCGAGAAGCGCAGAAATCACCAGGGAGTAGGCGCGAGGTGAATCAAACAGATCCGCATGCGGAGCCCAGAAAGCAACATTGCCTGCTTCCGCCCCGCCCTGGTGCCAAAGTCGCAATGCTCGGGCAACGAGTTTGGCGGAGTCGTAGGATTCCAACGGATCGGTCGCTTCAATCGATTCGACAGTGTGGGCCGCATAGGTGCGCCACCATTCCGCGATGTCTTGGTAGCACAGATCCATTTGGTTGTACGCTGCCTGATCATCGCGAGCGGCGGCTTCGCTCCAGACGCGTGCGGTGTAACTGAAGAGTTGCTCGACCAAGTACAGCATGTCTTCGACGCGCGAGTCGTGCACACCACTCTCAGGACCCGGGTAGAGGCTGAAGTTGCCTCCAAATCCCAGGATGTCCCAGGGGTCAATCAGGGCGCCACAATTGATTGCACGCTTCAATAGGTCAAATGCGAGCGCGGGTACTTTGGCTGCGGCTTGCAAGTCGCCGGCCCGCAGTGCCCGCAGTCCCAGCGTCATGGTGCAGTCGATGCGGCACATCATCCGAGCGGAGGCGGCAGAAACCGTGTCCGTTTGCCGCGTGGCCGAATCGGGGTATCCCATCCGCGCGAACAGACGCGCGAGTTGGACGTGCTGGAGTTGACCAGCGCGGCGTTCCGCCAACGCGGCATTGAGATGTTGTCGTGCTGCACCGAACGGTTGTCGTCGCAGACGTTGCTCGTCAAGCAATCTTTGAGAATGATCGCCTGTGATTTGCGCCATTCGGTCGTCGTAGTACGCGTCCCGATAGGTCGCGATGGGTTTCATTAGCGATCCCAGCGTGATGTCACTTGTGTAAGCGCCAGGGCCCCAGCCATTGATGCCTGAAGCCATCAGGATGATTCCCGCCAAAACGGATGCAGCTTCGTCTAGCAGCTCCTCAGGGTCCAGCTCATATTCGTCTTGGATTCGACTGAGCAAGGCATCCAAAGTGACTTGTCGCAACACAAATCGGTTGTAGAAACCACTCGAGGAAATGGATCGTTCATCCCAGCCACCAAAGTGGTAGTTCGGGCGGCGATTGACCGGGTGGTCAAAGTCATAGGCGCGTGGGTCGAGCGCTAACTCTTCGACATGCTCTAGGTCGAAAGCCGCGGCGTGCAAAATGTCCGGATGAGTCGTGCGAAGGGCATTCAACGCACGTTCGATGATGCCGTAGTAAGGGCCTGCCGAAACGCCTGCCTCTTTCACGTACAGCGGAACGGGGCGAATGAACTCGTGACGATACGGTTGGCAGGTTCGGTTCTCTAGCATCGCGACAGGGCGATAACCGACGAAGTCATCCATGCGGTCGATCGCAGCTTGCACGATCTCGTCATCTTTTCCATCGAGCCCGATACTCAGCAACGCTTCGGCAGCACGTGCCATGAAGAAACCATTGAAGATCAATTCCGGCGCTTGGTGAAACAGCAGATCGCGATGGAAGTCGAAGTAGCTTGGTATCAACTCGCTCCACAGCAGCGTCACGGCGCGAGACGCTTGGTCGCTGTCGCGAAATGCAGATTGTTCGCTTTGCAGTCGAGCCAATGTCTCGCGAAGCCAGTCTTTGACGACCAGCCAAGCCGGCGGCCCAGAAAGCGGGTCGCCTTGGCTGGCAGCGAGATAGACCGAATTCCACGCAGCCAACGTGGCGGCATCTCCGGCGCCCGAAGCAAAATTCAAATGCCCCGCTATCAGCCGGAGCTCTTCGCTCATGCGATCAGGAGGCAGGGTGTTTGACATCAGGCAGTTGCTGATAGGCGGGGGCCGATCCTCTCGCAGGAGTTCGGCGGGACGGGAAGGCCGCAGTTCCCTGGTGTTGATTCAAGCGGCCGACGTGAGGCTACTTCTTCTTTTTGGCAGTCTTCTTTTTCGCTGTCTTTTTCTTCGTAGCCTTTTTGGCGGTCTTCTTCGTTACCTTCTTCTTGGCGACGCTCTTTTTCTTGCTGGCGGCCTTCTTCTTCGTCGCTTTCTTCACTGCCTTCTTCGCAGTTTTCTTCGCCGCTTTCTTTTTGGTGGTCTTCGTTTTGGTAGCAGCGGTTGCTGATTTCTTCTTGCTCTTCTTTTTCGCTGTCGATTTCTTTCTTGAAGAACCACCGAAAGCAGAGGACCAGCCGTCGGTGTATTTCTGATTGGGTCCAACTCGTAAAATCGTCATGATTTCGTTCCTGAGGTTGAATGTTGATGATGGAAGGATCGCGGGAGGTGCAGTCTTGCTAGCCCGCGTGAATGCTCTTGTATCGTGAGGAAGCGGACTCGGGGTCCGTTCCCATTCGTTCGTGCAGGTTGCGTTCGTAGGTGTCGAAGTTTCCTTCGCACCACGTCAGTTTTCCGTCGCCTTCAAACGCAAGGATATGCGTCGCCAAGCGATCGAGGAACCAGCGGTCGTGACTGGTGACGACGACACAGCCTGCGAAGTTGGCGATCGCTTCTTCGAGTGCTCGAAGTGTGTCGACATCCAAGTCGTTGGTGGGTTCGTCAAGCAGCAGCACATTGCAGCCTTGTCGCAACAGTTTGGCCAAGTGAACTCGATTGCGTTCACCGCCAGAGAGATTGCCGACCTTCTTTTCTTGGTCCGGGCCTTTGAAGTTGAAACGAGCGACATAGGCTCGGGCGTTGACCTCGGCATGCAGGACGTCGGGTTCATGGG